>VAXM01000102.1 GCA_005883335.1 Actinomycetota bacterium
TGTCGCCGTTCCCCGAGGTGCCGTTCTTCTCCCGGACGCACATCGTCTTCTCGCTCGCGTGGTCGCTCGGGATCGAGGAGAAGTTCTATCTCCTCTGGCCGCTGCTGGCGTTCGTCCTCCTGCGCCGAAGGGCGCGTAGGCGGCTCGGCCTTGCGCTCGCGCTTGCCTTCGTGCTCCAGATTCCGATCGCGTTCGGCTCGAGCGGCCGCGCGCTGGCTCCGTATTCGGCGATCCTCGCCGGCTGCATCCTCGCCTTCCTGATGCACAACCGCTCGAGCTTCGCCCGCCTGAGCCGGTTCGGGTCGACGCCGTTCTTCCTCGGGGCCGCTGCGCTGCTCGTAGTCGTGCACGGCCTGACGCACGTCTTCAACCCGACCGCTCCCGGGTTCCGCGTCGCGGCGGCCTGGTACTACCTGCCGTACTCGCTCGCGGCGGCGCTGGTCGTCTGCGCGCTCGCGCTGCGGGCCGGAGGCAGCGGCTGGCTCGAGTCGGCGCCGATGCGATTCGCCGGCCGCGTCAGCTACCCGCTCTACCTGACGCATCCGCTCGGGCTCGCCGCCGCGGCGATGGTGGTCGCTCCGGGCGGGCTCGCGACCGAGCTCGTCTACCTCGCGGTCGGGATCGTGCTCTCGCTCGCGCTTGCGTACGGGATCCACCGCGTCGTCGAGAAGCCGCTGATCCGCAGCGGCAAGCGTCTCGCCGGTCGCGTCTCGGAGCGGGCTCCGGAGCCGATCGCCGCTCCGGGCCTCGCGCCCGTCACGAACTGACAGTCGCCTCGGCGAGCTCAGGCCGGCGCACGTGCCTCACCTCGCGCACAAACGCGAGTACCGAGAGGTTGGGGACGCACATCAGCGCAGCCGCGAGCAGCAGCGTCCCTCGGACTCCGAGGGGCCCGGAGAGCGGCCCGGCGAGCGCCTGGCCGACGGGCATCAGGCAGAGCGAGAGCAGCCAGTCGATCGAGCCCACGCGGGCCAGCCGGTCAGGGCGGACCTCCTGTTGCAGCGCCGTCTCCCAGAGGGTGTTTCCGAAGATGATCGTGAGGGTGAGCACGCCGCTCGCGGCCATGATCAGGGCGAGAGGCAGGGGCGGGACGAGCGCGAGGGGTAGCGCCGCACCCCAGGCCCACACCGCGAAGGCGGCGGCGACCGGTCGCCTCGGGCGGATCCGGTAACCGACGAGCCCTCCGAGCACGCCGCCGATCGCGCCCGCGGTGAGGATCAGCCCCCACGCCTGCGCGCCGCCCAGATGTTGCCGTGCCACGAGTGGTCCGAGCACGAGGAAGATGCCGATGCCGACGTTGCCGAGGGCGAATCCGAGGAACCCGGCCGTCAGCCAGCGGTGGCGGCGCACCTCCCGCCAGCCGTCGCCAAGGTCGTGCCAGAAGCGCTGTGCCGAGGGGCGCACGTGCGCTTCGACGCCCCGGAGTGCTGTCAGAAATGCGGTGCTGAAGAGGAAGCTTCCCGCGTCGATCGCGAAGACCCAGGCGGGACCCGCGGCTGCGACGATCGCGCCCGAGACCGCCGGCCCGAAGATGTTGGTCGCGCTCTGGGAGAGCGAGAGGAGCGCGTTTGCTTGTTGCAGCCGCGCGCGAGTCACGGCCTGAGGAACGAAGGCGGTCGACGCCGGCACGAAGAACCCGCCACCGGCGCCTGCAATCCCCTGCAGGACGGCCAGCTCCCACACGTGGAGCACGTGTCCGAAGAGGAGCGCTGCCGTGGCTGCCTGCGTGCTGAAGCGAACGAGGTCCGCGCCGATCATCACCGCGCGCCGGGGCAGTCGGTCTGCCCAGACGCCGCCGAGCGCCACGAAGGACGCCCGGCCGACCGTGTACGACGCGAGCACGAGCCCGAGCCCGGTCGCGCCTCCGCCTATTCGCAGCACCGCGAAGGCGAGCGCGACCGGGATCAGCGCATCGCCGAATGCCGAGCCGGTCCGTCCGAGCCAGAGGAGTCGGAAGGGCCGCTCGCTCAGCGGCCCGAATCGCTCTCCAACCATGCCCGCAGACTACGCCGGGCCTCGAGGGGGCTCGCCGGGGCTACGATTGCGGCGCGGAACCGCGAGTTCCGTCTTTCGTCTTGGACCTGGCAGAGACCACACGGCCCGTGCTCCACCCGCTCGTCGAGCAGCTGCTCGCGGACGAGCGCCTGGCCGCGTACGCGGACGCGCTGCCTGCTTCCGCGCGCGTCTCCGAGCCGGTGCTGCCGCTCGTCCTCGCGGGGCTGCACGAGCACCTGGGGCGCGGGCTCGTGGTGCTGCTGCCGGAGGACGCTGACGCGCGGGATGCGGCCGAGGCTGCCCGTTGGCTGCTCGGAGCTGAGCGGGTCGCGCTGCTGCCGAGCCGGGGCGTGCGCTGGGGCTCGGGGCTCGAGCCGCCGCCGCACCTCGTCGGGGAGCGGGCGCGGGCGCTCGACGTGCTCGCGGCGGGCGGGCTGGTCTGCTGCTCGGCCGCTGCGCTCGCCGAGCCACTTCCGCCTCCCGAGGCGAGGCCCGAGCCGATCACGGTGAGCCGCGCCGAGGCTCCCGGGCTGGACGCGTTGGCCGAGCGGCTTGCGCTGGCGGGTTACGAGCGGGTCGACCGGGTGCAGGAGCGCGGCCAGTTCGCCGTCCGCGGCGGGCTCGTGGACGTCTTCCCGACCACCGGGCGCGACCCGCTCCGGATCGAGCTGTTCGGCGACGAGATCGAGGCCGTTCGCGCCTTCTCGCCGTTCACGCAGCGCGCGCTCCACGACGTCGACCAGGCGGTTATCTACCCGGCGGCGGAGCGGCGTCTAGATCTCATCGAGCCCTCGCTCGAAGACGAGACACCGATCCCATCCGATCTCGTCCCGGTGCTCGACCGGCCCGTAGATCTCGTCTGGCAGCCGGACGACGTGCGCGAGGTCTGGGAGGAAGAGGAGCTCGATGTCCCGCCGGCCCTGATCGACGGCGCCGCCGAGCTCGATCCGCTCCCGCGCGGGCAGGAGCACGCCTTCGAGGGGCAGCGTCCGGCGATCGCTGCACGTGGGCTCGCCGAGGCCGAGACCGAGCTTGCCTCGTTGCTCCGCGCTGGGAACCGCGTCATCGTCGCCTTCCCGCACCGTGGCGAGGCGCTGCGCACGATGAACCTGCTCCGCCGAGTCGACGCGCGCCTGCTCGAGCCGGGGGAGCGGTTCCCTGAGGACGCGGAGCTCCTCTTCGTCGTCTCGCCGGCCCGCCGCGGCTTCGTCTGGCGAGACCTCCGCCTCGCGCTCCTGCCGGACACGCAGGTCTTCCGGAAGCGGACGCCGAGCCGGGCCGCGCCGGCCGGCCGCGCCCTTCAGTCCTTCGCCGACCTCCGCACGGGCGACTACGTCGTCCACGAGGACCACGGCGTCGGCAAGCTGCTCGGTTTCGAGACCAAGACGGTCGCCGGGGTCACGCGCGACTACCTCTTCCTCGGCTTCCGCGGCGACGACCGGCTTTACGTCCCGCACGAGCAGATCGGGAAGGTCTCGAAATACATCGGCGCCGACGGGAGCGGGCCTGCGCTGTCGAAGCTCGGCGGCAAGGCGTGGCAGAACCTCAAGGCCCGGGCGCGCGCGAGCGTCCGCGAGCTCGCGGGCGAGCTGCTGGCCCTCTACGCGCAGCGCCAGCAGGCCGAAGGCGTCTCCTACGAGCTCTCGAGCGACTGGCTCGAGCGGCTCGAGGCCGAGTTCCCGTACCGCGAGACCGACGACCAGCGAACCGCGATCGAGGCGGTCAAGGAGGACCTCGAGGCCGCGCGGCCGATGGACCGGCTCGTCTGCGGCGACGTGGGCTTCGGCAAGACGGAGGTCGCGGTCCGTGCCGCCTTCGCGGTCGCCGTGAACGGCAAGCAGACGCTGATGCTCGTCCCGACGACGGTCCTCGCCGAGCAGCACTGGAACACCTTCCGCGAGCGCTACCGAGACTTCCCGGTGCGCGTCGAGATGATCTCGCGCTTCCGCAGCGCCAAGGAGCAGAAGCAGGTGCTCGCCGACTTCGCCGCGGGAAAGGTCGAAGTCCTGATCGGCACGCATCGCATCCTCAGCCGCGACGTGATCCCGAAGGAGCTCGGCCTCGTGATCGTCGACGAGGAGCAGCGCTTCGGCGTCGCGCAAAAGGAGCTGCTCCGCGCACTGCGCCTCGAGGTCGACGTGCTCGCGCTCAGCGCGACCCCGATCCCGCGCACGCTGCACATGTCGCTCGCAGGGCTGCGCGACATCTCGGTGATCGAGACGCCGCCCGAGGGCCGCCGCCCGATTCGCACCTACGTCGGGGAGTACGACGACGACATGGTCCGTCTGGCGCTGGGCCGCGAGAAGGAGCGCGGGGGCCAGAGCTTCTTCCTCCACAACCGGGTCGAGACGATCGAGGAAGCCGCCGAGCGGATCGCCCAGCTCGCTCCCCAGCTCCGCGTCACCGTCGCGCACGGCCAGATGCGCGAGCGCGAGCTGGAGGAGAAGATGCACGCTTTTCTGCGCGGCGACGCGGACGTGCTCGTCTCGACGACGATCATCGAGTCCGGTCTCGACATCCCGCAGGCGAACACGCTGGTCGTCGAGCGCGCCGATGCGCTCGGGCTCGCCCAGCTCTACCAGATCCGCGGGCGGGTCGGCCGTTCCGACGTCCTCGCCCACGCGTACCTGTTCTATCCGGACTCGCGCGAGCTGACCCCGGAGGCCCGCGCCCGGCTGGCGACGCTCGCCGACCACACGGAGCTCGGTGCAGGCTTCGCGATCGCCATGCGCGACCTTGAGATCCGCGGCGCGGGCGACCTGCTCGGTGCCGAACAGCACGGGCACATCGCGGCCCTCGGCTTCGAGCTCTACGTCGAGATGCTCGGCGAGGCGGTCGCGGAGCTGGCCGGCGAGCGCCGCACCGTCCCACGGCCGGTGCGGGTCGACGCGCGCGTCGACGCCTACGTGCCCGCTGACTACATCGCCGCGGAGGCGCTCAAGATCGATCTCCATCGCCGGCTCGCCCTCGCAGAATCCGACGACGAGCTGCGCGAGCTCCGCGCCGCGACCGAGGACCGCTACGGGCCGCTACCTGAGCCGGTCGAGAACCTGTTCGCGATCCAGGAGGCGAAAGTGAAGGTCGCACGCCTCGGCGCCGACTACGTCGTCTTCAAGGCCGGCCGGGCCACGGTGGGGCCGGTCGAACTCGGCTCCGGAGAGCTCCGCGCGCTCCGCCGCGACGTCTCCACGGCGGTCTACACGACTGCGCGCAGAGAGGTCACAGTGCGGGGCGAGGAATTCGGCGAAGCGCTCCGGCTGGTCGATGCTATACTCGATGCGCGCCAAGCAGCATGAGGTAAAAGGGCTGCTTCCGGCGCTTTTTGCATGAGACGGATCATCGGAGTTTTCTCAGGGGTCGTGCTTCTTCTTGCGGTCGCAGCGTGCGGCGGCGGTGGTGCGCGCAGCGTGCCCAGCGACGCGGTCGCGGTCGTCGGTGACAAGACGATCACGAAGGCGCAGTGGGACGCGCTGATCGGCCAGACCAAGGAGAACTACAACGCGACGAAGCACTCCTTCCCCAAGCCCGGCTCGGCCGAGCTGAACAATCTCCGCTCGAACGCGACGCAGTTCCTGATCTCCGCGAGCGAGTACGAGCAGGAGGCCGCGAAGATGGGGATCAAGGTCAGCGACGCCGACGTCCAGTCGCGGCTCGACCAGATCAAGAAGCAGTTCTACGCGAGCCAGTCGGGCGGCAAACCCGCCACGAAGGCCCAGGTCGAGGCGCGCTACCAGCAGGCGCTGAAGCAGCAGGGCTTCACCGACGAGGAAGTGCGGAAGGGGATCAAGATCACGCTCTACCGCGAGCGCGTCCAGAAGAAGGTGACCGAGGGGATCACGGTCTCGGACGACGAGGTCAAGTCGTACTACGACAAGCACAAGCAGCAGTACGAGACCCCGGCGCAGCCCGCGAGCCGCGACGTCCGCCACATCCTCGTCAAGAAGAAGTCACTCGCGAACAAGCTTTACTCCCGGCTGACCGCGAACCCGAAGCTCTTCCCGAAGCTCGCGAAGCAGTACTCGATTGACACGTCTTCCGCGCAGGCCGGCGGCGAGCTCCCGGGCGGCGCGGTCAAGGGCCGGCTGGTGAAGTCGTTCGAGAAGGTCGCCTTCTCGCTGAAGGTCCGCCAGATCTCCAAGCCTGTGCACTCCCAGTTCGGCTGGCACATCATCCAGGCGATGGGGCCGGTCCGTGCTCCGACGCCCGCCAAGCCGACGCCGCTCTCGCAGGTCAAGGAGGCGATCCGGCAGACGCTTCTGCAGAACAAGCGCAACGACGCCACGCAGAAGTGGGAGAAGAAGATGATCAAGGGCTACTGCAAGACGATCGGGTACCAGTCGGGCTACGCGCCCGCGCCGGGGCAGGATCCCTGCAAGCGCCAGTCGACGACGACGACGGCTTCCACGACCGGCTAGCGCATGTCCGTCGGCGAGGCGCTGCTGGAGCTACAGCAGCTGACCGAGCGGCTGCGGCGTGACTGTCCCTGGGACCGCGAGCAGACGGCTCGCACGATCGTCCCGCATACCGTCGAGGAGGCCTACGAGGTAGCGGACGCGGCGCTCGCCGGCGATCGCGAGAAACTGCTCGACGAGCTCGGCGACCTGCTCTTCCAGGTCTACTTCCTCGCGCTGCTGCTGGAGGAGGAAGGCGCCGGCGATCTCGAGCAGGTGGCGCGGGCGGTGCACGACAAGCTGGTACGGCGCCATCCCCACGTCTTCGGCGATGTCGAGGCGCGCACGGCCGGGCGGGTGCGCGAGAACTGGGAGCGGATCAAGTCGGAGCAGGAGGGCCGCGAGGGGATCTTCCACCACGTGCCCGCGGGTCTCCCCGCGCTGCTCTACGCGCGGAAGATCCAGCGGCGGGCGGCGACGGTGGGTTTCGACTACCCGAAGCTCGCGGGGCTGCTCGAGCACGTCGAGCGCGAGCTGGCCGAGCTGGTCGACGTCGCAGTAGAGCCCGCGCCCGAGAGCGAGCCCGATCCACGAGCGGTAGACGAGCTCGGCGATGTCCTCTTCTCGACGGTGAACCTCGCGCGCCGGCTGAACGTCGATCCAGAGCTCGCGCTACGGCAGACGTCCAAGAAGTTCGTCGAGCGCGTGGAGCGGGCGGTCGCGCTTGCCGAGGACGATGGAAAGCAGTGGGCGAAGCTTCCGCTGGAGGACCAGGACCACTACTACGACCTCGCCAAGGAGGCGCTTCGATGACGGCTATCGCCTCAGTGTTCGGCCGCTGGATCCTCGACTCGCGCGGCAACCCGACCGTCGAGGTCGACGTGCGTCTGGAGTCGGGCGCGCTGGGCCGCGCGGCGGTTCCATCCGGCGCCTCCACCGGTGTTCACGAGGCACTGGAGCTCCGGGACAAGGGCGACGAGTGGGGTGGCAAAGGCGTCTCGCAGGCGGTCGAGCACGTGAACGGCGAGATCGCCGCGGCGGTGCGCGGTCTCGACGCCTCCGACCAGCGCGCGCTGGACGAGCGGCTGATCGAGCTCGACGGCACGCCGAACAAGGAACGGCTCGGCGCGAACGCGATCCTCGGGGTCTCGCTCGCGGCGGCGAAGGCGGCCGCTGCCGAGGCGGGCGCGCCGCTTTTCCGGTTCCTCGGCGGCGGCGACGCGCGCACGCTGCCGGTGCCGCTGATGAACGTGATCAACGGCGGCGCGCACGCGCAGAATTCGATCGACCTGCAGGAGTTCATGCTCGTTCCGGCCGGCGCGGAGACCTTTGCCGAGGCGCTGCGGATCGGCTCCGAGACCTTCCACGCGCTCGGCGCGCTGCTCCACGAGCGCGGCTTCTCCACGGGCGTCGGCGACGAGGGAGGCTTCGCGCCCGATCTCGGCTCGAGCGAGGAGGCGATCGACGCGCTGCTCGAAGCGGCGGAGCGCGCGGGCCACCGCGAGCGGATCGCCGTCGCGCTCGACCCGGCGGCGACCGAGCTCTTCAGTGACGGCCGCTACGTCTTCGAGGGCCGCGACGAGGACGGCGCCGGGATGGTCGCCTACCTCGAAGGGCTCTGCGAGCGCTACCCGATCGCCTCGATCGAGGACGGCCTCGCGGAGGACGACTGGGAGACCTGGCGGCTGCTGACCGAGCGAGTCGGCAACCGCGTCCAGCTCGTCGGCGACGACATCTTCGTCACCAATCGCGAACGGCTCCAGCGCGGCATCGACGAGGGCGTGGGCAACGCGATCCTCGTCAAGGTGAACCAGATCGGGACGCTGACCGAGTCGCTCGACGTGATCGAGCTCGCACAGACGAGCGGCTACGGCGTCGTCGTCTCCCATCGTTCCGGCGAGACGGAGGACACCACGATCGCCGATCTCGCTGTTGCCACGAACGCGGGCCAGATCAAAACGGGCTCGCTGTCGCGCACCGACCGCGTCGCGAAGTACAACCAGCTGCTTCGGATCGAGGAGGAGCTCGGTGACCGGGCCGCTTACCCGGGCTGGGCTGCGTTCCCCCGCTTCAGTCGCTAGCTGCTCTTAGAGCTAATCTCAGGGTGTGGCTGCCGTCATGCCACGACGCACGAAGATCGTCGCCACGATCGGCCCCGCCTCCGCATCCCCGGAGCAGCTTGCAGCGCTTGCGAATGCCGGGATGGACGGCGCGCGGCTCAACCTCTCGCACGGCACCCACGAGGAGCACCGCGAGCGCGCCCGTGCCGTCCGCGCGACCGAGGCCGAGATCGGCCGGCCGCTCGCGCTGATCGCCGACCTCCAGGGCCCCAAGCTCCGCATCGGCGAGCTCGAGGGCCCGGTCACGCTCGCCCGCGGGGAGGACGTGGTCGTGGCCGGTGGCGAGAGCTCGAGCGACGGCGAGCTACCGGTCAGCCCGGCGGTGATCAGCGAGGTGCTCCAGCCGGGGCACGAGGTGCTGATCGACGACGGGCTCGTCCGGCTGCGGGTCGAGACGATCGAGCAGGGCCGCGCGCGCTGCGCGGTGCTCACCGGCGGCGTCGTCACCTCGCACAAAGGGGTCAATCTGCCGGGCGTCCCGATTCCGATCCCGTCCATCACGCGCAAGGACATGGACGACCTCGAGCTGGCGCTCGAGCTCGGCGTCGACTTCATCGCGCTCTCCTTCGTCCGCTCCGCCGCCGACGTCCGCGACCTGCGCGCGCTGATCGAGCAGGCAGGGTCGCACGCACGCGTGATCGCGAAGATCGAGAAGTCCGAGGCCGTCGACGCGCTCGACGCGATCCTCGACGAGACCGACTCGGTGATGGTCGCCCGCGGCGACCTTGGCGTCGAGATCGGCGTGGCTCTGGTACCGCTCCTGCAAAAGCGGATCATTTTCGCGGCGCTCGAGCGCGGAAAGCCGGTCATCACGGCCACGCAGATGCTCGAGACGATGGTGCACCAGCCCGAGCCGACGCGCGCCGAGGCGAGCGATGTCGCGAACGCCGTTCTCGACGGCACCTCCGCGCTGATGCTCTCGGGCGAGACCGCGATCGGCGAGTACCCGGTCGAGTCGGTCGCGTACATGGACCGCCTCGCGCGGGCGGTCGAGCCGAGCCTCGGCTACCGGCACCAGATTCCCGAGGCGAGCGAAGAGCCGACCGTGGGGCAGGCAATGTCGAACGCGGCTTGCGACGTCGCCGAGGTGCTGCAGGCTTCGGCGCTGCTCGTTCCGACCTACACCGGACGGACGGCTTCGGTAGTCGCGCGGCTGCGGCCGCGCCGGCCGATCCTCGGGCTCACCCACCATGACTACGCACTGCGACAGATGGCTCTCGAGTGGGGCGTGACGCCGCTGCTGATCCCGGAGAGCGCGGACGTCGAGAATCTCTGGCAGGTCTCGCTCGCCGCCGCGCGTGCGAGCGGTCTCGTGGCCGAAGGCGATCGAGTGGTCATCACGGCCGGGACGGCCGTCAACCTCCCGGGCACGACCGACATGATCAAGGTCGCGATCGCCTAGAGGAAGACCGCGCGGCACGGCGAACGGCCGGGCGTGGCGCGACGAAAGCCCCCTCGCCGAAAGCACGTGCTCCGCTGGCTCGCGGTCGGCGCGATCGCGCTCGTCGGCCTGCTCTACGCGCGGCCGCTGCGTAGCTACCTCGGCACGAAACACGAGCTCGCCCAGCGTGCCGCAGACGTCCGCGCGCTGAAGGCCGAGAAGCGGGAGCTCCAGCACCGCCTCGCCGAAGCGAGCACGCCGGAGGCGCTCCAGCGCGAGGCGCGACGGCTCGGCCTCGTTCGCCCTGGTGAGCGGCTCTTCATCGTGAAAGGCATCACGGCCTGGCTGCATTCGAAGGCTACGATCGCGCGGGGTGGATGACCGCGCGATCGTCGAACGCCAGCTCGGCCGCCCGCCGCGGGCGCTGCGGCGGGTAGTCGTCCGCTGCCCCTACGGTCGCCCCGCGGTCACCGAGCAGGAGCCGTTCGACGATTCGGGTGAGCCCTTCCCGACCGGCTACTACCTGACCTGCCCGTACCTCGTCCAGGCGATCTCGAGGCTCGAGGCGGTGGGTGGGGTCGAGCGTTGGAGCCGGCTCGCGCGGGAGGATCCCGAGCTGAGCGCAAGCGTCGAGGCCGCGCACGAAGAGCAGCGCCGCCTCCGCCCGGAGCTCCCGGGCGGGATCGGCGGACAGACCCGGACCGGCGGGCTGAAATGCCTGCACGCCCACGCGGCCTTTGCGCTGGCCCGCCCCGGTTACGAGCTCGGCGAGCGGATCCTTGCCGAGGTCGAGCCGCTCTGGCCCTCGCGGGGTTGTTGCACTCCCGACTAAGGCGCCGACTCGGCGGCGCCGACCAAAGAGGCCATGCCGGCTTTGCCGGCGTGGCCGTCTAACACACCGACACCGAGGCAGATGCCTGTGGCCCGCCTGGACAGCGGGCAGTAGCATCGAGAACATGCCGCTGGAGACGATCGAGGCGACCCGACACGAGTGGGAGGAGGGCTACCGCCGTCTCGAGGGTGCCTCAGGGGACCGGCAGCGCTACCACAACCTGCTGGCCGAGCTCGAGCTCGTGCTCGACGAGCTCCGTCGCCGGATCGGCCAGACGTTCACGCTCGACGAGCTCGCGGCTGCCTACGCAGGCGCCGACCGCTGGGTGCAGGACGCCCTGGCCGAGCACGCCCTTGTGCCGGGGTGGCCGGCCCGGCTCACCACCGTCCAGGACGCGGCGTTCCACGTGTATTCCCGGGGCGCCGTCGACTACCGCCCGTGACGACCGTCGCGCGCCGGCGGAAGAAGAGCCACGCGCGAAGGTGGATCGTCTTGGGACTGGTCGGCGTGCTCGTCTTCGCCGTCGGGATCGCGTTCGGCGAGGCGCTCGACGACAACCCGGGCCCCGGGCACACGAGGACGCTCGAGCGAACGTTCACGCTGGCGCCAGAATCGGCAACAGTCACCGTCACGGCGCCTTAGTCAGGGTTAGAAAGAACGAGCTTTGGGTAGATTCGCCGGCGCATGCCTCGCGAGGACGCCTCTCGTCGCCTTGCGCCCGTCGGGGAGCCCGACTGGCTGACGCTCGGCCAGGCGGCGAAGTACCTCGGGGTGGCTCAGAGCACGATCCGGAAGTGGTCCGACCAGGGCCGCGTCCCGGCCTTCTACACGCCGGGAGGGCACCGCCGCTACCGCCGCGCCGACCTCGACAAGTTCCTCGAGCGCTCCGGCCCGGGCGGGCCACCGGCCGAGTCGCCCGTCGTCTTGATCGTCGACGATGACCCCCGCCTGCGCGAGTACGTCCGCGTCAATCTCGAGATGGAGGGCTACGCCGTTCGCGAGGCCGGCAACGCGGAGGAGGGTCTCAACGTCCTCGAGGAGGCGTCGCCCGATCTCGTCCTGCTCGACGTGATGATGCCCGGCGTCGACGGCTGGGAGATGCTGCAGCGTGTGCAGGAGCGCCACGGCGTCGGCGCGATCCCCGTGATCATGTTCAGCGGCAAGGTCGACGAGGAGGCCGCGAACGACGCGGCCTCCCGCGGGGCACAGGCGTTCGTCGGGAAGCCGTTCAGCCCGCAGGAGCTAATCGACCAGACCAAGCAGCTGCTGCCGACCTAGTGCCCCTGCAGGCAATGCACGTCCGCTTCTGGCCCGCGATCACGCGGCGCCAGGAACCACCCTCGTCCTTACCAAGGCAATCAGCCTTGGCTGCGGACGAGTGCGGCCCCTGGCTTGGTGCTCGCGACCCAGAAGCTGGACAGCATCACCTGCAGGGGCACTGATCACCGCCGACCGGCACCTCGAGCGCTGGGTCGTCCACCACCGCGTCGACTGGCTCGACTGGCTCTTCGTCTTCCTCTCCTGGATCGGCACCGACGGCGTCGTCTTCCTCGTGGTCGGTGCGGTTGTAGCGCTGCTCTGGCGCCGGCCGCAGCTGTTCGTCGTGCTGCTCGCCTCGGACGGTGCCGCCGTGCTGGTTTCGTTCGCCCTGCGGGACTGGATCGGGCGGCGGCGGCCACCCCTTGTCTATCCGGAGCCGAAGCCGCTCGTCCACGTGCCGCACTCAGGGTCGTTTCCGTCGGGTCACGCGTCGGTTGCGTTTGCGTGCGCGACAGTGCTCGCGTGGAAGGTGCCGCGCCTGGCGTTTCCGGCTTTCGTGCTCGCGGGCGCGATCGCTTGGTCGCGCGTCTATGTCGGCGTGCACTGGCCGCTGGACGTCTTCGGCGGCGCGGCGCTCGGGATTCTCGTCGCTACAGCTCTTCTGATGCTCTCAGCAGTCCCGCGACGATCACGGCGAGGGACGCCAGCAGGCTGATCCAGATCCCGATGCCGCGGCCGGCGGGCGGCGGGATCGAGTCCGGGATCGAGATGAGGCGGATCAGGACGAAGATCGTCGCGAGCGAGCCGAGGGCAATCACGACCAGACTCTCGGGCACGGACGGCGGGAGCTCGAAGCCGAGCTCGCGCAGGATCACGAGCCCGAGCAGCACGAGACCGACGAAGAAGATGAGCTTCCCGAGGGCGCCGGTGTGCCAGCCGATCACCGCGATCGTGGGGCCGGCGAGACCGTGCTCGGCGTACCAGTCCGTGAAGGCGGAGAGCGCCAGCACGAGGGCAGCGACCCAGGTCAGGCGTCCGCCGAGAGCCCAGAAGCCTCCGACGGGCCGGATGGCCACGTCCTGCTCGCCCTCGTAGTAGACGTCCTCGCCCTCGGGCGGCGGGAATGGCTCCGGCGTCTCCACGCGCGCAGTATCTGCGATTCGCGCCATGGACGCTCAAGCCCGTGGTGCCAGGCTGAGAAGCGCGCTTGCTCTAGAGGCCGAACAGGCGATGGATTTCGTGCCAGATGACGATCGCGAGGCCGATGCTCGTGCCGATGACCGCGGTCACGGCCAGCCAGAAGCGCAGGCCCGCGAGTTGCCGCTCACGAGCCCGCTGCTCGCGGGCCCGGCGCCGCAGCCGCTCGCGACGGTACGCCTGTTGAACCGCGGTCGGGTCGAGAAGCTCCTCCTCGACCTCCTTCCGCTCCGGCAATGCCATCCGCTGGAGTGTAAAGGGCCATACTTACGTCAGGGGGCAACGTGAGAGCGGCCAGGGAAACGACCGGAGTCAGCAACCTCGACGCGACGCTCACGGCGATCGTCGAGCGCGCGGCGCGGCTCGCGGAGGCCGACGTGGTGATCGCCCGCATCGCGGACGAGAGCGGCGGGCTCGTGGCCCACGCTGTCCACGCGCGCTCCGAGTCGGTGCGGGCCGAGCTCGAGGGCTCGAGGATCGACGTCGACTCCGTCCCCATCACCGAACAAACGGGCCTCGAGCAGCTGCCGCGGCCTCTGCAGCTCGCGGCCGGTCGCGTCGCGGCCGTCGGCTTGCTGCGGCTGCCGGTCAGCGACAACGGCTCCATCGTCGGCTCGGTCGAGCTGATGCGCAGCCGGTCGGAGTTCGATGACCTGCAGCTGACCCTCGCGCGCGCCGCCGCGGACGAGGTTGCGCTCGCCTGGCGAGCCTTCGCGGGTGCGCCCGGTCGCGCCTCGCGCGATCCACTTGAGCTGGCCGGCGACGCCCTCGCGGCCGGCTCGGCGGAGACGCATGCGGCGGACCAGATCGCGCAGCTCGCCACAGAGGCGACCGATGCCCAGGCCTCCCTCGTCTGGCGGTACGAGGAGGGAGGCGAGCCGGTGCTCGCCGCGCTGTCCGGGCCCGAAGCGGCCGCCGCCCCCGCCTACGCGCTCGACGTGCTGCGTCGCGCCCAGGACTCGCACGAGCCGGTGACCGCCGAGCCGGCGGGCGAGCCCGGCTGGCTCGTCACGCTTCAGCTCGGTGAGCCGCCCGTCGGCGCGCTGCAGCTGCTCTTCGGCCAGGAGCCGGACCCGGCGGGCCCGCTGCTCCCGCGGCTCGCGACGTTCGCCGTGCGCTCGGCCCACGCGCTACGCGCCGGCGAGCGGCGCCGCTCGCTCGCCGCCGAGCTCGACCGCAGCCGCGCGCTGCTCACGATCGTTGGCCAGGCCATCGCCGAGCTCTCGCTCGCCCACACGCTCGACACCGCCGCCGAGCGCGTGCGCGATCTTCTGACCGTCGAAGGCCTCGCCGTCTACCTCGTCGAGGAGCACGGCGACCGGCTCGAGACCGCCACGGAGCGCGGCGTGACGGGCCCGCACGTGCGGATCGGCGAGCGGCTGCTCGACCTCGCGCTCGGCCCGGCGCGCGGCAGGGGCCTGGTGCTCGTGGAGGACGCCGCGGCGGACACTCGTCTCGCACCCGTCCGTGACGCGGTCGAGGAGGTGGGGATCGAGGCTGCGATCGGCGTGCCGCTGCGAGCCGGCGAGCAGCTGATCGGCCTACTGGCCGTCTACCCGGAGCGCGGGCGCACGATCACCGAGAACGAGGAGTCGCTCCTCCGCGCGCTCGTCGCCCAGCTGGCCGTCGCCGTCCAGAACGCCCAGCTCCACGAGAAGGTGGAACGAGAGTCCGGGGAGGCCAAGCGCGCCCGCGACGAGGAAGCCCAGGTCTCGCGCCGGCTCCGCGCGCTTTACGAGATCTCGCGCTCGTTCACGGAGAGCCTCTCACTCGACGACGCGTTCGACGTCGTCGTCCGCACGATCGTCGAGGAGCTCGAGGTGGACGCGGCCGTGCTGCGGATCCCGCATGAGCGGGGCGACGCCCTCGTGCCTGTGGCCGCGCACGTGCGCGAGGAGCGGCTCGCCGAGCCGTTGCGCCGGATCATGTCGCTGCCTCAGCCCCTCTCGCCCGTGCGGCCGAGCGCCTATCGCAGCGGTGACGTCGTCGTGCTCGACCCGGAGGCCGCGCGCGCTCTCGGCCCTGCGCACGAGCCGCTCATCCCGTTCCTCGACCAGGGCTCGACCGCGGCGGTCATCCCGCTCGCCGCCCACGAGCG
>VAXM01000088.1 GCA_005883335.1 Actinomycetota bacterium
GACTTCTTGCTCCCGCCGCAACCTGTGAGGAGGAGGCCCGTGACCGCAAGGGCGAGCAACCCCAACCAGCGCTTGTTCATCCGTACTCCCTTTCGTTTTCGACGACTCCGGTCCGACCTCGCCATTCTGACCCGCGGTCACTCCGTGTGGAAGGCCCGCCGGGAAGGGTCCCAGGCGGTCGTCAGAAGCTCGGCGAGCGCGACCGCTCCGTAGAAGAGGATCCCGAACGCACTCGCCAGGACGATCCCGGCCCACGCCTCGGGAAAGTTCGTGTAGGCCGAGGCGTTCAGGATCGTCACGCCCAGGGCATTTGTCGGCCCGCCGAAGTACTCGCCGACGATCGCGCCGATCATCGAGAGCACGCTCGCGATCTTCAGCCCTGCGAAGAGGTGCGGCAACGAGGCCGGGATGCGGACGCGCCGGAAGACGGAGGCCCGCCCTGCCGCATAGGAGTGCATCAGCTCGATCGAGCGCGGGTCGACGGAGGTCAGGCCCCGCAACGTGTTGATCAGGACCGGGAAGAAGCACAGCACGGCCGCGATCGCCATCTTCGAGAACGGGTTCAGGAGGCCGAACCAGTCGTTCATGATCGGCGCGAAGGCAATGATCGGGACCGCGTTGGCCGCGACCGCGAACGGCATGAAGGCGATTCCGAGCGGACGGTAGGCGGCGAACAGCAGCGCGGCGAGGATTCCGAGCCCGGAGCCGAGCGCGAAGCCGCCAAGCGCTTCCTTGAAGGTGTAGATGCCTGCGTGCCAGAGCGTGCCGCGCTCGTCCCAGAACGTCCGCGCGATCTCACTGGGCTTCGGGAGGAGGAACTCCTGGACGTGGAAAGCCGCGACGAGCCCCTGCCAGGCGCCGATCCCGAGCGCGAAGACCGCGAGGGCCGGGAGCCATTGGATCGCCTGGCGGCGGAGAGCGAGGCTCACGACGCCTCCTCCGCGGGCTCCAGCTCGAGACCTCCGGCTGCCAGCCGCTCCCGGACTTCGGTCACCAGCTCGAAGAAGCGCGGCTCCTCGCGGGTCCGGGCGCTCCGCGGCTGCGGCAGGTCGACCTCGACGATCCCGGCGATCCGGCCAGGCCGCCGCGACATCACCGCCACGCGGGACGAGAGAAAAACGGCCTCGGGAATCGAGTGCGTCACGAACACGATCGTCGAGCCGCTCGCGTCCCAGATCCGGAGCAGCTCCAGGTTCATCCGCTCGCGCGTCATCTCGTCGAGGGCGCCGAATGGCTCGTCCATCAGCAGCAGCGCAGGGTCGAAGGAGAGCGCGCGGGCAATCGAGACCCGCTGTTGCATGCCGCCGGAGAGCTGCCAGGGATGGTGGTCCTCGAAGCCCTGAAGCTCGACGAGCTCGACCAGCTCCTCGACGCGGCGGGCTCGCTTCTCGCGGCCCCAGCGGAGCAGCTCCAGCGGGAGCGCGATGTTCTTGGCGACCGTCCGCCAGTCGTAGAGGACGGCCTCCTGGAAGACGATCCCGTAGTCGTGGTCGAGGCGAGCGCGGTGGGCGGGCTTGCCGTTCACCTCGACGGCGCCCGCGGAGGGCTCGATCAGGTCGCCGATGATCCGCAGGAGGGTCGACTTGCCGCAGCCCGAGGGGCCGATCAGGGAGACGAACTCGCGCGGCCTCACCTCCAGGTCGATCCCGCTGAGGGCCGTCACGCCCGCCTTGAACTGTTTCGAGACGCCCTTGATGTGAACTGCCGGCCGGTCGTTCATGCCACATGCTCCGGCGCGCGGCGCAGGACGAGGCGCTCCGCGATCAGGACGACCAGGAAGAAGAACAGCCCGAGGGCGGCGCAGACGATGTTGGTGGCCCAGAGCCGTTCCGGGCCGGTCGAGTAGTACTGGTTGAAGTTGACGATCGCGCCCCCGAGGCCGTCCTGGATCGACGCGGGCGCCTCGCCGATGATCGCCCCGATCACGCTCGCGGTCGCGGAGATCTTCAGCGCCGAGAAGAGGAACGGCAGGGAGGCGGGCAGCCGCAGCTTCCAGAGCACGGCGGTGCGGTCGGCCGCGTACGACCGCATCAGCTCCATCGAGCGGGGATCGGGAGACAACAGGCCGCGGAGAGCGTTCATCGCCACCGGGAAGAAGGTCAGGTAGGCGGCGATCACGGAGACGGCGATCCACGGCTTGACGCCCTTGGTGCCGAGGCCGACGACGACCATCGGCGCCACGGCCAGGATCGGAACCGTCTGCGAGACGACGATGTAGGGCAGCAGCCCCCGGCGGAGGATGCCCGAGTGAGCGAGGACGACCGCGATAGCGAAGCCGATCGCGCCGCCGAGCGCGAAGCCGAGCAGCGCCTCTTTGCCCGTGAAGAGCGCCCAGTGCCATTCCAGCTGGATCAGCCGCGGGCCACCGGGCTGGAGCGGCTTCGTCAGGGCGCTCAGCATGTCGTGGATGTGGGGCATGTTGGTGGCGTCGACGGTGAAGGGCCACGTGATCCCGGCGCGCTCGCCGACGAAGCGGTAGGCCTCCCAGATCCCCCAGAAGGCGGCGAGCCCGGCCGCGACGAGCGCCGAGCGTTTCGCTCCGTATGCTGCCCCTCCTCGCCACGTCTGGCTCGGGCGTTCGACCGCAATCGTGGCCATCGGGCGATGCTTACCACGCTTGGTTAGAGTCGTCCAATGCCTCTCGACCCGCGCCGCACGGTCGCTGAGCTGAAGGAGTTGCGCGAGCTGACGGGGAACGAGGACGGCGCGCAGCGGGTCGCCTGGACGGACACCTGGGAGACGGCGCGAGCGTGGCTGCGCGAGAAGCTAGGCGCGTTGCCGCTTGAGCACGAGATCGACGAGGCGGGGAACCAGTGGTGGACGCTACGCGGCGCCTCGGAGCGGGCGGTGCTGATCGGCGGGCACATCGACTCGGTGCCGAACGGGGGGTGGCTGGACGGGGCGCTGAATGTGGTCGCCGGGGTCGAGGTCGTGCGGCGGTTGGCCGAGAACGGGGAGCCCGCGGCGACGGTTCGCCTGGTCGACTGGGCCGATGAGGAGGGGGCGCGATTCGGGCGGTCGCTGTTCGGCTCGTCCGCGGCCGCGGGGTCGATGGCCGATCAGGACGAGCTCCGGCAGCGGCGGGACGGGGAGGGCGTCGCGTTACCGGAGGCGCTTGCGGCGCACGGGGTCGATCTCGACCGGGCGCTGGAGGCGCGGCGACAGCTCGAGGGCGCGGCTGCGTACCTGGAGCTGCACATCGAGCAGGGGCCGGTGCTGGAGTCGCTCGACCTCCCGCTCGGGGTGGTTCTGGGCACGTTCGGGGTCGAGCGACACGAGGTCACGTTTCGCGGGCAGGCGGCGCACGCCGGCTCGACGCCGATGGACAAGCGGCGGGACGCGCTGGCGGGCGCGGCGAAGCTGGAGCTGGAGATCCGGGAGATCGCTCGGCGGGTGGGAGACGGGGCGGTCTGCACGATGGGCGGCGTCGTGACGCGGCCGGGGATCGTGACCTCGGTGGTCGAGACGGCGGAATGCCTCTTGGATCAGCGGCGGCGCTTTGCGCAGGAGGAGGGGATCGAGGTCGAGTGGGAGCGAATTTGGAACATCGAGCCGATCCTGTTCGACGACGGTCTGATCTCGCTCGCGGACGAGGCGGTTGTCGAGGTCGCGGGCCGTTCGCACCGGCTGCCCAGCGGGCCGCTGCACGACGCGGGCGAGGTGGCTCGGGCCGGGGTGCCGACGGTGATGCTCTTCGTTCAAAGCCTGCGGGGGCTCTCGCACACGAAGCTCGAGGACACGCGCGAGGAGCACCTCGAGCTCTCGGTGCAGGCGCTCGACCGGCTGGCGGACGAAGCGATCGCCCGGGTTGCCGGCACGGCCGGCTAGAGAAGTCACACTTTCGGCACAGAGGCGTCACACACGGGTGACGATTTCCTCGGCACGATCGAGGCATGCGATTTGTGCCGCTATTCGTTGTCGTCGCGCTGGCGTTCGCGGCTGCAGGCGCTGCTCGGGCCTCCGACGTCCAGGTCGTGTCGCTGCCCGTTGTGCAGGACCTCTCGCTGCCGTTCATGTGCGAGTGGGGCTACGACTGGGAGGAGCGCTGTTACCGCGACGACTTCGACCGGCTCGAGGTTGGCGGGGTCGACGACAAGGTCTGGCGCTCCGCGCTTCGGTTCTCGCTCGCCTCGATCCCGTCGTCGGCGACCGTTGTGACCGCGGAGCTGTGGCTGAGGTATGACCGGACGTGCGTCGCACCGCGCCGGCGGACCGTCGCCTGCACCGGTGCGGGCTTCGACTTCGAGGCCCGCCCGATCTACACGGCGCGCTGGGAGTCCGAGCGCGAAGTCGCCTTCGGGCCTGCCGTCTCCTGGGCGGAGCTGGAGCCGCAGGCGCCACCGGAGTGGGTCGTGTTCGACGTGAGCGATCTCGTCGCCGACTGGCACTCCGGCGGCCTGGCGAACGACGGCGTGCTCGTGAAGCTGGTCGACGACGAGGAGGCCTACGACGGAGGCGGCCCGGCCTTCCCGAGCTCGAGCTACTCCGATCCTGCGGTGCGCCCGCGCCTGGAGGTGTGGTACATGCCCTAGACCCGTTAATAGAACCGAACGAGCGCGACGCCTGCCCCGAGCAGGACGACGCCGGCCAGGCGACCGGCGCTCAAGCTGTGCTCCTTGTAGAGCACGCCGTAGTGGTCGAGCACGACCGAGCAGAGGATCTGCCCGAAGATCACCGCGGCGAAGAGGTTGAGCGCGCCCAGCCGTGGCGCTGCCGCGACGGCGCTCGCGACGTAGCCCGCGCCGACCGCGCCGCCCAGCCAGCCCCACCATGGGACGCTGCCGAGCCGTCCGGTCGACACCACCCCGCGCGTCGCGATCAGTGCAAGGAGCACGAGCACGACCGTGCCGACTGCGAACGAGATCGCCGAGGCCCGGATCGATCCACCGACAAAGGTCGCGAGCCGCGCGTTGATCCCGGCCTGGAACGGCAGCGCGCCGCCGGCCGCAATCGCGAGAACGAGGAACGCGATGGCCATTTCCAGGTCCGATTTCGGGGCGGTATGCTCATTCCCCTGCCACCGACCGGGGAGGAGCATGCTCAGCTTCGGAGTCACCGTCCTGCCGGACCCGCCGTACACGCGGCTCGTCGAGGTGCTCCAGCAGGGCGAGAGCCTCGGCTTCGAGTACGGCTGGACCTACGACTCCCACATCCTCTGGCAGGAGAGTTATGCGCTCCTCGCGATCGCTGGCACGCAGACCCAGAGCATCAAGCTCGGCCACTGCGTCACCAATCCCGGCATCCGCGACCCGACGATCACCGCGAGCTGGTACGCCACGATGCAGGACGTCACGAACGGCCGGATGGCGATGGGCATCGGCCGCGGCGATTCGTCGCGCCGGGTTGTCGGCCTCAAGCCGGTCAAGGTGGACGAGTTCGAGCGCCGCCTTCGGATGATCAAGGAACTGATGAACGGGCGGCCCGTCGAGTGGAACGACAAGGAGCTCGAGCTCAAGTGGGTGCGCAAGGACCTTCCCGAGATACCGATGCACGTCGCGGGCTACGGGCCGAGAGCGCTCGGCGTGGCGGGCCGCGTCGGCGACGGCGTGATCATCCAGCTCGCGGACCCGCAGATCATCCAGTGGATCATGGAGACGGCGCGCCACGCCGCCGAGGAGGCCGGCCGCGATCCAGACGCGCTGCAGTGCATCGTCTGCGCGCCGAGCCATGTCTCCGAAGACCTCGCGGACGCGCGCGACCAGGTGCGCTGGTTCCCGGCGATGGTCTCGAACCACGTCATGGACCTGATCGAGCGCTACGGCGAGAACTCGGACGAGATCCCGACGGCGCTGACGGACTTCGTCAAGGCGCGGAAGTTCTACGACTACAGCGAGCACAGCCGCGTCGGTGCGAAGCACGGCGAGTTCGTCACCGACGAGATCTGCGACCGCTTCTGCGTCCTTGGCACACCCGAGCAGATCAGGGAGAAGCTCCACGAGCTGGAATCAGTGGGCGTCGACCAGTTCGACATCTACCTGATGACGAAGGGCGCCGACGAGACGCTCGCTGCCTACGGCAAGGAGATCATCCCGCAGTTCACCGGGGTCGCCGCATGAGGCGGGCCGTCGTCCTCGCGGGGCTCGCGCTCGCCCTCGCGCCGCTGGCAGCCGGCTGCGGTGGGACGAAGAAGAAGGCCGCACCATCGACGGCCTCCTCGAGCTGCGCAGCCTCGCAGCTGCATCTCGCCAAGAGCAGCACGCTCACGATCGGGACCGACAACCCGGCCTACCCGCCCTGGTACGGCGGCTCCGCCGGCCACAGCTGGAAGGTCAGCGATCCCTACAGCGGCAAGGGCTACGAGTCGGCGGTCGCCTATGCGCTTGCCAAGCAGCTCGGCTTCTCCCGCGACCAGGTCGTATGGAAGTACGTGCCGTTCGAGATCGCGAAGGCCCCCGGCAAGAAGCCGTTCGACTTCGACATCAACCAGATCTCGTACTCGCTGGCCCGCGCCAAGGTGGTCGACTTCAGTGCCTCGTACTACGACGTCGCGCAGGGAATCGTCGTCAACGATGGCACGCCGATTTCGAAGGTGACGACCATCGCAGGCCTGAAGCCGTATGAGCTCGGCGCCCAGCTGGGCACGACGAGCTACCAGCTCATCAAGAGCACGATCAAGCCGTCGAAGCAGCCGTCGGTGTTCCCGACCAACGCGGGCGCGGTGCAAGCGTTGAAGAACAAGCAGATCGACGGGCTCGTCGTCGACCTCCCGACCGCGTTCTACGTCACCGCTGCACAGGTGCCGGGCTCGAAGGTCCTCGGCCAGTTTCCCGGCGAGCCGGGCGGCGAGCACTTCGGGCTGGTCTTCGAGAAGGGAAATCCGCTCGTCACGTGCGTCAACAAGGCACTGGCGACGCTGCGATCGAACGGGACGCTCAAGCAGCTCGACCACCAGTGGCTAGCGAAGGCGACCGGCGCCCCGATCTTGAAGTAGAGCCGCGCCGGTCGCGCCTGCTCGAGGGCTTGCGCTTCGAGGGCGAAGGTGCCCGCGGAGTCGTGATCGCGCTCGCCAGCACGGTTGTCTTCCTCACGGCCGTCGTCGTTGCCGTCACCCAGTCGCCGGGGTGGCCCGAGGTGCACCGCGTCTTCTTCGGCTGGCACGACATCACGAGCTCCTTCCCCGAGATCGCGAGGGCGTTCGTGCTGAACGTGAAGGTCTTCCTCGTCTGCGAGGTCTTCATCCTCGTGTTCGCGCTCTTGATCGCCGTCCTGCGCAGCCTGCCCGGGCCGGTGTTCTTCCCGCTGCGCGCGCTCGCGATCATCTATGCCGACCTGGCACGCGGGGTGCCGACGATTCTCGTCATCGCCCTGCTCGGCTTCGGTGCGCCGGCGCTGCAACTCTCGGGGGTGCCCACTTCGCGCGTCTTCTGGGCGGGGGTCGGGCTCGTACTGATCTACAGCGGGTACGTCGCCGAGGTCTACCGCGCAGGCATCGAGTCGGTCCACCCGAGCCAGGAGGCGGCCGCGCGCTCCCTCGGTCTCTCTCGCGTCCAGGCGTTGCGGTCGGTGATCCTCCCGCAGGCGATCAGGCGTGTCATCCCGCCGCTGCTGAACGACTTCATCGGGTTGCAGAAGGACACCGCGCTGGTCGGAACGCTCGGCGTGGTCGAGGCCTTCAACCAGTCGCAGATCGACGCGAACGCGACCTTTACCTTTGGCTCGTACCTCGCGGCGGCCGTCCTGTTCGTGGCGATCACGATCCCACTGGCGCGCTTCACGGACTGGCTGATCGTCCGCGACCGGCGCCGCCGGCAGGCCGCTGGAGTCGTCGGTTGAGCGCGATCGCCCTCGAAGGCGTCCGCAAGTCGTTCGGCACGCACGAGGTCCTGCGCGGGATCGACCTGGGGCTCGAGGAGCACGAGGTGGTCTGCCTGATCGGCGCCTCGGGCTCCGGCAAGTCGACCCTCCTGCGGTGCGTAAATCTGCTCGAGCCGCTCGACGCCGGTCGGATCTTGCTCCACGGCGAGGAGATCACGCGTCGAGGAGTCGACGTCAACCGCATCAGGCAGCGGATCGGGATCGTCTTCCAGGCCTTCAACCTTTTCCCGCACATGACCGTCCTGCGCAACGTCACACTCGGCCCGCGCAACGCGCTGAAGCTTCCTCGCGAGGAGGCGGAGGGCCGGGCACTGCATCTGCTCGAGCGCTTCGGCCTCGCCGACAAGCGGAACGACTACCCGGACCGGCTGTCGGGCGGGCAGCAGCAGCGAGTGGCGATCGTCCGGGCGCTGGCAATGCGCCCTGAGCTGATGCTGCTCGACGAGGTCACGAGTGCGCTCGACCCGGAGCTCGTCGGCGAGGTACTCGAGGTGATCCGCGAGCTCGCCGATGGCGGCATGACGATGCTGATCGCGACGCACGAGATGAGCTTCGCGCGAGACATCGCGAACCGCGTCTGCTTCCTGGATGCGGGCCGCATCCTGGAGGAGGGTCCGCCGAACGAGATCTTCCAGCATCCGCACGAACCCCGAACGCGCCAGTTCCTGGAACGAATAATCCAGGCGGGCCGCCTCTAGGCGTTGCACGTCCGCGCGGGTGTCTGACACCGCGCCGGATCACGCAAGCGGCGTGGCCACGTCGCGCACGAGAAACGGCGTTACAGTTTCGTTGCGGTGTCTGGCACCGGACCTGACCTCACCGTCCTCGAGGTCGTCCCGACCGAAGCGGAGGCGGAGCTCATCTGCTCGCTCCTCCAGGACGCGGGCATCCCGGCGATGCAACGTCAGACGACGATGGGCGGCGGTGCGGCCGACGGCTTCCCTGCAGGCGGGCCGCGCGAGATCCTCGTGCGCGCCGAACAGCTCTCGCGCGCGCGAGAAACCCTCGAGCGCCAGCAGCGCGGCGCCGGCTAGGACACGCCGTCGAGCAGCGCCCAGTTCCCCGCGAGCGCCGACTCCGCCAGACCGACGAGGCGATCGTCTTCGAGCCCGTCGAGTCGCGCGCGCGCCTCGGCCGCGTGCTCGTGGTCGCGCTCCGCGTGCAGCTCGAAGTACGCGGTCGCAGGCGATTCGGCCGAGAAGCCGTAGTGCGTAACGAGCCCGCTCAGCTTCGTCGCCGAGATCGCCGGCTGACCGGACTCGACCGCGTAGAGGATCGCAGCGGCGCCAAGCTCGTCCTCAGCCGCCGACCACGCCGAGGCGCAGCAGCGCGTCTCGGGCAGCGGCTCGTGCCTGTCGCCGTTGCCGAGCGCCGATGCGAAGTCGTCCCACAGCGCGATGTGCGAGGCCTCCTCCTCTGCGTGCAACCCCGCCGTCCGCGCCGAGCGCGCCAGCGCGACGACGGCGTGGCGATACTCGCCCGCGTAGCGCGCCAACTCGTCCTGCGTCAGCTCGCCCCGCTCCCACCGCACGTAGAAAGGATGCTCGAGCACGTTCCACCGCTCCCTCGCGGCATCGATCGCTGCGATCACGTTCATCTGGGCTCCTCCCATCTCGCGCAACCCCGTGTCGCGATCCTACAAGGCCGGAGAGACGTGGTAGAAGAACCCGGTGAGACTGAGACGCGGCAAGACCACCCAGCAGATCGAGCGGATCCTGGTCGCGACCGACCGCTCGGAGACCGCCGAGCTCGCCGTCGCCTTCGCGAGTGACATGGCGGAGCGCTACGAGGCCGAGCTACTGCTGCTCCGGGTCCTGCTCTCCGACGACGGAGTCCTCGCCGAGGCCGCCCGCGAGCTGGCCGAGCACGCGCGCGACCTGGCCGGAGAGCGCGGCCGCTCATCGGTCGTCGTCGCCGATGACCCGGCGGAGGCAATCATCGAAGCCGTCCGCCGGGAGCAAGCAGACGTCGTCGTCGTCGGCAGCGTCGGGATGAGCGGCCGCAAGGAGTTCCTCCTCCGCAACGTGCCGAACCGCATCTCCCACAACGTTCCCTGCACGGTCGTGATCGTGCAGACGCACGGGGCCGAATGAGCGCCGCCGCGGACGAACGGCTCCTCGGGCGGGCCACGCGGATAGCCAAAGTCCTCGGCAAGTACGGCTTCGGCGAGGCGCGCCGCGACTCCGACTCGCCGCAGCAACGGGCCCGCCGCCTCCGGGACGCCCTCGAGGAGCTCGGCCCGACCTTCGCGAAGCTGGGCCAGATCCTCTCCACCCGCCCCGACCTGCTCCCGCCCGAAGCCATCGCCGAGCTCGCAACCCTCCAGGACCAGGTCACGCCGCTCACCGAAACGGAAGTCGTCGAGGTGATGGAGCAGGAGCTCGGTATCCCGTGGGAGGACGTCTTCGCCCGGATCGATCCCGAGCCGCTCGCCGCCGGCACCATCGGCCAGGTCCACCGCGCGGTGCTCGAAGACGGCGAGCGCGTCGTCGTCAAGGTCCAGCGCCCCACCGCCAAGGACGACATCTACCGCGACCTGAGCCTGCTGGAGCTCTTCGCCGAGAAGACCGCGAACCGGGACGCCCTTCGCAAGATCGTCGATATCCCGGCCGTGATCGAGCACCTCTCCGACTCGCTCCGTCGCGAGCTCGACTTCAAGCTCGAGGCCGAGAACGTCGAGCGCCTCCGCGCCGCGCTCGGCGACCACCCCCGCCTCGGCGCCCCGCATGTCCTCGAGCACCTCACGACCCCCCGCCTGCTCGTCCTCGAGGAGATCCAAGGCGTTCCGGTCCGTGAGATGCCACAAGGCCTGGAACGGCCCGAGGTCGCGCGCCAGCTGCTCGAGTTCTACTACCGGCAGATCCTCGTCGAGGGCTTCTTCCACGCCGACCCGCACCCCGGGAACATGCTGTGGTGGGACGGGCGCGTCTACTTCCTCGACTTCGGGATGGTCGGCGAGCTGACGCCGGAGATGCGCGGCCACCTGCTGCTGCTCCTGCTCGCGTTCTGGCAGGAGGACGTCAGCTTCCTGACCGAGGTCGTGCTGATCATGGCCGGCCCGGAGGCGGAGCACGCGGACGCAGCCGGCCTCGAGGCCGATCTCGGCGAGCTGCTTCGCCGCTACCGGCACGCGTCGCTTGGCGAGATCCAGCTCGGCCCGTTGCTTCAGGAGATCGCCCAGTCCGCGACCGCGCACGGCGTCCGCCTGCCGGCGTCGCTCGTGCTGACGGGCAAGGCGCTTGCGCAGATGCAGCTCACCGCCACCGAGCTCGATCCGAAGCTCGACCCGTTCTCCGTCGTCGGGCGCTTCCTGATGCGGAACCTGATCAGCCGCGCTCAGGCCGGCGTCGAGCCGAAACGCCTCTTCTACGACGTGTCTAAGCTGAAAGTGCGCGCCGAGCGGCTGGTCGAGTCGTTCGAGCGGATCAGCGGTGCACGCCCGGGCCAGCGCTTGCAGGTCGACGTGCGCGGCATCTCGCCGTTGGAGCGGACGATCCGCGCCGCGGCCCGCCGCGTCTCGCTCGCCGTCACCGCTGGCTCGGCACTCGTCGCCACCGGGGCGACGGCCGCCGCCGCGCACGTGGCTAGCTGGGTGCCGATCACCCTCGGCAGCGTCGGAGCTGCGTTCACCGCATTACTCGTGCTCGATCTCCTACGCGGCAACCGCTAGCGGCGGCGGGCGAGCGCCTTCGTGACCCGGCGCTCGAGCACGAACGCAACCACGCTCATGATCCCGCCGAGGATCACCCGCTCGAGCCGTCTGCGCACAGGCCGACCCTAGCTCAGCTCGAGGCTCGCGACGCCGCTGAGGTCGAGCCACGTGCGATCTCGTCCCTGGACGATCCGGATCATCACGGCCTCGCAGTGGCAGCAGCGCCCGACGATCCCCGCGCCGACGTAGACGTCGAGTCGTGCCATCTCTCCGTGGGCACCACAGCCTGCGCAGACCGAGCCCGCGCCGGTCATGTCCGACCCGAACAGCTCCAGCATCAGCCCGCCGATCGCATTCCCGTCCAGCTTTAGGTCCCTCATCTCCATCTCAGCTCCCGGTCGCTCCGAACCGTTCCGTCCTGATCCAATCCGCCTCGTAGCCGAGCTCGAGCAGCCCGTCGGCCGCCGCGTCGACGAACCGCGTCGAGCCGCAGACGTACACGCGAGGCGAGTCCGAAGCCGGCCACGCGACTTCCGAGAGCAGCTCGGTGTCGATGCGCCGCGAGTAGCCGGTCCAGCCGGAAGGCTGCTCGCGCGTCAGCGTGTGCACGACGTCGAGCCCCAGCGGCTCTAGCTCGTCGCGGTAGATCACGTCGCCCCAGGTGCGCGACGAGTAGACGAGCCGCATGGGCGTTTCCGAGCCGATTCGCGCCCGGTGCCGCGCCATCGCCATCAGCGGCACCACCCCCGAGCCGCCCGCGACGAGCAGCACCGGCTCGGGCTCGTCACCGTCCCAGACGAAGTAGCCGCCGATCGGCCCGCGCACCTCGACCTGGTCGCCCTCGCGCGCCTCGTCGACGAGGTAGGGCGAGACCTCGCCGTCGTCGAGCCGCTCGATCGTCAGCGCCACGCCGTCGCCCGGCGCGGACCCGATGGAGTAGCTGCGCTGCGCCTGGTAGCCGTCCTCGGCGGTCAGCCGCACGTCAAGGTGCTGGCCTGCGCGGTGGCCCGCCCAGCCGGGGACGTCCAGCTCGAGCGTCCTGACCCGAGACGTTTCCTGGACGGCGCCGGCGACCGACGCGGCCAGCCACGTCAGTCGCCCGATCACCGCCGTTTCAACCATCGCGAAAGCCTCTCAGCTCGCGGCGAGCCCCGCCACCGTCGCCGGCACGCCGTCGACCTCGCCGACCAGCTCGAGGCCGCCGTCGTCGCCGACGCTCCAGCCGAACACGCGCTGCGCATCCGCGTCGATCGCGTAGAGGAAACGCCCGTCACGGCTGAGCGCCTCGTCGCGGATCCCGGGCTCGCCGAGCCGCGTCGAGGCCGCGACCGCCTCGCGCAGCTCGAGGGCGCCTTCCCGAACCGCGTAGCTGGAGATCGTTCCATCGCCGAAGTTCGTCACGTAGACGAAGCGGCCGTCGCGGGTAGCGGCGGCCCAGCAGACCTCGCTGCGCGTGTCGGCGACCGACGCGCTCGTCGGGACCAGCTGGCCGGCTCGGAGCGAGTACGAGGACGCGGCCGCCTTGCCGATCTCGCCTCCGAAGGCCTCGGTCACGACGACCGAGCCGTTCGCGAAGTCGAAGCCGTACGGCGTTGCGCCCGACGACGGAATCGTCACCGGTCCCTCGGCGAGACCGCTCGCCTCGACCGCGAAGGCGCTGATGCTGTTCGTCCCCCGCTCGGTCACCACGAGCGTGCGCCCGTCCGGGCTGAAAGCGACCTGCGCCGGGTCGGCGTCCGCGCTGAGCTGGCGCGTGGAGCCTTCGACCGGGATCAGGGCGGCGCTGTCGAGCCTGAATCCGCTGACGTTCGGCGTACCGCCGTTGTTGAGCGCGTAGACGAGCCCGCCGTGAACCGCGATGCTCGTCGGCCCGCTCCCGCCCGAAGCCACGCGGCCCGCGAGCCGAAGTCCCTCCGGCTCGACCGTGAACAGCGAGAGCTCGTCGCTGCCCGCGTTCGCGACCAGCAGCCAGGCACCGTCGTCGCTCAGGATGATCGAGCCCTGCGAAGCGAGATGCGCCTTGCCGGTGCCGTGGCCGCCGGTCTCGTACGTGCCGAGCGGCGAGAGCCGCCCGTCCCCGGAGCGGTCGAAGGCGATGACCTCGTTCCGCTCGGCATCGTTGGTCTGGACGTAGACGCGCTCGTTCATGTGTGCCCTCCCGTTGATCCCGCGATTGACCCCGAACAGTCGCGCCGGCCGCGCAACCGTTACGACCGGTTGAGCGCGAGGAGCGTCGGCGTCGTCTGCCCGCCGCTGCCGGGGCGGAGGACCGTCACGTACGCAGTCGTCCCGGAGAGGGCCGTCGTCCAGAGCATGCGCGCCGTCGGCTTCGGCTTCGGCGTGCAAGGAAGGTGCTCACCCTGGTGCGTGTGACCGCGCTCATGGCCCGCGTCCTCGCCGGCCAGCGGCGGCAGCTTGTAGAGCACGCGCCCGGCGCCGTTGCCGTCGAGTGGGCCGAGCCGCAGCTCCTGCGAGCAGCGCGAGATGCGCACGTAGAGCAGCTTCGAGCCGAGGCGCGCGGGGCTCAGCAGCTGGGCCTGCGTCGAGAAGCGAAGCCGGCGGCGTTTCCCCGTCGCGAGGTCGAACGAGAACAAGCCGCTGCCAGCGGGCCCGGCGAGGTGGTAGACGACGAGGTCACCCGACAGCGACGGGCGGCCGAGGTAGCCCCTCGCGCGCGCATGCGTGAGGACCGTGGTCGTGGTGGGATCCGCGAGCGCGAATGCACGAAGCTCTTCCTTCCCGTTCGCCAGGCGGACGCGGTATGCGAGCCACTCGTCCGAGACGGCGAGCTTCTCGACTCCGGGAATGGCGAGCTGGAGGACGGGCTGCAAGGTGGTGCTGTCTGCGATCGTCACCTCGTCGCCCGCGTGCCAGGCGATTCGCGTGCCGCCGAGGGCGGGGTCGTTGCCGGGCAGCTGGGTCTGCTGGCCGTTTCGAAGCAGGAATCCACCGACGCCCGGCACCTGCCAGACGAGGTCGGCGGCCTCGGCGCTGGGATCGCCGCCGGGCGAAGCGACCTGGGCCGCCCGCGCCTCGCCGGCCGCGAGTGCGAGCGCGAGGCTCGCGGCCGCCAGAATCCGGAGCGCCCGGAGGCCCCGTGGGCGCTCGGCGAGCGCCGTCTCGTCCCGGACGGCGAGCACCGGCAATGCGCGGCCCGCGGCGAAGCTGAGACCGACGACGACGCCCGCGGGGACCGAAGCGAGCGTGACGCTGAGCGGCAGCAGCGCCCACGCCGCGGCGGCCGCGACGAACGTCGTCAGCCCGGTTCCGAGCAGCAGCCCGTAGAGGAAGAGCGCCCGGGGCAGCGGCATCGTCTGTCGCCACCGCTCCGGCACCTGGAGGCGCAGCTGGGGCCGCACGCGCAGTCCCGCGAGGTCGGCGAGGACGGCGGCCCCTGCGAGCACCGCCGCGGCGACGAGGAAGCCCCGACCCGGCCGGAGCAGCGAGCCGATCGCGCCGAGCGCACCGAACGTCAGCGCCCCGCTCACCGTCAGCCCGGCGGCGAACGCGGCTGCGGCGAGGACTCTGGGCCGTCCAGGACGCGCGGCACGCACGGTGCCGACCATGGAGAGGCTTCAGGGCGACCAGGCGCCGGCGAGGCCGACGAGGAGGCCGGTCAGCGCGAGCGCCGCGGTCAGCACCGGATCTTCGAGTCGTAGTACATGACGCAGAACACGCGGCGGCCGCTGTAGCAGTAGCCGGTCAGGGCAGCGTCGCCGTTGATCCGGTTCCGTACGTACCCGCAGCAGTCCATCAGGCGCCGCACGTGCCCGCCGCAGCAGCGGTACCACGAGCCGTCGTGGTACGGGCGGAAGCCGTGCTCTTGGGCGGCAACCTGGCAGATGCGCGTGCGCGGGGCGGAGGGAAGCGGATTGCCATCCGGGTCGCGCAGTAGGTCCCCGCGCGCGTCGACGGGACGTCCGAGCGAGTCGACCGGCCGGCCCAGGTCGTCAACGGGATGGCCGTCGGCGGCGCGAAGCGGAAAACCGGCCCGGTCGATGCGCGGCAGGCCGGTCGGGTGCGGGCACGAGCCGGTCGTGTAGATGTGCCCGCAGAAGTGGAAGGCCTCGGCCTGCTGCGCCCGGAGAGCCGCGGCGACGAAGCCGGTGCCGCTCACGGCCAGGAGCAAGCGCCCGGCCCGAGCGAGGAAGCCTCGCCGGGACGTGCTTTCGGCGACTGTCTCGCTAAGCACTGACTGGACGGGTCGCGTGGGCGAGCAGGCTTTCGAGCTGGAAGAGCGAGTTGAAGGTTCCCTTCGCGAGCACGTCGCCGTCCGCCGAGAGGACGACCGCGTACGGACTTCCCGGGATCGCGAGGTCGCGCCAGGCCGTCGCCTCGGCCTCCTCGTCGAAGAGCTCGAGCTCGACCTCCGGGTCCGAGGCGACCAGCCGCAGCGACGGCTCGAGCGCCGTGCAGAGCGCGCACCCCGGGGAGGTGAAGACGGCGACCGCCAGCGGCGCGGCCCGCTCGAAACGCTCGATCAGGTCGAGCCGCGACCCGAGCTCCGGGCCTTCGTGTTCCAGCGACAGCGCCGCTTGCGGAGCCACGGCCATCCGCAACTCGCCGAGCTCCCGCGCCAGCGCGAGCACGGCCACCGCGAGGCCGGCGACGGCGACGAGCGCGACCGCGAGGCCGATTCCGAGCCACGCGTCCGTCGACGGGTGAGCGTCCGGGAGGAAGGGCAGCGCCGCGAGCGCCCCAGCGAGCGCGGCGGTCCGGGCGGCCGCCGGCCGGCCGATCCGCGAGCGCCCGCCGAAGCAGCCGCACGGCGATCCAGTCCGGCCCCGTGCAATCGCCACCACGAGCGCGACCGCGAAGAGCCCGAGCAGCGCCGCCGAGCCTTCGGCCGCTCCCGGCACGCCTGCCGCGAGTGCGGCGCCGAGCCCCGCCTCCGCGGCGATCGTCCCGCTCCACAGCCCCGCCCGCACGCGCGGAGACCCGAAGCCGTAGGAGCGAAGCGCGTCACGTCCCCTCGTGCCCGCGCGCAGCTTCGCCGCGGCGGCGAGCAGGAGCACCGCCGCCAGCAAAAACCGAAGCAGACCCACGACCGTCAAAGGCGGGGAGGATACAGCGGCCGGGCTAGGGCTCCTGCCAGGTCCCGATCGGGCCGCCTGCGA
>VAXM01000170.1 GCA_005883335.1 Actinomycetota bacterium
GCCGCACCGCGGTAGAGGCGCGCGAGCTCGTCGTCCGACACATAGCCCAGAAGCCGGATTCCCTCGGCCTCGAGCGGCCGGTCCTCCCATCCTTCGAGTCCCGCGACGGCGAGCGTCAGCTCCGGGTGGCGCTGCCGGACTAGTGCGAACGCCTCCGCGAGGGCGGGCAGATTCTTCCGCGGCTCGAGCGTCCCGACCGCCAGGACGTACGGCCCGCCGAGGTCGGCGCGCTCGCCGTCGGGACGGAAGCGCGGGTCGATCCCCGGATATGCGACCACGACCCGTTCCTCGGGAACCCCCAGAAGCTCGACGACCTCTCCGCGCGTGAACGCCGAGTTGACGAAGACGCGGTCGCAGGTCCGCGCCGCGTGCACGTACTTCGGCCCGTGCATCCGCACTGTCGCCGGCTCGACCCAGTCGGGGAAGCGCAGCGGCACGAGGTCGTGGATGGTCGTCGCCCGCAAGCCACCCCGCTGCGGCGGATACATCCAGTCCGAGAAGTGGAAGACGTCGAGCGGCCCGAGAAACGTCTCGACCGGCGGGCGCCCGAGCCTGCTCCACGCCGTGCGCCACCAGTGCGCCCGAGGAAGGAGCGGCAGCCGCAGCTCCACGGGCAACCCTTCCAGCGAGCGGCGGATCCGCGTCCGTCCCCACGGGCCCGTCGGCCCGAACGCGATCAACTCGTGGCCTCCCTCGGCAGCCTCCGCGAGGCCCGCCAGCATCCCGCGGAAGTAGTTGCCGATCCCGGTCCGCGGCCGGGAGAGCGGCGTCACGTCGAGTGCGATTCGCATCAGAGTCCGGGAGTATCCTGCCCCTCGTGGCCGTGGATACCGCCCCCACCGAGCCGAGGACGTCTGTTCTCCCGAGCTTTGCGTGGCTGACGGGGTACGGCGAGCTCCTGCGCACGCTTCTGCGCCGCGAGCTCAGGGCTCGCTACCAGGGATCGGCGCTGGGGCTCGTGTGGTCGCTTCTCTTCCCGCTCGCGATGATGGGCGTCTACACCCTCGTCTTCTCGGTGCTCTGGCGCGGCGCCCGGAACATTCCCCACTATCCGCTGTTCGTCCTCGCCGGCCTCGCAGTGTGGACCTTCTTCCAGTCGAGCGTGGCGCTCGGTACGACGTCGCTGGTAACCGGTGCGGACCTGATCAAGAAGGTCTGGTTCCCTCGCGAGCTCGTCCCCGCTGCCGTCGTGCTCGCCCAGACGATCTCGGCGCTCGTCATCCTCGGGATCCTCGTTCCGTTCTCCCTCTACGTCGTGCCGGAGAACGCCAGGACGGTGGCGCTCGTCCTCCCGTTCTTCCTGGCGCTGCTGTGCCTCGCCCTGGGCTTGGCCTGGATGCTCTCGGTCGCGAACGTCTTCTTCCGGGACGTCGAGCACCTGGTCGCCGTGCTGTTCCTGCCCTGGTTCTTCCTCACGCCGGTGCTCTACGGGCTCGACCAGCTTCCGGCGGCCGCATCCCATCAGACGGTCATCCATCTGCTGCGCTACGGCAACCCGGTCACCCCGTATGTCGAGGGCATCCGCGCGGTCGTCCTCGAGGCCACGGTGCCGGGCGTTGCGATCCTCGTCTACATCTTCCTCGTAGGGCCGCTCACGGCGTTGCTCGGCCTCGCGGTTCTGCAGCGGTACGAGGACCGCGTCGCGATCGAGCTCTGACATGACAGAGGTCGCACCCGGGCAGATCCGCGGGCGGGGACTCGGGCGCAGGTTCCTGATCCGGCTCTCGCACAGCCGCTCCCTGAAGGAAGCGATCCTCCGGCGCGAGCTGCCGAAGACCCGCGAGATCTGGGCCCTTCGCGACGTCGACCTCGACGTGGAGCCCGGCGAGGCCTTCGGCATCGTGGGGCGGAACGGCTCGGGCAAGTCGACGTTGCTCAAGCTGCTCGCCCACATCTACGCGCCCTCCACTGGAATGCTCGCCGTCGGCGGCCGGGTGGGGTCGCTGATCGAGATCGGGGCGGGTTTCCACCCCGACTTCACAGGCGTCGAGAACGTGTACCTGAACGCGTCGATCTACGGCCTCAAACGCACCTACGTCGACGCGCACCTCGACGAGATCATCGACTTCGCCGAGCTCGAGGCCTTCAAGGACGCGCCGGTACGGACCTACTCCTCCGGGATGTACATGCGCCTCGGGTTCTCGGTCGCGATGCACGTGCAGCCCGACGTGCTGCTACTCGACGAGGTGCTCGCGGTCGGCGATGTGGCGTTCCAGGAGAAGTGCTACGAGCGGATCTGGGAGTTCAAGCGCGGCGGCGGGACGATCGTGTTCGTCTCGCACGACGAGCGGGCCGTGGCGCGGGTCTGCGATCGCGCCCTCCTGCTCGAGGAAGGACGTCAGCTCGAGACGGGCCCCGCGGCGGAGGTCGTGCGCGCGTATCACGCTCGCCTCGCCGGCGACACGGCCGAGCGCGCTGCATCGAGGAACGGCGAGCCGTCCGGGCCCTGCCGCGTTCACGAGGTGCGCGCCGTTGCCGGCGACGGGTCGATCCGGGAACGGTTCACCGAGGGCGAGCCGATGGCGCTCGAGGTCTGGCTCTACGCCGAGCAGGGCCTGGAGGAGGGTCGCGTCTCTGTCGGCATCCGCGATTCGGCCGGCAACGACCTCGGCTCGCAGACGGTGGACCGGGTGCTCTTGCGCCCAGGACAGCTCGAGCGGCTGCGGCTGCACTTCCCGGGACTGCCGATGCGCGAGGGTCGATTCGTCGTCGCGGTTGCCGTGCGCAACGGCGACGGGTCGACCGAGCTCGCCGTTGCCGACCCTGCGCTCGAGCTGAGCGTCTTCAGCGAGGACTCCGCGGGCGGCGGCCCGATCCGGCTCGGCGGCAGCTGGGAACTGCCGGGCGGGGATTCGGCCTGAGACTAAGCTGGCATCGTGTCTGACCCGTTGCTCGTGACGGCATGCCGGCGGGAGCCGGTTGAGCGGACGCCGGTCTGGTTCATGCGCCAGGCGGGCCGCTCGCTGCCGGAGTACCGGGAGCTTCGGAAGCGCTACGGGCTGTTCGAGGTCTGTCGCCAACCAGAGCTCTGCGCCGAGGTGACGCTGCAGCCGGTGCGCGCGCACGGTGTCGACGCGGCGGTGATGTTCGCCGACATCATGCTGCCTGTCCTCGGGATGGGCGTCGACGTCGAGCTGGTCGAGAACGTCGGGCCGGTCGTGGCGGACCCGATCCGGACGATCGCCGATGTCGAGCGGTTGTCGGTGCCGGACCCGGAGGAATCGGTGCCGTTCGTGCTCGAGGCAATCAGGCTCGTGCGCGAGGCGCTCGGACCGGAGCAGGCGGTGATCGGGTTCGCCGGCGGGCCGTTCAC
>VAXM01000169.1 GCA_005883335.1 Actinomycetota bacterium
AAGGAGCGGATGATCAACTCGAACCTGCGCCTCGTGATCTCGATCGCGAAGCGCTATCAGAACCGCAATCTGCCCCTGCTCGACCTCTTCCAGGAGGGCGTGATCGGGCTGAACCGCGCGGTCGAGAAGTTCGACTGGCGGCGCGGCTACAAGTTCTCGACCTACGCCACCTGGTGGATTCGGCAGGCGTGCCAGCGGGCGGTCTCGGGGCAGTCGGACACGATCCGGATCCCGACGCACGTCCACGAGCGCCGGGTGAAGCTCGGCGGCGCCTCGGCGCGGCTCGAGCCGAAGCTCGGCCGGGAGCCGACCCGCGAGGAGCTCGCCGCGGAGACGGGGCTCTCGCTCCGGCACGTGGACGAGGCGCTGGACATCGCCGAGGCTCCGGTCTCCCTCAACCGGCCGATCGGGTCGGAGGAGGACGGCGAGTTCGGAAACCTGTTCGCGGATCCGGAGGCTCTCGATCCGGCAGCGGAGGCGACCGACTCGCTGCGGCGGCTCGCCGTTCGGCGCGCGGTTGCCGCGTTGCCCGAGCGGGAGGCGCGGATCCTCGAGCTGCGCTTCGGCTTCGAGGAGGAGCCCGCGTCGCTGGAGCAGATCGGCCGCGAGCTTGGGATCACCCGCGAGCGCGTCCGGCAGCTGGAGGCGAAGGCCTTCGCCAGGCTCCAGGACGAGCTCGACGGCCTGGCCGAGGCCGCCTAAGCGGTTACCACTTCGATCGGCGTCCGCGGCGGCTCGTGTAGAGGAGCTTCGCGGGCGCCGACCGCATTCCGGCCTGCTCGAACTGCTCGCGGTGGCCCAGTCGCCGAGCCACGCGGCTGGTGTCGGCCTGCTGCTCGGGCAGGACGAAGGTGATCGCGGTGCCGCTTCGGCCGGCGCGGCCGGTTCGTCCGGTCCGGTGCACGTACCCCTTGTCCTCTTCCGGCGGGTCGAAGTTGATGACGTGCGAGACGTCGTCGAGATCGAGCCCGCGGGCCGCGACGTCCGTCGCGACGAGGGTCTCGACCTTGCCGGTCTCGAACCGGGCCAGCGCGCGCTCGCGGGCGTCGTCGAGCGCGGCGACCGCGAAGCCAAGGAGCGGATGATCAACTCGAACCTGCGCCTCGTGATCTCGATCGCGAAGCGCTATCAGAACCGCAATCTGCCCCTGCTCGACCTCTTCCAGGAGGGCGTGATCGGGCTGAACCGCGCGGTCGAGAAGTTCGACTGGCGGCGCGGCTACAAGTTCTCGACCTACGCCACCTGGTGGATTCGGCAGGCGTGCCAGCGGGCGGTCTCGGGGCAGTCGGACACGATCCGGATCCCGACGCACGTCCACGAGCGCCGGGTGAAGCTCGGCGGCGCCTCGGCGCGGCTCGAGCCGAAGCTCGGCCGGGAGCCGACCCGCGAGGAGCTCGCCGCGGAGACGGGGCTCTCGCTCCGGCACGTGGACGAGGCGCTGGACATCGCCGAGGCTCCGGTCTCCCTCAACCGGCCGATCGGGTCGGAGGAGGACGGCGAGTTCGGAAACCTGTTCGCGGATCCGGAGGCTCTCGATCCGGCAGCGGAGGCGACCGACTCGCTGCGGCGGCTCGCCGTTCGGCGCGCGGTTGCCGGGTTGCCCGAGCGGGAGGCGCGGATCCTCGAGCTGCGCTTCGGCTTCGAGGAGGAGCCCGCGTCGCTGGAGCAGATCGGCCGCGAGCTTGGGATCACCCGCGAGCGCGTCCGGCAGCTGGAGGCGAAGGCCTTCGCCAGGCTCCAGGACGAGCTCGACGGCCTGGCCGAGGCCGCCTAAGCGGTTACCACTTCGATCGGCGTCCGCGGCGGCTCGTGTAGAGGAGCTTCGCGGGCGCCGACCGCATTCCGGCCTGCTCGAACTGCTCGCGGTGGCCCAGTCGCCGAGCCACGCGGCTGGTGTCGGCCTGCTGCTCGGGCAGGACGAAGGTGATCGCGGTGCCGCTTCGGCCGGCGCGGCCGGTTCGTCCGGTCCGGTGCACGTACCCCTTGTCCTCTTCCGGCGGGTCGAAGTTGATGACGTGCGAGACGTCGTCGAGATCGAGCCCGCGGGCCGCGACGTCCGTCGCGACGAGGGTCTCGACCTTGCCGGTCTCGAACCGGGCCAGCGCGCGCTCGCGGGCGTTCTGGGTCATGTCTCCGTGCATTGCAGCCGCGGTGACACCCTGACGGGCGAGCTTCTGCACGAGGCGGTCGGCCCCGCGTTTGGTGCGCACGAACACGAGCGTCGAACTGGACGAACGGATGTGCTCGACCAGCGTCTCGACCTTGGTGTCGGCGGTGACGGAGACGAAGTGGTGCTCGATCTCGCCCGGCTGCTGCGAGACCGAGAGCTCGCCTTCGATCCGCGAGGCGCTGTTCGTGTACTTGCGGGCCAGCTCGCCGACGGTGCCGTCGAGCGTGGCCGAGAAGAACATCGTCTGCCGGTTCCGGGGCAACCGTCGCACGAGCTTGTCGACCTGCGGCTGGAAGCCCATGTCGAGCATCCGGTCGGCTTCGTCGAGGACGAAGGACCGCACGCCCGAGAGATCGACCAGCTTGCGTGAAGCGAGGTCCTCGAGCCGGCCGGGCGTGGCGACGAGGATGTGGGCGCTCTTGATGCGCTTTGCCTGCGAGCGGAGCGGGACGCCGCCGTAGGCGGGGGCGACCGAGAGGCCGCGCGCCTTCGCGAGCGGCTGGAACTCTGCCGTCACCTGGGCGGCGAGCTCGCGCGTCGGCACGAGCACGAGCGCAGAGGGCTGCGCATCGGCCGCGTCGGTTCGCTCGACGATCGGCAGGACGAACGCGAGCGTCTTGCCCGAGCCGGTCGGCGAGCGGACGAGCACGTCCAGCCCGCGCAGCGCGTCCGGCAGGGCGAGCTCCTGGATGGTGAACGGCTTGTGGATCTGGCGAGCGGCGAGCGCGGCCACAACGGGCGCGGACACGCCGAGCTCGCGGAAAGACTGGTTCGACATGAAGTTCGACTCCTTTTCGGTT
>VAXM01000103.1 GCA_005883335.1 Actinomycetota bacterium
CCTACTACTACATCCACCTGAACAACGACCTCACGGGGCGGAACGACAACCGCGGCAAGTGCGTCGCCGGGACCGCCTACGCGAGGGGGCTCAAGGACGGCGCCAAGGTGACGGCCGGCCAGGTCGTCGGATACGTGGGCGATTCGGGCGACGCCAATGGAATCCATCCTCATCTGCACTTCGAGCTGCACCCGAACGGCGGCCGCGCCGTCGACCCGTACACGTGGCTGCAGAGCGGCCTGCATCTGCTCTTCGCCGCGCCCCGTGGGTCACCGTTCACGCTCGAGCTCCGTGGCACGGTGGCCGGAGTCACCGACAGCTCGATTCGGATCAAGGCCGTCACCGTCAACGCGTGGCCGATGCGCCAGCGCCAGACGAAGCTGAAGCGGAAGCTCGTCGTCGAGGTTTCCTCGTCCGCGCTCGTCCAGACGGTCACGAAGATCGGCGGGCCCGGCACGGCGGCGACGCTCGCCGAGGCGGACACGGGCCAGGCGGTCGACGTCTGGACGACCGTCGCGCCCGCGACGCTGAAGGCCGAGCGCGGCGACGATCTGGCGCTCAGCGCCTCGCTCGTCTCGTTGATCGTGCCGTAGGGACGAGTGGGCCGGCCGCAGCTGCGACCGGCCCACTCCGTTCGTCCGGTTAGTCCTCGCACCTCCCTTCGCACTCGTCGCAACACCCGCAGTCGTCGCCGCCACGCTGCTGCTGGTCAGCGGACTGCCATAGGTTGTTGCTCTGCGTCGAGTCGTTCCTGTTCGCGGCGATCGCCTCCGAGGACGCACCGCTCGACTGCTCGACCGAGCCGCGGTTGAAGGCCGCGATGTTCGGCGAGATGTTCACCGCTGCGGACTTGGCCTCGGCCTTCTGCGAGATCGAGTTCGTCGCGTCCTGCGACTGGTCGATCGACTGCGACTGCTCGCCGCCTTTGCCGCAGCAGGAGCCCGAGCCGCGGTCCTGAGACTGCCGGGCGTCCTGGCCGAGGTCGTTCGACTGCTCGGACGAGTTCCAGTTGCCGGCGAACGCGCCCGACGACGCGTCGCTGGACTGCTGGACGTCGCCGTTGCCACAGCCCCCGCACTTGTCATGGCCGCCGTTGAGCAGCGCGACGTTGGGCGAGGCGTTGAGCGCGAACGACCGCGATTCCGCGTTCTGCGAGATCGAGTTCGACGCGTTCTGGCTTTGGCGCACGTCCTGCGACTGCGGGGCCGAGCCGTGCTCGCACCCCCCGCAGGCGTCGTTCGTGCCGGTCTGGCTCTGATCGGCGTCGTTCTGCAGCGTGTTGCTCTGCTGCGACTCGTTCTTGTTGACCGCGACCGCCTCCGAAGACGCGTTGCTGTCCTGCTTCACGGGCCCGGAGTTCGCGATCGCAACGTTCGGCGAGACGTTGACGGCAACCGAGGTCGCCTTGGCGTGCTGGTCGATCGAGTTCGACGCGTCCTGCGACTGATCGATCGACTGGGACGGGTCGCCCCCGCCGGCGTTGCTCCCACCCTGGCTCTGGCGGGCGTTGTTCTGAAGCGTGTTGCTCTGCGTCGAGTTGTTCTTGTTTGCCGCGATCGCGGCCGAGGACGCGTTGCTCGACTGGTTCACGCCGCCGCCGCAGTTGCACTCGCCGCCCTTGTTCAGCACGCCGACGTTCGGCGAGGCATTGACCGCCACGGACTTGGCGTGGGCGTTCTGCGAGATCGAGTTGCCCGCGTCCTGGCTCTGGTCGGCGTTCTGCGTCTGTGACCCGTGCCGCTTGCTCGTGCGCTCGCAGCAGGATCCTTTGTTGTCGTCGGCCGAAGCGCCGCTCTGCGACTGCTCGGCGTTGTTCTGGAGGGTGTTGCTCTGCTGTGAATCGTTCTTGTTCACAGCGGCCGCCCCGGAGGAGGCGTTGCTCGACTGGTCGACCGAGCCCGAGTTCGCGACGGCGACGTTCGGCGACGCATTGACCGCCACCGATTGCGCGTTCGCGGTCTGGTCGATCGAGTTCGTCGCGTTCTGCGACTGGTCGATCGACTGGCTCTGGCCTGCCGGCAGCTCGCCGCCGGGAAGCCCGCCTGCCCAGGCGGTCCCGACGCCGGCGGCCAGCACGAGCGCGAGGCTCGCGACCAGCACCGTCAACAGACGTTTCATCTGATCTCCCTTCCCGTTTGCTAGTCGGAATGCCTACGACGTCTGCGCCTGCACGAGTCGGCGCAGACCTGAAACCGCAGGTGTTCCGGCTACCCGGGGCGCGCTCGCCCGTCGAGCATCACCGGCGTGAGCCCGAGAGCCAGGGCGGGCCGGAGCCATCGGCCCGCATTCGGGACCGCCAGGATGAACAGGAAAAGCAAAGCTGCGAGGAGTCCGCCGACCGACGAGCCCGACGCCGCACTGGCAGACGGGGCCCCCGTCGTGGGGCCCGGCAGCGGTGGGGGCGGATGACCCGGCCGATTCACCGCGTGCGACGCGCCCGGCTGCGGGCGTGTACCCGTCCACGTAGGCGTGGGTGTGGCCACGAGGGGGACGACGAACCGAGCAGGCCGGGTCAGGTTGGTCCTCTTGCGCGGCGAAGCCGACAGCCGCCGCGCGACCCGCTGCGGCGCTCGCACGATCCGCGCAGTCGAGGTTGCGGCCGCCGGCGACGAGGTGGAGCGTTGAGACGCCGGCCCCGATCCAACCGCGTGAGTCGCGACTCGCGTTGCCGTCTCGACCGCGCCGGAGACGACCGGGTTCGCCTTCGGCAGCGAGCGGGAGACGCGCTCGACCGTCTTCGTCGCGGTGGTCTTCGCGGCGGTCACCGTGGACGTCGTGGCGCTGACCGCCGGTGCGGCCGCCGCCTGGGTCGCGCCCGTAACGGCGTTCGCGGTACCGGTAACCGCCGACGTCGTTTGCGCCGCCGTCGACGCCACGGGACCCGCGGCCGGCGTCGAGACGGGCGGAACCGTCGGCGCAGGGACAGGCGAGCCCGCGCGGGCGATCCCAGCGTGAGCCCAGATGAAGAGGCCGAGCGCCGTTCCAACCGCCGCCTTGACGAGGCGGGCGCGAAGCCGAGACGAGGACGCAGAACTCATCAAGGTGGCAGATGCACTCGTCCCTGCGTGCTTACGCCCACCGGTGACGCGAGCAGCGGAAAAGCTAGGAATTTGCGAAAAAATCTCGCGGCGTCAGCGGCCGACGAAGCGCGGATCGCGTTTTTCGGCGAACGCCGTCATGCCCTCGTGCGCGTCCTCGGTCCCGAAGAGCCCCCCGAAGCGGTCTGATTCGGCTTCGAGGTTCTTCGGGTGCTCACCCTGGAGAGCGTGATTGACCGCTTCCTTCGCCGCCGCCAGCGCGAGCGGGCTCTTCGACGCAAGCAGCTTGGCGACCTCGAGAGCCTTGTCCAGCACCGGGTCGTGGACGCCATTCACGAGCCCGATCTGTGCAGCCTCCTCGGCGTCGACGACGCGACCGGTGAGGATGAGGTCCTTGGCAACACCGAGGCCGCAGACGCGCGCGAGGCGCTGTGTGCCGCCCCAACCAGGAATGATTCCGAGGTTGATCTCCGGCTGGCCGAGCTTCGCGGACGATGCTGCATAACGGAGGTCACATGCGAGCGCGAGCTCGCAGCCGCCGCCGAGCGCGAAGCCATTGATCGCCGCGATCGTCGGCTTCCTCATTGTTTCCAGCGACCGGGCAGCGTGATGACCCAGGGCGCCCCAATCTTCCGCTTCAGCGATATGCAGGCCGCTCATGTATTTGATGTCCGCGCCGGCAACGAACGCTTTTTCGCCAGCGCCTGTCAACACGACCACGTGCGCCGACTCGTCGGCGGCGAGCTCATCGAGGCGGTCGCAGAGCTCCTCCAGCGTCGGCCGGTCGAGGGCGTTCATCGCCTCCGGCCGGTCGATCGTGACGATCGCGATCGCGTCCTCGCGCTCGACGCGAATGCTCAGGCGGGGACCTTTCCCTTCAGGAAGTCCACGATCTCGGACGTCGGCGCGCCCGGGGTGAAGACCGCTGCCACGCCCTGGCGCTTGAGCTCCTCCGCGTCCTCCGCCGGGATCGTCCCGCCCAGAACGACGAGCACGTCCTCCGCCCCGTTCTGGCGAAGCCCGTCGAGGATCCGCGGCACGAGCGTCATGTGGGCTCCGGAGAGGATCGAGACCCCGACCGCGTCCGCATCCTCCTGGATCGCCGTCTCGACGATCTGCTCCGGGGTCTGGTGGAGGCCGGTGTAGATGACTTCCATCCCCGCATCCCGCAGCGCGCGTGCGATGATCTTTGCCCCCCGGTCGTGACCGTCAAGGCCGGGCTTTGCTATGACGACACGGATCTTGCTGGCCATCGAGATGAGTATACGAACGTGAAACTGACCGTCGTTGGCTGCTCCCCAGCCTGGCCGAACCCGGGCGGCGCGCAGTCCGGCTACCTCCTCGAGGGCCCGGGACGGCTGCTGCTGGACTGCGGCCCCGGCGTGCTCGCGAAGCTGCGTGAGCACGAGTCCTGGCCCGCCCTCGACGCGATCGCCGTCACGCACTGGCACCTCGACCACTGGGGCGATCTCGTCCCGTGGGTCTGGGGCTCGACGCTCGGCCCCGGCCAGGACACGCGGAAGCCGGAGCTCTGGGTTCCGCCGGAGGGCACCGAGCTGCTGAGCGCGATCGGCGGGCGGCTCGGGCGCCCCGACATGTTCGAGGATGCGTTCGACCTCCACGAGTACGCGGACGGAGCGACTTTCGAGGCGGCCGGCTTCGAGGTCACGCCGCGGCGGGTGCTTCACTACGACCTCCTGGCCTTCGGCTTCCGCGCCGCGGCGAACGGGGCGGTCGTCGGCTACTCGGGCGACTCCGGTCCGAGCGCGAGCCTCGCCGACCTTGCGCGCGACGCCGACCTGTTCGTCTGCGAGGCGACGCTGCTCCGTCCGAATCCCGAGGGCGGCAAGCGAGGACACCTCAGCGCCGAGGAGGCCAACGAGGCGTTCGAGGCCTCAGGGGCCAAGCGGCTGCTGATCACGCACCGTCCGTTCGAGCGGCCGCTCGAGGACGGGTACGAACAGGCCCACGACGGCATGCAGATCGCACTCGACCCGCGCGACTAGCAGCTAGCGCTTATGAATCAGTTCTGCGGGACGGGCGGCGTCCAGCGCGGCATCCAGTAGTCGACCGCCCAGCGGCCGTGGCCGACCGGGACGAGCTCGAGCTGGAAGCTCGCAGGGCGAATGCCCAGCGAAGCCTTGGCGCTGACGCCGACCTCGACCAGGATCGCCTTCGTCGAGGCGTAGTCGAGGTAGTACTGAATGGTGTTCAGGTTGTCGACGGGGTACGGAACGACGGGCAGGTTTCCGGTCATCCACTGTTTGTGGGTGACCGCGTTCCGCAGAGTAGGCGCGGTTGCGGCCCAACCCTCGTCGAGGTTCCTGCGCATGACCGCGGTTCCGATGAACTTGCGAATCGCCGTGCGCATCCCCGGATCGAGCTGGTAGAAGGTCTTGATAGTGACGCCGTTCGCGTTCTTCAGCGGAGTGCTCTTCGTCGGCAGCTTCGGGTGGAAGCCCGGCGACGGATTGACGGGTGTCGCGTCGCTGCCACCGGCGTACTTGAAGATGAGGGCGAAAGCCCCGGCAGCGAGGACCAGCACGCCGAACCACAGCATGAAGCGGTTGAAGCGGGCCGATGAGAGAGCAGTCTGAATCGTGTTCATGCGCGTCAGAGCAGTAGGACGCACAGAGTAGCCTGGAAGTTAGAGCGTTGGACCTAACCAGCCCAAACGGTTCGGCCGGTCATTGCAGACGGACGCACGAGCAAGCTCGTACGTCCTGAGGTCGGCATCGCAAGCGACGCCTTAGAAAACCGGAGTCTCCCGCCAAACCCCCCAAACTTCGCGCAGAGCGTCGCACATCTCACCCAGCGTCGCGTAGGCGCGGGAGGCCTCGACGAGCAGCGGCATCAGGTTCTCGCCCTCGTGGGCGGCGGCGTCTTTGAGCTTCGCCAGAGTGGTCTCGACCTCGCCTGATTCGCGGCGGCCGCGCAGGCCGCGGACGCGCTCGACCTGCTTGTCCTCGAGCGCTGGGTCGATGCGGAGGATCTCGAGCTCGGGCTCGTCCTCGAGCTGGTAGCGGTTGACGCCGACGATCACGCGTTGCTTCGCCTCGACCTCGGCCTGGTAGCGGAACGACGCGTCGGCGATCTCGCGCTGGAAGAAGTTGTCCTTGATCGCCGCGATCACGCCGCCGAGCTTGCCGATCCGTTCGAAGTAGTCGTAGGCCTCGGCCTCGAGCCGGCTCGTCAGGTCCTCGAGGTAGTACGAGCCGCCGAGCGGGTCGATCGTGTTGACGACGCCGGTCTCGTGCGCGATCACCTGCTGCGTGCGCAGCGCGAGGCGGACGGCGTTCTCCGTCGGCAGCGCAAGAGCCTCGTCGAACGAGTTCGTGTGCAGCGACTGCGTTCCGCCGAGGACGGCCGCCAGGGCCTCGAGCGCGGTGCGGACGATGTTCACCTCGGGCTGCTGCGCAGTGAGAGAGACCCCCGCGGTCTGGGTGTGGAAGCGCATCAGCCAGGAGCGTGGGTTCTTGGCGCCGTACCGGTCGCGCAGCTCGCGCGCCCAGATGCGCCGCGCAGCCCGGTACTTGGCGATCTCCTCGAAGAAGTCGACGTGCGCGTTGAAGAAGAAGCTCAGGCGGGGCGCGAACTCGTCCACGTCGAGGCCGCGCTCGAGCGCCGCGTCGACGTAGGCGAAGCCGTTGGCGAGCGTGAAGGCGAGCTCCTGGACAGCGTTCGAGCCGGCCTCCCGGATGTGGTAGCCGGAGATCGAGATCGGGTGCCAGCGCGGCAGCTCGCGCGCGCAGTACTCGACCATGTCCGTCACGAGCCGCATCGACGGCTCGGGCGGGAAGATCCACTCCTTCTGCGCGATGTACTCCTTGAGGATGTCCGTCTGGATCGTCCCGCGGAGCTCCGCGCGCGGGACGCCCTGCTGCTCGGCGACGCAGACGTAGAAGGCGAGCAGCATCGCCGCCGGCCCGTTGATCGTCATCGACGTCGAGACCTCGCCGAGCGGGATCCCGTCGAACAGCGTCTCCATGTCCGCCAGCGAGTCGACGGCGACCCCCTCGCGACCGACCTCGCCGAGCGAGCGCGCGTGGTCGGAGTCGTAACCCATCAGCGTCGGCATGTCGAAGGCCGTCGAGAGCCCGGTCTGGCCGTGGTCGAGCAGGTAGCGGAAGCGCTCGTTCGTCTCCTCCGCCGTGCCGAACCCGGCGAACTGTCGCATCGTCCAGAGCCGCCCGCGGTACATCGACGGGTAGACCCCGCGCGTGAACGGGAAGACCCCCGGGTAGCCGAGGTCGCGGTCGTAGTCGACCTCGACCGTGTCAGGCGTGTAGAGCGGCTCGTTCTCCAGCCCGGAGATCGTGCTGAAGAGCTCGCCCTGGCGCTCTGGCGCCGCTTCGTAGAGGCTCTGCCGCCACTCCTCGGTCCTGCCGCCGACCTCGGGCCGGTCCTCCGTCGTCGCCATGGACGGATTCTGCCTTGCGGAGAGGGCGCCGGGCGAGGCACTAACCCATTTGGGGGATTTCCGCTGTTGGCCTTTCGTGGCGGTTCGCTCATGCCGATCAAGCAAACGGCGAGCGATGGTGGAGTCCACCTCTCAGAAGACGCGCGCTGCTGCGCGCACACCCGGCGAAGACGACGTCCAGCCCAGGCTGAGGCTCCGCTTCGCCCTGTACACCGGCCTCGTCCTGCTCGGCACCGGGCTCGCGATCACTTGGCTCGTGAACCGCGAGGTCGAAAATCGCGCGGCTCGGACGGTCGAGAGCCAGGCCCGCGCGGTCGCCGTGACGAACCTGCGCAGCCACCTCCGGGCAGCCGATTTCACCGCGCCGGTCTCACGCGCCCGCCGCAAGGCGCTCGACGGGCTCTTCCGCCGCAGCATCGTCGTGCCGGGCGTCGTCGGCGGCGGTCTCGTCTCGCCGGACGGCACGATCACCTACTCGGCCCGCCACGAGCGGATCGGTCAGAAGGTCCAGCACCCGAAGATCCTCGCCGCGGTGCTGCGGGGCGAGGTCACGCGACGCGTGACGTCCACGAACACGTGGCGCGCCCAAAAGCACTTGAAGGTCCTGCAGATCCTGGTCCCCGTGCGCGCGACCTTTAGCGGCAAGCCGATCGGCGTGATCGCGCTCGACCAGGACTACCGGGCCGTCGCGGTCGGCACGGGCGATGCGCATCTGCGGCTCGCGCTGATCCTCGCGGTCGCGCTGCTCGCGCTCTTCGCCACGCTGCTGCCGATCATGAATCGGCTGACGCGGCAGCTGGAGACGCGGAACCGCCGCCTGCGGGAGCTGGCCGAGGAGCGAGGATCGCTCCTCGAGGCGGAGCGGGCGGCCCTTACCGAGGCCGAGGCCGTACACCAGCTGCTGTCCGAGCAGAACGAGCGGCTCCGCGAGCTCGACCGCCTCAAAGACGAGTTCGTCTCGCTGGTCTCGCACGAGCTGCGAACGCCGCTGACGTCGATCCGCGGCTACATCGAGCTCCTCCTCGAGGACGGCGACGACGTGGGTGCCGACCAGCGGCGGTACCTCGAGATCGTCGACCGGAACTCGGAGCGGCTGCTCGAGCTCGTCAGCGACTTGCTCTTCCTCGCCGAGATCGAGGCCGGCAAGCTGGGGATCGAGCGGAGCCAGGTCGACCTGAGCAAGATCGTCGAGGAATGCATCGAGACCTCCTCGCCGGTCGCCGACGCGCACGGCATCGAGCTGAACGCGAAGGTCGATCGCGTGCCCAGGCTCCAGGGCGACCGGGCCCGGCTGGCCCAGGTGCTCGACAACCTCGTCTCGAACGGCCTCAAGTTCACGCCGAGCGGCGGCCGGGTGGAGGTCCGGCTCAGCGCCCAAGACGGTGCGGCCATCCTCGAGGTCGAGGACACCGGGCTCGGGATCCCGGTCGACGAGCAGGAGCGGCTCTTCGAACGGTTCTTCCGCAGCTCGAACGCGGCCGAGAACGCGATTCCCGGGACCGGGCTGGGCCTGACGATCACGAAGGCGATCGTCGAGCGCCACGGCGGCCGGATCGAGGTCGACAGCGCGGAGAACACCGGCACCACCGTCCGCGTGAGCCTGCCGCTCGGCGCGCGGCACGAAGCAGAAGCGCCTTCGCTCGCCGCCGCCTAGACCGCGCGGTACTTGTAACCGAAGCCGCGCACGGTCTCGATGGGCGATTCGGCGCCGGGCGGGGCGCCGAGCTTGCGCCGCAGGTAGCCCACGTACAGCTTCACCTGATCGCGTTCTGCGCTGCCCGCGCCGCCCCAGGCCTGCTCGACCAGCTGATCGTGGGAGAGCACCTGGTTCGGGTGGCGGACGAAGGCGGTCAGAAGCCTGAACTCGAGGGGCGTCAGCGAGACCTCCTCCCCGCCCGCACGCACGACCCGCTGCGCGAAGTCGACCACGACGAACTCGTCGGCGTAGTGCTGTGGCGCATCGTGGCGGTCACGGCCCCGGCGCAGGTGCGCCTCGACGCGCGCGAGTAGCTCTTGCCGGCCGAACGGCTTCGTCACGTAGTCGTCCGCGCCGGCGCGCAGGCCGCGAACCTTGTCCAGCTCTGCGGCCCGGGCGGTGAGCATGATCACCGGGACCTCGCTCAGCTCCCGGATCCGCTCGAGGACGCCCCAGCCGTCCAGGCCCGGCATCTGCACGTCGAGGATGACGAGATCCGGCTTCTTGGCGTGAAACCGCTTCAGGCCCTCGTTGCCGTCGGCGGCCTCGATCACGTCGTAACCCGCACGCTGGAGCAGTTCCTGCACCAGTCCGCGGATGTCGGATTCGTCGTCGACGACGAGGACGCAGCTCATCTCGAGCCCCCTGGAAGGCCGATTCCGTCCCTCGAATCAGGGATTCTCGCATCGTTCATACGGCTCTCATACCGGAACCTTCCCGAATTCCGGCAATTGCCACCGATGGTGCGTTCGTGGCGAGTTTGCGGCATCTGCGGCGTCTTCTGGGCGCGCACACCCTCTTCCTCTTGGCGGTCACCCTTTCGCTGGTCGCCGGGGCGATCCTGTTCGCCGACAAGGTTGCGCCTGGACATTCGCAGGCGCACAGGGCAGGCGCTCCGTTCTCCTCGGTCGTCCTGGGTCATCAGAAGGGCACCGCGGGCAAGAACGGGCGCAACGGCTCGGCGGGCACGAACGGCACGAACGGCACGGCGACATCGAGCGCTGCGGGTGGCACCCAGAGCTCGACTCCTGCTTCCAGCTCGCTCGCCAGCGCCGGGTCGAATTCCGATCCGACCCGGTCGACCTTTTCCAGCGGCCGTCGTGGCACGACCGGGCCCGAGGGAGCCGGCGGCCCGCCCGGGCCTGCCGGGCCGGTGGGGCCGATCGGCCCGATGGGTCTCCAGGGGCCAACCGGTCCCGCCGGTGCTGACGGCCATCCCGGCACGACCGGCCCACAGGGCGCGCAGGGGATTCCCGGCACGGCTACGAACAGGGGCGCGACCGGCCCCACGGGGCCGCAGGGCGTCGCCGGTGCCCGCGGGGCGACCGGAGCCAACGGTGCGGCCGGCGCCAGGGGCGCAACCGGAGTCGCGGGCGCGCGTGGCGCGACCGGGACTCAGGGCGCGGCCGGAGCGCGCGGCGCAACCGGCGCACAGGGCGCCAAGGGTCTGACCGGCACGAAGGGCGTCACCGGTGCCAAGGGCGCGACCGGCGCGCAGGGCACGCAGGGTGCGAAGGGCGCGACAGGTGCCCAGGGCCCGGCCGGAGCGCAGGGACCGACGGGCGCGCAGGGAGCGAAGGGCGCGACCGGGGCCCAGGGAGCAAAGGGTGTGACAGGCGCACAGGGCAACGCGGGCGCGAAGGGCGCGACCGGGGCCCAGGGAGCAAAAGGTGTGACAGGCGTACAGGGCAACGCGGGCGCGAACGGTGCGACCGGCGCTGCGGGCGCTAGGGGCGCGACCGGTGTCCAGGGCCCGGCCGGCGCAATGGGCCCGACGGGCGCGCGCGGCGCGACCGGCGCTCAGGGCGCAAAGGGCTCGACCGGCGCTCAGGGCGCAAAGGGCTCGACCGGCGCGCAAGGTGCAAACGGCTCGACCGGCGCGAATGGCGTGACAGGCGCCACCGGGACCAACGGAGCGACGGGAGCCAAGGGCGCCACCGGCGCTCTGGGCGTCAAGGGCGTCACCGGTGCAGCCGGTGCGACCGGCGCCGCGGGCGCACGCGGCGTGACGGGCGTTCAGGGCCCGGCCGGCGCGCTCGGCCCGACCGGTGCCCGCGGCGCAACCGGCGCGCAGGGTGCCAAGGGTT
>VAXM01000171.1 GCA_005883335.1 Actinomycetota bacterium
CCCAGCTGCGTCGTCAGCCTTTGGATCAGCCGCAGCCGCTCCAGATCGGCTTCGGAGTAGAGGCGGGTGTTCCCAGCGGTGCGCTTCGGCCGGACGAGCCCCTTCTGCTCGTACATGCGCAGCGTCTGCGGGTGCATCCCGACGAGCTCGGCGGCGACGCTGATCATGTACCGCGGGCGGTCGTCCATCAGCGCATTCTCCGACCCCTGCGGCGGCGGTCAATGAGGTACGAACCAGCGAACGTGGCGACGGCGGCGAGAGCGAAAACAATCCACCAGGTCATGAGGCGCGGCCCTCCCGCGGGTTCACCGGCGCCGCCTTCTGCAGCGCCTCGATGGCCTCGCGCTCTCGCTTCGTCAGCTTCTTCGGCACTGTGAGCTTCACGCGCGCGAGGAGATCGCCGCGGCCGGAGCCCTTCAGCCTCGGGGCGCCTTTGCCTTTCACGCGCAGCAGCGTGCCGTCGGTCGTGCCTGGCTTTACCTTCACAGTGACCGGACCCTCCGGGGTCGGCACCTCGACCTTCGCGCCCAGCGCCGCCTCCGGGTATGTCACTGGGACATCGACGACGAGGTCATCGCCGCGGCGTGTGAACGTCTTCGACGGAGCCACGCGCGTGACCACGTAGAGATCGCCGGCCTCGGCGCCGCCGTAGCCGGCCTCGCCCTTGCCGCGCAGGCGGATCCGCGAGCCGTCCTTGACGCCGGCCGGAATCTTGACCGTGTAGCGCTTGGTGCGCCGCTCGCGGCCGGTGCCGCGGCAGTTCGGGCACGGATCCTCGATCACGGTGCCGTTCCCGCGGCAGCGCGGGCAGGGCTGGGAGAGGGCGAACAGGCCCTGGCTCTGGGAGACGACGCCGCGGCCGTGACACTCGGGGCACAGCGTCGGCGCGGTCCCGGGCTTCGCGCCCGAGCCGCCGCATTCGCGGCACGCGGTCTCGAGCTCGACCGGGATCTTCGTCTCGACCCCGTGCAGCGAGTCTTCGAACGAGAGCCTGACCTCGACCTCGACGTCGCGGCCCCGCTGGCCGCGCTGCTGTTGCTGCGCGCGACCCCTGCCGCCCATGTTCGAGAAGAGGCCGCCGAAGATGTCGCCGAGATCGCCCAGGTCGCCGATGTCGAAGCCCTCGCCGAAGTTGAAGCCGCCGCCCGGCCCCGGCCGGCCGTTTGCCGCGCCGAAGCGGTCGTACTGCTTCCGCTTCTCCGGGTCGGAGAGCACGTCGTAGGCGGTCTGCACCTCCTTGAAACGCTCCTCCGCCGCGGCGTCGCCCGGGTTGTTGTCGGGGTGGTGCTGGCGGGCGAGCTTCCGGTACGCCTTCTTGATCTCGTCCTGGCCCGCGCCGCGCGCGACCCCGAGGGTCTCGTAGAGGTCCTTAACGCTCGCCATCGGTCTCCTGCGGTGCCGCGACCACGACCCGCGCGGGACGCACCACGCGGTCGCCGAGCCGGTAGCCCTTCTGGACGACCTCGAGCACGGAGCCTTCTTCCGCGTCGGACGGCTGCGAGAGCAGCGCCTCGTGGACGTGCGGGTCGAAGCGACCGTTGGTCTCGATCTCGGCGAGGCCTTCGCGTTTGAGCGCCGACTTCAGCTCCTCGTGGACCAGCCGAACGCCCTCCTCGAGCTTTGCCTCCTCGTGTTCCTCGGCCGCTGCGAGAGCCCGCTCGAGATCGTCGAGCACGGGCAGCAGCTCCTTCACCAGCCGCTCGTGGGCGCGCGCGACCAGGCTCTCCTGGTCACGCGCGACCCGCTTGCGGTAGTTCTCGAAGTCGGCCGCAACGCGCTTGAGGTCGTTCAAGCGCTCGTCCCGCTCCGCCTCGAGCGCGGCGATGCGCTCCTCAAGGGTCTGTTCTGCCTCGGTCACGAGGTCTTGGCCTCCTCGTCCACGACCTCGGCGTCTTCGATCACCTCGTCATCCGAGTCGGACGCCTCGCCGTTGCCGGAGGCCTGCGCCTGCTGCGCCTGAGCCTGCGAGTAGACCGCCTCGGCGAGCTTCTGCGAAGCCTCCTGGAGCGCGTCCGTCTTGGCGCGGATCTCGCCCAGGTCGTCGGTCTCGAGCGCCTGCTTGAGCTCCATCACGCGGCCCTCGATCGTCGAGGCCTCGCTCTCGTCGAGCTTGTCGCGGTGGTCCTTGAGGCTCTTCTCGGTCGCGTAGGCGAGCGACTCGGCCTGGTTCTTGGCGTCCGCGAGCTCGCGGAGCCGCCGGGCCTCGTCGGCGTGTGCCTCGGCGTCCTTGATCATCTGCTCGACCTCGTCCGGCTTCAGGCCCGAGCCGCCCTCGATCTTGATCTGCTGCTCGTTCCCGGTGCCGAGGTCCTTGGCCGAGACGTTGATGATCCCGTTCGCGTCGATGTCGAAGGTGACCTCGATCTGCGGCATGCCCCGCGGCGCCGGCGGGATGCCGACGAGCTGGAACTTGCCGAGCGTCTTGTTGTAGAGCGCCATCTCCGACTCGCCCTGGAGGACGTGCACCTCGACGGAGGGCTGGTTGTCCTCGGCGGTGGTGAACGTCTCCGACTTCTTGGTCGGGATCGTCGTGTTGCGCTCGATCAGCTTCGTGAAGACGCCGCCCTTGGTCTCGATCCCGAGCGACAGGGGCGTGACGTCGAGGAGCAGGATGTCCTTGACCTCGCCCTTGAGCACGCCACCCTGGATGGCCGCGCCGACGGCGACGACCTCGTCCGGGTTGACGCCCTT
>VAXM01000172.1 GCA_005883335.1 Actinomycetota bacterium
TCCCGAGCTCAAGACGAGCCGCTCGCCTACCCGGTCGGCGAGCAGGCCCCAGGGCAGCAGCGTCAGCATCCCGCCGATCCAGACGCTGTCGAAGGCCACGCCGACCTCGACGAGGCTCAGCCCGTAGTGGTCGCGCAGCGCCGGCCCGAGCACCGGCAGCCCGATCAGCACCGCGGAGTACGACGTCTGCGCGGCCGTCCCCGCCGCCAGCACCAGCCAGCGGTAGCGGCCTCGTGTCGCTAAAGCCCGAATGGGTTGAACGGCTTCGGGCTCGTCGAGACGATCACGCTCTTGGTCTCGAGATAGGCATCGAGGGTCTCGAGCCCGAGCTCGCGGCCGAAGCCGGACTGCTTGTAGCCGCCGAACGGGATCCCGGGGAACGCCGTGTAGGGCATGTTGATCCCGACCGTGCCGGCCTTGATCCGCCGCGCCAGGCGATGGCCGCGCTCGGGATCGGCGGTCCAGACGGTCGCCATCAGCCCGTAGCGGCTCTCGTTCGCGATCCGCACGGCGTCCTGCTCGTCCTCGAACGGAATCACGGTCGCAACGGGACCGAAGATCTCCTCTTGCGCGATCCGCATCGAGTTGTCCGCGTGCGCGAGGACCGTCGGCGGGTAGAAGGCGCCGTCTCCCTCGGGCACTGTGCCGCCAGTGACGACATCGGCGCCTTCCTCGCGGCCCGTCTCGACGTAGCCGTGGACGCGCTCTCGGTGGTCGGTGGAGATGAGCGAGCCAACCTGCGTCTCGGGATCGAGCGGGTCGCCGACCTTCAGCCCGCCGGCGAGCTCCGAGAACTTGGCGACGAAGTCCTCGTAGAGCGGCGCCTCGACCAGCACCCGTGAGCGGGCCTCGCAGCTCTGGCCGGCCGAGTAGTAGATCGACCAGACCGAGCTCGGCACGGCGTCGTCGAGCTCCCCGTCGGCGAAGATCACGTTCGGGCTCTTGCCGCCGAGCTCGAGGATCAGACGCTTGATGCCGTCGGAGGCGAGGCGCATGATCTCGCTCCCCGTCGCGGTCGAGCCGGTGAACGCGATCTTCTCGACACCCGGGTGCCGAACGAGGTGCGCGCCGACGACGGGCCCCGGCCCGGGGACGATGTTGATCGCGCCGGCCGGGAAGCCGACCTCGGCGGCGAGCTCAGCCATCCGCAGGGCCGAGAGCGGCGTCGCGGAGTCGGGCTTCAGAACCACCGTGCAGCCCGCGGCGAGCGCGGGCGCGAGCTTCCACGTCGTCATCATCAGCGGGTAGTTCCACGGCACGATCTGGCCGCAGACGCCCGCCGGCTCCTTCAGCGAGTAGAAGAGGAGCGAGCCGCCGATCGGGTTCGAGCGGCCGGCGATCGACGCGATCGCGGAGGCGTAGAAACGGAAGTTCTCGACCGCCTGCGCGTGCTCGGCCTTGACCGAAGAGATCGCCTTGCCGACGTTCCGCACTTCGAGCTCGCAGAGCTCCTTGCGGTTGGCGACCAACGCGTCGGCGAGCGCGTGCAGCAGCCGCGAGCGCTCCGTCGGCGGAGTCTTGCCCCACGGCCCTTCGAGGGCTGCGCGGGCCGCCTCGACGGCGCGGTCGACGTCCTGTTCCTTCGCCATCGCGACGCGGGCGAGCGGCGCACCTGTGGCCGGCTCGGTCAGGTCTCTGAGCTCGCCGGAGGCGGGCTCGGTGCTCTCGCCGTTGATGAAAAGCCCGTAGTCCTGCGTCGCGACCGCCATCGGGGCCTGAACATAGCGGGTTTGTTCGGAGCCGCGCTCCGACATAATCGAGCCCGTGGACGATCACCTCGAGGTCGAGGCCGCCCGGATCCCGGACCGCGACCGCCTGCTCGCGGAGCTACGCGAGGCCGGGCTCGACGCACAGCCGGTGGACGAGGTCGGAATCGAAGTCCGCGTCGGCGACAACGCGGAGGAGGTCGGCGACGAGGTCTTCGCGCACGTCGAGGAAGTGACGATGCGAATCGGCGCCAACTTCGTCCCGATCAAGCACGAGGGCGTGATCTACGTTCGCCCGCCACTGAGCTAGGGCCCCGAGCCAGGCGGAAGCACGCTCGCACACTAGAGGCTGCCGTTCCTGGGGCTACTCTCGTTAGAGTCGGCGGGTGACCGCGGATCCGGCAGAGGCGGCCTATTCGCGCCGCCCCTGCCGTAACAGAACTGCGTCTACTGATCTGGATTCGCCACGTCACACGGGAAGGGCGGGCTAAGGTCGGTCCTTCCGGCCGTCCCGTCCTGTCGGATAAGCGTGGTCGTCCACTCGACGTGCCCCTTCGCGACGGCCAACACCGGGACGTTCGGGGTCTCGATGGTCGTCTCGCCCGGCCCCACGACGTCGGGAGCGCAGTTCTCGACTCCGTGGTAGAACTTGAGGTAGCCCTTCTGGACCTGGACGATCACGGGTCCCGGATGCGTGTGCCACCCCGAATAGAAGTTGTCGGCCTTGTTCTCGGTGATCGTCAACCGCACTTGGTTCGTGTCGGTGCGGACGATTGCCGACGTGATGCCCGCGAGCGCGACGCCCGCGAAGATGACGAGTGCGAGCGACACCGCTGCGATGAGCGCGAGCCTCTTACTCATTTCTCCCCTCCGTTTCCCCTCGTTTCCCATCGCCCGATTCCCTCCGTCTCTGGCGCGACATGCGCGCCAGAAAGAGAACAAGGCCAGGCGACGAGGTGCTTTCGGACCCTATGCCGACCCGGAGCTTGTTTCAAGAGTCACGCTACGGATTTGGAAGTCCATGCCCCACGGGCCGCTGGCCTTTGGAGGATTGAAATCCAGGGCGCAGCGAGGAAGGAGGGCCTGGCGTCGCAGAGGCCACCACACGTGTGCCTGCCGAAGCGACACTTGCGCAACTCGCAACCGGCCGGCCTGGCCACCGTTCGAGTTTCATCTACCGGACGAACGGTCGCGAGTGGGAATTAGTCGAAATGCGGACTCGCGTGAGACCTGCGCTCAAGGGACATTCCCGCACACTGGCGCAGGCGAGGCTACTGAGTTCGTGAATAACTCTGGGCCGACAGAGCGATGCTAGAAGTACTGGATCAGCGGTGAGAACGGCGAACTGGTTGTCCCTGACGCGCGCGCGTGGCGTGAGTGGCTCGGGCGCAACCACGCCGATTGGGCGGGCGTCATGCTCGTACTAGCGAAGAAGGACACGACCTCGCCGACGAGCCTCACCTACGGCCAGGCCC
>VAXM01000104.1 GCA_005883335.1 Actinomycetota bacterium
AGGGCGCAAAGGGCGTCACAGGTACTGACGGTGCCAAGGGAACGACCGGCGCCAAGGGTGCTACCGGCACGGAAGGCGCCAAGGGCGTCACCGGAACGCAGGGTGCCAAGGGCGTCACGGGCGCACAGGGCGTAAAGGGCGTCACGGGAGCGCAGGGCGCCAAGGGTGTCACCGGAACGCAGGGCGCCAAGGGCGTCACGGGTGCTCAGGGCGCAAAGGGCGTCACCGGCCCGGCCGGCGCGATGGGCCCGACCGGCGCGCGCGGCCCGACCGGCGCCAAGGGCGTCACGGGCACGCAGGGCACACAGGGCACGAAGGGCACCACCGGATCTCAGGGCAACAAGGGCACGACTGGAACTCAGGGCGCCAAGGGCACGACTGGAACTCAGGGCGCGAAGGGCGTCACCGGCGCGGCAGGTCCGGCTGGTGCCAAGGGCCCGACGGGCGCCGCCGGAGCCAAGGGCGTGACGGGCGCGCGCGGGCCGACCGGCCCACAGGGCCCCGGGCCGACGCGACGGGGCTGAACCTTGCGCTCGCGGCCAACACGACCTACACCTTCGACTACGTCATCCTCTTCCAGAGCGCGGCCACGAACACGGGCGTCGGACTTGCGCTCACCGGCCCGGCGGGCGCGACGGTGATCAGCTACACGGTCGACATTCCTACGGGTAACGACGGCACGGGCGCGCTTTACTCGGGCTGGGGTACCGGTTGGGACGACGCGGTGCTCGCGACCGGTGTCTCGGTGGCGAATACGACCTATACGGCGCACATCTTCGGCGTGGTGAAGACCGCGGGCACGGCGGGGAACCTCACGCCTCGGTTCCGCAGCGAGCTGGCCGGCACGACGGTCACGATCAAGGACGCCTCCTCGGGCGAGCTCTTCACCCCGTAGCCGCCGTGACGACGATTCCAGACCCCTTTCAGCACGAACCCGTACGGCGGCCGCAGCACTTGCACCTCATTGCGCTCGGCCTTGCGGTCGCGGTCGCGGCATTCGTCGTCGCCTGGCTGCTCGCGAGCGGCGGCTCGAGCGGCACGCCTTCAGCGAACAGCGGCCCGAAGATCGTCTCTCAGGCGCAGCTCCAGCACTTTGCCGGCTCACTCGACCACCCCGTGTACTGGGTTGGGCCAAAGCACGGCTTCTCCTACGAGCTGACCTCGGGAAGCGGGCGCGTCTGGGTGCGCTACCTCCCGGCCGGCGTCACGGCCGGCGACCCCCGGGCCAGCTTCCTCGTGATCGGCACTTACGAGCAGCCGCACGCGTACGCCAACCTGAAGCGCGCGACCAAGCGGCCGGGCAGCGTCACGCGGGCGATCGCCGACCGTGGCCTCCTCGTCTACAACGCGCAGAGGCCGACGAGCGTCTACTTCAGCTATCCCGGCGCCGGGTACCAGGTCGAAGTCTTCGCGCCGTCGGCCGAGACCGCACGATCGCTCGTCCTCGCCGGCGAGACCGCGCCGATCAAGTAACTCGGTTTAGGTCCGCGTCAGCGGGAAAGGATCCGGCTGTTGTTGCCGCCAGGCGACAGCACTGTGTCCCCCCGTTGAGAAGGGAGTTCCCATGAGGCTGGCAATCGTTGCAGCTATGGCAGCGATCGTGGTGGCGCTTCTAGGCGCCGCCTCGGCACGCAGCTCCACCGAGCCGAGTGCCACCGTCGAGAACATCGCCACGGTGGTCACCGCCAACGTCACGAACTTCGAGTTCAACCTCTACGACTGCCCGGCCGGCGACGAGATCGTGATCGTCGACTGGCTCGCGGAGCAGCCCGCACGGCCCGGCAACCAGGCCGAGGCGGCGCTTCAGCCGTACAGCCTTTCCACCGGCGAGCAGGTGCAGCACCTGACGCTCAGCGCCGCCTCGGACTTCATCGCGGGCGAGCGCTGGGAAGGCAGCGGCACCGTCGCGTGCGGCACCGTGCTGATTCCCGTCTCAGGCAGCGGCCAGACGAAGTCGCTGAACGGCGTCTAGGAGCCGCCGGGCTTCCAGAGCGTCTCGTCCCCGGGCGGGTTCGCTGCGCGGGCGAGGATGAAGAGCAGGTCTGAGAGCCGATTCAGGTAGACGAGCGCAACCGGGTTCACCGGGCGCTCGTCTGCCGCCCACAGGGCGACGCTCTCCGCGCGGCGGCACACCGCCCGCGCGAGGTGTAAGCGCGCGGCCGCCTCCGTCCCGCCCGGCAGCACGAAGCTCTTCAACGGCTCGAGCCGCTCGTTCACCTCGTCGCAGTCGCGCTCGAGCGCGTCGATCTGCGCCTGCGTCACGCGGAGCTTCCCGTCGTCCTCCTCATAGGGGACAGACAGGTCGGCGCCCAGGTCGAACAGATCGTTCTGAACCCGCTGGAGCCGCGGGTCGCCGGCCTCCACCTGCGCCCAGCCGACCAGGGAGTTCAGCTCGTCGACAGCGCCGTATGCCCGCACGAGCGGGTCGAGCTTCGAGACACGCGAGCCGTCGCCCAGCGACGTCTGGCCCTTGTCCCCGCCGCGCGTGTAGATCTTCGTCAAGCGGACGGGCTCGTCCGGCTTCCGCGGGCTCATCCTTGCGCGAGCTCGCGGCTGCGGAGGCCCAGGATCGAGCGCGCGATCACGAGGCGCTGGATCTCGCTCGTCCCCTCGTAGATCTCGGTGATCTTCGCGTCACGGTAGTAGCGCTCGGCCGGGAACTCCTTCGTGTAGCCGTAGCCGCCGAGCACCTGGATCGCCTCTGCCGTCTGCCGCCGCGCCATCTCGGACGCGAACAGCTTCGCCTTGGCCCCTTCCTCCGTGTGCGGCCGGCCTTCCTGCTTGAGCCAGGCGGCCCGGTAGACGAGCAGCCGCGCGGCGTCGATCTCCGTCGCCATGTCCGCGAGCTTCCACTGGATCGCCTGGAAGTCGGCGATCCGCTTGCCGAACTGGCGCCGCTGGAGCGCGTACTCCCGCGCGACGTCGTACGCCGCCTGGGCGATTCCGAGCGCCTGCGCGGCGATCCCGATCCGCCCGCCGTCGAGCGTGGCCATCGCGACCGTGAAGCCCTTGCCCTCCTCGTGCAGCAGGCGGTCGCGCCCGACCTCGGCGCCTTCGATCACCAGGTCGACCGTGGACGACGAGTTGAGCCCGAGCTTCTCCTCCTCGCGCGTCACCCTGACCTGGTCGCCGTCGAGAATGAATGCCGACACGCCCTTCGGCCCGGGCGTGTCCGGGTCGGTGCGCGCGAAGAGGAGGACGGTCCCGCCGAAGCTCCCGTTCGTGATCCATTGCTTCGCGCCGGTGATCCGCCAGCCGTCGCCGTCCGGGCCCGCGGCCGTACGCAGCGAGCCCGCGTCCGAGCCGGCCTCCGGCTCCGTGAGCGCGAACGCGCCGATCGCCTCGCCGCGCGCGAGCGGCGGGACGAACCGGCTCCGCTGCTCGTCTGTGCCGAAGGTGAGGATCGGGAGCGTGACCGCGCTCGTGTGCACCGCGACCGTGACGCCGACCCCGGCGTCTGCCCGCGACAGCTCTTCGAGCACGATGATGTACGACAAAAAGTCCGCGCCCGCGCCTCCGTACTCCTCGGGGATACAGACGCCCAGCAACCCGAGATCCGCGAGCTTCCCGAGCAGCTCACGCGGGAAGCCGTGCTGCCGGTCCCACTCCCCGGCATTCGGCGCGATCTCGGCCTCTCCGAAGTCCCGCGCCAGCGCCTGGATCTCGCGCTGGTCCGCCGAGAGGTCGAACACCATCAGGGCCGCGAGTATAGTCGGGGCCGGTTTGCCCTCCGGAACCGCTCACGCGACTCTGCCGTGGAGCTGGTACTCCGACCCGCAGATGCTGCCGCGAGAGCAGGAGCGGATCTTCCGCCGCGGTTGGCAATACGTCGGGCCGGGCGAGCACGCGGCGCTTCCCGGCGCGTACTTCACGAGCCGCATCGGCGACGTTCCCGTGCTGGTCGCCCGTGGCCGCGACGAACGCCTGCGCGCGTTCCTGAACGTCTGCCGCCACCGCGGCGCGGTCCTCGTCGAGGGACGCGGGCGCCGCGAGACCCTGCAGTGCCACTACCACGCCTGGACGTACGACCTCGACGGCCACCTCCGGACGGCGCCTCGCGCCGACCGCGAGCCCGAGCTCGAGACCGAGGGGATCTGCCTGCTCGAGCTGCCGGTCGAGGCCTGGGGGCCGCTCGTCTTCGTCAATCCGGATTCGGACGCAGCGCCGTTCGCCGAGACGCTCGGGCCGGTGCCGGACCACCTCGCAGCCGGCGGAATCGACGTAGAGCACCTGCGCTTCCGCCGCCGGACCGACCTCGAGGTCGCGTGCAACTGGAAGATCGCCGTCGAGAACTACCTCGAGTGCTACCACTGCGCGATCGCGCACCCGGGCTTCAGCGCCGTCGTAGACGTGCGGCCCGACGCGTACCGGCTCGAGACCTACGCGCTGAGCTCGAGCCAGTTCGGGCCGAGCAAGGGAGAGCCCGGTCCGGTCGAGGGGCAGTTCCACTGGCTCTGGCCGGTGACGAAGCTGTACGCGCTCCCGGGCCCGCAGAACCTCGTCGCCGGACCGCTCGTCCCGGTGGGCCCTGACCGAACGGCAGGCTGGTTCGACTACTACTTCGCAGAGGACGTCTCGGACGAGAAGGCGGAGGAGCTGATCGCGTTCGACGACCAGGTCGGCCTCGAGGACCGGCAGCTGGTCGAGTCGGTGCAGCGCGGCGTCGGCTCGGGCCTCCTCGAGAGCGGACGGCTGCTGCCGCAGAGCGAGCGGCTGCTTGCCCATTTCCAGGAGCTCGTCCGGGAGGCGCTGGCGTGAGGGTCACGGGCGCCCTCATATCGCTCGCTGCGATCGCCTTCCTCGCCGGCTGTGGCTCCGGCTCGCCCTCGGCGGAGAGCGTCGTCCGAGCCTGGAGCGCCGCCCTCAACCAGGACGACAACAACACCGCAGCCAGCCTCTTCGCGCAAGGAGCGGAGGTCGTCCAGAACGGGCATGTCCTGACGCTGCGCAACCGGCACCAAGCGGTCGCCTGGAACAGCGCGCTCCCGTGCTCCGGCAAGATCGTCTCGATCCACACGCGCGGCCAGACCGCGACCGCGACCTTCGTGCTCGGCGACCGCCGTCACAGCCAGTGCGACGGGCCAGGCCAGGAGGCGACGGCGATCTTCAAGGTCGTCCACGGGAAGATCGTGCTCTGGCACCAGACCAACGCGAAAGGCCCTACCGGACCCACGGTCTAGGCGGTGGCGAGCTCCCGGCGGATCTCGCGCAATGCGCGTTCGCGCAGCGTGAACGCTTCCACCACATCCGGATCGAACTGCTGTCCCGCCTCCGCCAGGATCTCGTGCCGCGCATCCTCCCAGCCGAGCGCACCGCGGTATGGCCGATCGCTCGTCATCGCGTCGAGCGCGTCCGCGACCGCGAACACGCGCGCGGCCATCGGGATCGCAGTCCCCGCGCTCCCGTCGGGGTAGCCGTGCCCGTCCCAGCGCTCGTGGTGCGAGCGCACCACCTCGAGCCCGCCGCCCTGCAGGAGCGTGACACCGCTCAGCATCTGCTCCCCGAGCACCGTGTGCGTCTGCATCACGCGCCGTTCCGGAGTCGTCAGCGGGCCCGGCTTCTGGAGGATGCTGTCCGGGATCCCGATCTTGCCGATGTCGTGGAGCACGAAGCCGTAGGCGACGCTCTCATCGTCCGCGAGGGCCGGAGCCACGATGCGGGCGAGCTCGGCCGCGTAGCGGTGGACGCGCTGCGAGTGCTCGCCGGTGCGTGTGTCCTTGGAATCGAGCGCACTCGCCAGCGCGCTCACGGTCTCGCGGTACGCGCTCTCGAGCAGGCGCCGCTGCCCGCGCTCGAGCTCCAGAAGGTGACGCAGGTCGCGGGCGTAGAGGAGCAGCTGCTCATCCGGGAGGCGCTTTCCGGTCGCGCGGTACGGGGTGCCGTGCAATCCGCCCGCCAGGCGCTCGACCACCGCGAGCAGCTCGAGCGGGCTGAACGGCTTCAGCATGAACGCATCCGCACCGACCTCGCTCGCGATCGTCTCGTTCGCCTGGTCGGTGCCGGTCAGGAGGACGATCGGGATGTCGCGCGTCGTGGGCGACCCCTTGAGGACGGCGCAGAACGACACGCCGTTCTGTCCCGGCATGCTCACGTCGAGCACGATCGCGTCGGGACTCGATTGGATGATCCGCTGCCGAGCCTCGTCGGCATCGGCGGCCTCGTCCACGTCGACGTCGACCGCTTCGAAAGTCGTTCGAAGCAGTGCCCGCAGACCATCGTCGTCGTCTACGACCAAGAGGCGGACGGCGCGTCCTCCTTTCCGGTGCGGGCTCAGCTCGGGTCTGAGCTAAGTGTTGTTCCTAATAGATGTAGAAACCCGCACCAGACTTGCGGCCTAATCTGCCTGCAGTCACCAGTTCTTTCAGCAGCGGGCACGGCGCATAGCGGTCATCACTAAGCCCGTCGCGCAGAACTTCCATGATCGCAACGCAGGTATCCAGGCCGATCAGGTCGGCCAGGCCGAGCGGCCCGAGCGGATGATTGAAGCCGAGCTTGGCGATCGTGTCGATCGCCTCGGCCTCGGCGACACCGTCGTGGAGCGCCCAGACGGCCTCGTTGATGAACGGCATCAGGATCCGGTTCGAGACGAAACCTGGGAAGTCGTTCGCGACCGCGGGAGTCTTGCCGAGCTCCCGGGCGAGGTCGGTGATCGCCTCGGCAGTCTCGTCGGAGGTCTCCCGCCCGCGCACGATTTCGACCAGCTGCAGGACGGGGACGGGGTTGAAGAAGTGCATGCCGATGACGAGCTCGGGGCGGCTCGTCGCAGCGGCGAGCGTGGAGATAGGAATCGACGAGGTGTTGGAGGCAAGAACCGCCTCGGGCGGGAGGGTCTCGTCGGCTCGCCGGAAAACGTCCTCCTTGACGGCCGCGTCCTCGACGACCGCCTCGATCATCAGGTCGGCCGGGACGAGATCCTCGACCGGCTCGACCCGGCTCAGTACCTCGTCGGGGTCAGGCCCGCCCTTCTCGGCGAGCTTGCCGAGGCTCTTGCGCATGACCTCGAGCCCGCGATCGACGGCTCCGGGAGCCGCGTCGTGCAACGAAACGCGCCTGCCTGAAGCGGCGACGACCTGTGCAATTCCGCCGCCCATCTGGCCGGCGCCGACCACCAGCACGTGCTCGAACCGCACGCGCGGAGGCTATCGCCTAGTCGAGCCTGCGCACTTCGGACAGCACGAGCAGGCCCCATGCGGCTCCGATGACGACGCCCACGTCCCGCGAATGTCCGACATCCAGGGCCGACAGCGCACCCCACGCGACCAGATAGCCCCAGCCTGCGAGCGCCGCCGCGTAGACGAGCGCGAGCCCGGTCTTGTACCGGAGGCCGATCACGCCGAAGAGCTTCGCGGCGCCCGCGGCCGGATCACCGAGGAGGGCCGCCCGCTTACTTCTGACTCGATCGCTTGTATCCGGTCGAGTAGCTCGATTCGGGTCTGCGTGTTCCTGAGCTCGTAGACGAGGATCCCCAGAGTTGCGGCGAGGCCGAGGAAAGCCGACCGCCAGCAGGGTCACCGCCGACTCGCCGGCCCGCAGCAGGCCGACGGCGGTACCGGACAGCGTCGGCACGAGCGCGAGGAGCTTGAAGCGGATGTCGGTCAGGCCGTCGAGGAGCTGGGTCGCTCGTGCGTACTCCCGCTCGATGCGCTCGGCCACCCCTCCCCTTACGGGGCCGGGAAATAGCCTCCTCCTAGAGCACCTGGGCGAAGAACCACTCGTGCCCCTGCGGATCGGTACAGCCGTAGCGCCGGTGGCCGAAGGGCAGGTCGTTCAGCTCCTCGACGATTTGCGCTCCGGCGCCCTTCGCCCGCTCGCAGTGCGCACCGACGTCGTCGACGAGCACGTACATGCTCGATGTCCGCCCCACCTCGGCCGGGTTGCGGAAGCCGCTCGGCGGCTGGCCGAGATAGATCCGCCCGCCGCCGAGGCTCACCTCGAGCTCGGCATGCATTCCGCCGGCGCCGCCGACCTGGCGGTCGACCTCGCGGAAGCCGAAGGCGTTGGTGAGGAAGTCGATCGCGGCCTCGCCGTCCTCGTAGAGGAGATATGGGGTGACTTGCTGTGTCAGTTCAGACCTCGATGAGCATGGCGTCGCCCTGGCCGCCGCCCGAGCAGATCGCCGCGAGCCCGAGCCCGCCGCCGTTGCGGTGCAGCTCGTGGATCATCGTCGCGAGGATCCGCGCGCCGGAGGCGCCGATCGGATGGCCGAGCGCAACCGCGCCGCCGTTCACGTTCACGCGCTCAGGGTCGGCGCCGAGCATCTCGACCGAGTTGAGCGCGACCGACGAGAACGCCTCGTTGATCTCGACGCGCTCGACGTCGCCGATCGTCTTGCCCGCCTTCGCGAGCGCGATCGCTCCGGCCTTGGCGGGAGTGCGGGCGAGGTACGCGAACTCGTCGGCGACGTAGCCCTGCGAGACGACCGTCGCGAGCACGTCGAGGCCCCGCCGCTTCGCGAACTCCTCGCTCGTGACGACGAGCGCCCCCGCGCCGTCGTTGACTCCGGGCGCGTTCCCCGCGGTCGTCGTCCCTTCGGGATCGAACACCGGCTTCAGCTGCGCGAGCTTCTCGATCGACGTGTCGCGGCGAGGCCCCTCGTCGACGGCGAAATCGCCGACCGGGACGATCTCGTCCTCGAAGCGACCCTCGTCGATCGCCTTCACCGCGCGCTCGTGCGAGCGCAGAGCCCAGCGATCCTGGTCCTCCCGCGGGATCCCGAGCTCCCGCGAGACGAACGAGGCCTGCTCGACCATGTGCCGGTTGTCGAAGGACGAGGTGAGGCCGTCGTGGGTCATCAGGTCGATCAGCGTGCCGTCTCCGAGCTTGTAGCCGAAGCGCGCCTTCTTGAGCACGTAGGGCGCGTTCGTCATCGACTCCATCCCGCCCGCGACGACGACCTGGGCGTCGCCGGCACGAATCATCTGGTCGGCGATCTCGACCGCGCGGATCGAGGACGCGCAGACCTTGTTGATCGTGTCCGACGGAAGATCGATCGGCAGGCCCGCGCCGATCGTCGCCTGACGCGAAGGCGCCTGGCCGGCGCCGCCCTGCAGCACCTGGCCCATGATCGCGTACTCGACCTCCTCGTTCTCGACGCCTGCGCGGTCGAGCGCTGCGCGGATGGCGATCGCGCCGAGCTCGGTCGCCTCGTGGTTGGCTAGGGCGCCGCCGAGCTTCCCGAACGGCGTGCGGACGGCCGAGACGATCACGGATCTGGACATGGAAGGGAGGGTATCTCGCGTAGGAGGGCTTGACGCGGGCGCGCGCCGGCGCCTACTCTGAGCGCGATGACTTCCGTTCCGCACACCTGGGGTTGGGCCTGGCGCAACGAGCGGGGCGGGAGCGTCGCCTGATCTGATCTAGACGCAACCCGTTCCGCTCGAGACCTTCCGCACGGAGGGTCTTTTTGTTTGTCCGAACGCATATGAACGCACTCACCGTCGTCTCAACCGATCTCCTCACCCCCCTCGGGGCCTACCTCCGCCTGCGCGAGCGTGGGCGGGCGAGCTTCCTGCTCGAGTCCGTGGAGCGGGGTCGGCTCGGGCGCCATTCCTTCGTCGGGTCGGGCTCGCGTCTCGTCGACCTCGCCGACGCCGAGGCCTGCGGACTGCCGGTCGTCGGCTACCTCGGCTACGACCACGCGGCGACGCTCGAGCCGACGGTGCAGCTGCCTGACGCGGGCCGCGGTGTAGCGGAGAGCCGCTTCGTCGTCGCCGAGACGCTCGTCCGGTTCGACCACGGGCTCGGGATGGCCGAGGTGCTCGCGGGCGACCCGCTCGAGGTGGCGGATCTGCTGGAGGGGCCGCTGCCCGAGACGAAGCGCGGCGGCGACCGATTGGCCGGGTCGACGCGCCGCCTCCCCTCGCGCCACCAGTACGAGCGCGCCGTCGTCAAGGCGAAGGAGCACATCCGGGCCGGCGACGCGTTCCAGATCGTCCTCTCCCAGCGTGCCGAAAGGCCGACCTCGGCGAGCGCGCTCGAGCTCTACAGGTCTCTGCGTAGGGTCAACCCCTCTCCCTACCTCTTCCTGCTCGAGCTCGACGGGCTCGCCCTGGTCGGCTCCTCGCCCGAGACGCTGGTCAAGGCGGAGGGCCGCCAAGCCTCGCTGAACCCGATCGCCGGCACGACGCGGCCCGGCGACGGCGACGCGGAGCGGCTGCTCGCCTCGGAGAAGGACCGCGCGGAGCACGTGATGCTCGTCGACCTGGGGCGCAACGATCTCTCGCGCGTCTGCACGCCCGGCACCGTTCAGCTGGCGCGCTTCCTCGAGGCGGAACGCTTCTCGCACGTCACCCACCTCGTCTCGGAGGTCGTCGGCGAGCTGCAGGACGGCGTCTCGCACTTCGATTTGCTGCGCGCCTGCTTCCCGGCCGGCACCGTTTCGGGCGCGCCGAAGGTGCGGGCGATGCAGCTGATCTCGGAGCTCGAGGGCTACCGGCGCGGCCCCTACGCGGGCGCGGTGCTCTACGCGCTTCCGGGTGAGGCGCTCGACGCGTGCATCGCGATCCGGACAATCGTCCTCGACGACGGCGTCGCGCTGCTGCAGGCGGGCGCGGGGATCGTCGCCGACTCCGACCCGGCGGCCGAGCACGACGAGTGCCTGCACAAGCTGGCCGCGCTGGAGACCGCGATCGAGCTCGCGGAGGCCAGACGGTGATCCTGCTGATCGACAACTACGACTCGTTCACCTACAACCTCGCACACCTGTTCGGCGAGCTCGGGGCCGAGGTGGCGGTCAGGCGGAACGACGCGATCGATCCCGACGAGGCCGAGCGGCTCGCTCCATCGCACCTTGTGCTCTCCCCCGGCCCAGGCCGGCCGGGCGATGCGGGCGCGTCGGTGGCGATCGTCCAGCGGCTTGCGCAGCGCGTGCCGACCCTCGGCATCTGTCTCGGCCACCAGGCGATCGTCGAGGCCTTCGGCGGCGAGATCGGACAGGCGAAGCGCCTCGTCCACGGCAAGCCGAGCGAGATCAGCCACGACGGCCGCGGACTCTTCAAGGGACTGCCGCAGCCGTTCGAGGCGGGCCGCTACCACTCGCTCGCCGCGACGCAGATCCCGGACTGCCTCGAGGTCTCGGCGACCTGCACGGACGACGAGGTGATGGCCGTCCGCCACCGCGGGCTGCTCGTTGACGGCGTGCAGTTCCACCCGGAGTCGGTCCTGACGCCGTTGGGCCCTGAGCTCGCCCGCAATTTCCTGGAGCGTGCGGCTTGAACGTTCAGCAGGCTCTCGCGCAGCTCCTCGACGGGCACGACCTGTCGCGCGACGCAGCGCGCGCGGTGATGAACGAGATCATGGGCGGCGAGGCGACCCCCGCCCAGATCGGCGGCTTCCTCGTGGCGCTGCGACTGAAGGGCGAGACCGCGGACGAGATCGCCGGCTGCGCGGAGGCGATGCGGGAGCACGTCCTCGCGGTGCGACCTGCGCGCGACGACCTCGTCGACACCGCCGGCACCGGCGGCGACGGGGCGAGCACCATCAACATCTCGACCGCCGCCGCGCTCGTGGCGGCCGCCGCGGGCGCGGGCGTCGCCAAGCACGGCAACCGCGCCGTCTCGTCGGCGTCGGGCTCTGCGGACGTGCTCGAGGCCCTCGGTTTCCGGCTCGAGCTGCCGCCGGCGCGGATCGAGCGCTCGATCGACGAGCTCGGCTTCGGATTCCT
>VAXM01000105.1 GCA_005883335.1 Actinomycetota bacterium
TGGTGTGGGCCCTGTCATGCGATCGCGCCGGTGCTCGAGCAGATGGCCTCGGAGCGGAGCGACCTCAAGGTCGTGAAGCTCAACATCGACGAGCAGCCGGCAGTCGCGCAGCGTTACGGCGTGATGTCGATTCCGACGCTGATCCTGTTCAAGGACGGCGAGCCCGCCGCGGCCGCGGTCGGGGCGATGCCGAAGTCGATGCTGGAAGAGCGCCTCGGCTTGGCCGAAGCGGCCGCCTAGGCTCCTTCGGCTTCCTCTTTCTCGGGATGCGGGACTGGTGCGACAGCGCGCCCGGGCGGCTCACCCGTGAGGCTGAGCACCCGCATCCCGTGCACGAAGACGATCGCGCCGCCGAGCCAGCCGCCGAGTGTCAGGAAGCCGAAGCCGGCGAGCGTGAGGATGAACGGCCCCGTCTCGACTGCGCCGTGCTTGTAGCCGGCATGGCCGACGAGCGCGGCGATCAGGAAGAAGACGGTCGCAGTGACCATCGAGAGGAGGTGCCACGTCGCCGTCCACCAGAGCGGCGAGCCCCACTCGATGGTGATCCAGTCCAGGAACCCGGTCGTCGCGGTCAGCGCTGTGATCAGCAGGCCGATGACGAGAGCGAGCCACCAGCCGTGCGCCGCCGAGACGTGCGCGACGCCGATGACGCTCGCGAACGCCATCACGGTCGCGGCGGTGTAGGCACCAATCGTCGCGTCGGTCAACGGCGGGTGCAGCGGGTGGCCGGGCAGCCCCTTCCACAGGTAGCTGAGCTTCATCGCCGCGCGATTCTACGAGGTCCGCGGCCGAGCGGATTGCCTAGTGCTCTGCTGCCTCGAGATAGGCGAGGAAGGCGGCGTGCTTCGCGAGGTAGGCCTCGATCGTCTCCAGGCCCGTTTCGAGCCAGCGCTCGAAGCGTCCCTCTCCGATCTCGTCCTCGATGCGGTGAAGGTGCAGGTCGCCGTCAACCATGACCAAATGATCGGGATTGAAGGCGCGGCCCACAATGGGCCGGACGGCCTAACTTGAGGGACGATGCCTCCTAGTCCACTCCGCTAGCACGAGGGGCACGTTCACGAACGCAAGCTCGTCCGGCGCCGGCAGCTCGTCGGGCGCGAACCAGTGGAGCTCGTCGACGTCGTCCGCGGGTTGCGGTTCGCCTGAGACTACGCGCGCGATCCAGTAGAGGTTCAGCGTCGCCTCCGCCGTCGAGTCGCCGCCGTAGCGGTCCATCCAGATGCCGAGCAGCTCGAGCGGCTCCACTTCGAGCCCAGTCTCCTCGTGGAGCTCGCGCTTGAGCCCGTCGAGCGGATGCTCGCCCTCCTCGAGGAAGCCGCCGGGGATGTCCCAGCGGCCGAGATCGGGCTCCACGGCGCGGCGCGCGAGCAGGACGCGGCCCTCGTCGTCGACGACCAGCGCTCCGGCGGTGGCCTTGGAGCTCGCGTACGAGACGAACCCGCAGGCTTGGCACTCGACCCGCGACTCGTCGCCGCGGAGCTCCTCGCGGCAGCGCGGACACCACCTCCAGCCCCTCAGCTCGCCCACGGCGGCAACAATAGGCGCGATGCCCCGCTTCGTCCCCGCAACGGTCACCGAGCTCTCGCGGGTTGAGCTGTTCTCGCGGCTGCCCGGCGAGAAGCTGAACGAGATCGCACGGAGGCTCCAGCGCGAGGAGGTGCCGCCGGGCCGCCAGGTCGTTCGCGAGGGCGATCCGGGCGACCGCTTCTACGTCGTGCTCTCCGGGCTCTTCACCGTCAGCCAGGAGGATCTCGGCCCGCGGCGCGTGCTCCAGCCCGGCGACTATTTCGGCGAGGTCGCGCTGGCGATGAACGTGCCGCGGACAGCCTCCGTGCGGGCGCTGACGCCCGCGGTTGTGGCCAGCTGCGACCAGGCGACGTTCGACGAGCTGCTGCGGCCGCTCTTCGCCGACTAGCCGAGCTCGTAGACGGCGTTGGTGCCGCCGCCCAGGACGTAGACGCGACCGTTCAGGGCGACCGCGGCGGGGTCGGCGAGTGGTGTGGGCAGGCGGCCGGCCGCGGTGACCCGGCCGGACGTTGGGTCGATCTCGAGGATGCGGGCGGAGCCGCCGCCGACGAGGACGAGCCGCGATCCGAGCGCTGCGAGCGCGACGTGGGCGAGCGGCGCGGGGAGCGTGCCGATGCGGGTCACGGTTCGGCGGGCGACGTCGACCGCGTAGACGGCTCGCGAGAGCCCTTCGGTGGTGAGGCCCCCGGCAACGTAGATCGTGTTCCCGAGCGCTGCGACTCCCGCGTAGCGAAGGCCGGCCGGAAGGCGCGTCACCACCGCCGGCGGCCGGCCGGGCCGGAACCGCAGGACGGCCGTCGCGTAGCGCGAGCCGGTGTAGCCGCCGACCAGGTACGCAGGTCCGCCCACCGAGACCGCGCCGAGGTCCGACAGCGGCTCTCCGAGCGTGCCGGCCTGCCGCGCGGAGCCGCTCGCGGGATCGATGCGGACGACCGCGGGCGAGGACGTCGCCTCCCCTCCGCCGAAGAGGTACGCCGCCCTGCCGACGAGCGCGGCCGCGGCATCGTGGGTGGCGACGGGCAGCCGGCCGGCGGACCGGAGATGCGCGGGCGTGCCGACCAGGACCTGCGTCGACGAGCTTCCGGCGACAAGGCCGCCGAGCGCGAGGATCCTGCCGCCGGGAAGCGCGACCGCGGCGAGGCGCGATGTCGGCTGCGGCAGGCCGCCGACGCGGCGCACGGTCAGCTTCGCGGGAGCGGGCCGCGCGGGTGCTGCCCGAGTGGGCGCGGAGGCCGCGAAGCCGGGCAGGAGGTCGAGCCCGTCGGGCTTGTCGAGATAGCCGGGGCGGTGTCCGGCCACTCCGGTGTGGCCGTACTGCCAGACGATCCGCTTCGTGCGCGGGTCGATCACGATCACGCGGTGGTTGTAGTCGTCGTTCGCCGCGATCAGCCCGTTCCGCCAGCGCACAGCGAGCGAGGGCTTCGCGAGGCGGTTCGGTCCGCTCTGGGCGCCGAACGACCAGTCGACATGGCCGCCGCGGTCGACGATCACGATCTTGCCGGGGACGGTGAAGCTGGCAAGGAGCACGCGCCCGCTCGGGAGCAGCTGCGCGTCCGACGGGTAGGCGACCGGTGAGCGGATCGACCACATCAGCCTGCCGTCCGGCGCTAGGCGGTCGATCCAGCCGCCGATCTCGGTGACGAGCAGGCCTCCGTCCGGGAGCGGCGTGTCGCCGTTGGGGCTGGAGAAGCCGCGTGGCGGGTCGTGGACGCAGCTGCCGCCGAGCACGCGCGCGACGACTCCGGGGTGGCGGAGGTAGACGATTCGGCAGTTGCGGATGTCCGCCACGACGGTCATCCCGCTCTGAAGCCGGTAGGCGTCGTCGGGCGTGTTGAGGTAGCCCGGGCTCGACCCGGCGATGCCGGAGTGCCCGTAGCGCCAGATCGCGCGCCTGCTGCGGAGGGCGACCTCTGTCAGCGTGTCGTTGAACTCCTCGTTCGTGATCACCGAGCGGTAGCCGGGCGTGAAGAACGCATCGTCGGGGCCACGCAACCCGTTCGCCTGCCAGACGACGTGCTTCGACGGAGAGACGATCAGCGCGCGGTTGTTGTCGCGGTCGGCGATCAGGACGTACCCCGGCACGACGCGCGACGAGACCGGCGGCAACCCGAGCGCCCGTTGCGCGACGGTTTCGTGACGGTGGCTGCCGCCAATTGAATGAAGCGTGACGCGTTTGTGGCGATCGCCGCCACGCGCCGTGACAGTTTGGTGCCGGTGGCTGCCACCGGAGCAGCCCGCCGCGAGGACGGCCACGGCGAGGGCGGCGAGGGTGGCGCGCACCGCCTGCAGGCTACGTCAGCGAGGTGAGCACGGCGTCGGAGAACCGCGGCCACGCCTCGAGCGCCCACGGGCCGAAGTCGAGGTCGCACAGGCACGCGAGCCCAAGCCCGTGCTCCGGATCGATCCACAAGAAGCTGCCGCTGCCGCCGAAGTGCCCGAATGTCCGCGGCGAGTTGCGCGTGCCCGTCCAGTGCGGCGATTTGTCGTCGCGGAGCTCGAACCCGAGCCCCCAATCGTTCGGGTCCATCCGACCGATGTCCGGCAGGACGCCGACGAGGCCCGGGAACTGGACGGAGGTCGCCTCCGCGAGCGTCTCTCGCGCGACCAGGCTCGGCCGCTGCAGGTGGGCGCCGAACCGCAGCAGGTCGTCGAGCGTGTCGTAGAGCCCCGCGGCCGGCGAGCCGCGGAGCTCCGCCCCGAGCCCGAGCGGCTCCAGCACCGCCGCGCGCAGGTACTCGGCGAAGGACATCTCCGCCGCCGCCTCCAAGTGAGCCGCGAGCGCCTCGAACCCCACGTTGGAGTAGATCCGCCGCTGCCCCGGCTTTGCGATCGGCGGCCCTTGGTCGAACGGCAGGCCGGACGCGTGCGCGAGGAGATGGCGCACCGTCGACCCGGGCGGCCCGGCCGGCTCGTCGAGGTCGACGACGCCCTCCTCGGCGGCGACCAGTACCGCGAGCGCAGTGGCGAGCTTCGTCACCGAGGCCCAGCGGAAGACCCGGTCGCGCGGCCCGTGCGTGCCCACGACTTCGCCGACCCGCAGCACGCCGACCGCGACCGTCTCAGGCGGCCACGCCTCCACCTGTGCCAGGAGCTCCACCGCGCGCGATACTAGATCGATGGAGCGCCGCCTCGTCCCTGCGGAGTCGCCCATGGCGGCAACGGTCGGCTACTCGCGTGCCGTCCGCGTCGGCCCGCACGTCCATGTCGCCGGCACGGCGCCGATCATGCCGGGGGAGATCGACCCGCCGCCCGACGCGTACGCCCAGACCAAGCGCAGCCTCGAGATCATCGTCGCAGCGCTCGAGCAGGTCGGTGCCCGGGCCGAGCACGTCGTCCGCACCCGCGCGTACCTGGTCGACGCGAACGACTGGAAGGAGGTCGGCCGCGCGCACGGCGAGGTCTTCGGTTCGGTCCTGCCCGCAAGCGCCTTCGTCGTCGTCAAGGGACTGCTCGACCCGCGCTGGCGCGTCGAGCTCGAGGCCGACGCACTAGTGCCGTGACCAAGCAGATCTTCCCGCCGACGATCATGGAGACCGGCTTCGCCACCGGCGGCAGCGTCCTCGACCACAACTTCGGCAAGAGCGACCCGTACACGCTCGGCGTCTAGGAAACGTCGAAGTGCGGGGCAACCTCAAATCGACCTAGATGGCGAACTACGAACCGTCCACTCTTGGCGCGCGCCTCGTCTTCGTGGCGCTGAGAGTGCGCGACCTAGAGGTGTCGGCGCGGTTCTACCGCGACGCGATTGGTATTCGGCTGCGCGACCCCGGCGGCTTCGACGAGGAAATGCACCGCGAGTACTCGTGGACAGACGGCGAGTACCTCCACTTCGCTCTGTTTCCCGCGATGCCCGGAGAAGAGACGCGCCGTGTCGAGCTGGCCTTCTACGTCGACGACCTCGACGTAGCCCACGCGAAAGCGACCGCGGCGGGCGCAGACGTGGCGTCGATGCCGCGAGAAGAGCCGTGGGGTCGGACCGCTGGCTACCGCGATCCTGACGGCAACGTCGTGGGCCTCACGCAACGGCCCGAGGGGGACGGGACGTCCTGAGTAGGGAGTCTCAAATGTCCAGAAGAGGCTCGGCAAGTCAGGCCATCTTGGCCGCATGCCGGGAGAGGACGCTCGCACATGCAAGAGGGCGGTCGCCCGAATCGCGACCGCCCTCGTTCGTTCTCCGCGTCGCTTAGCCGATCAGCCGCACCTGAACTTGTCGAACCCGACCGTCAGCCCGCTCGCACTCGAGCTCAGGTGCACGGTCTCATGGGCCTTGATCGTCGAGCCGTCCGAGCCGGTTAGGTGCAGCGTGAAGGTCGAGTGATCAACGAAGTTTTGGTTGTTATCGGACTCGCCAAACCAGGTCGTGAAGCGGCCCGTGAACGACGGATTGCTCGCATCGAGCGGCACGGCCGTAACGGTGCCGGTCATCGTTCCCGTCGCCCAAAAGTCGCCGGCCTTGTTGACGATGTAGTGGAGCACGCCGTTGTACGTGAGCGTGATCGACGCCTGGAAGTCGCGACACGGCACGAAGTCGACAAACGGCGGATCGGTCTGATTCTTGAACGTCTGCGTGAACGTCTGCGCTCCGTTCCCGCCGGCGTAGGCGGCCGCGCCTGTGAAGGCAACCACGCTGCCGATGGCAAGAACGAGAGCGGCGAGTGCAAGGACCCTGCGCATAGTTCCTCCCTTCCGAATCTCCCCGAACCGCAAGTGTCTTCGTAGTCCGTACGGGTGTCAACACAGGAGTTCAGCTGCCTCACCTTCACCATTCCGCCGCCGCGGCACGGGCGAGAATCCCAGAGCGCAGACGAAACCGCTACCACCTGAGTAGGTGGTAGAGCCAGAACGGGAGCGCTACGGTTCTCGAACCGTCGTGGGCAAGCAACTCATTCCTCCGAGCATCACCGGCAACGGAGCGGGTTTCGCAACCGGGGGCAGTGTCCTCGACCACAACTTCGGCAAAGGCGAGCCTTTCACGATCGGGGTCGAGGAGGAGTACATGCTGCTCGACGGCGAGACGCTCGACCTCGTCCAGCACGTCGAGGCCGTCCTCGAAGCCGCGCACGGCGGCGAGTACGAGCGCCGCGTCAATCCGGAGCTGATGCAGTCGGTTCTGGAGATCGCCACGCCCGTCTGCCGCACGGCGGCCGAGGTCGAGGACGAGCTGCGGAAGCTGCGCGCCTACGTGACGGGGATCGCGCGCGAGCAAGGAATGCGCGTCGGTTCGGCCGGCACGCACCCGTTCAGCCTCTTCGAGCGCCAGCGGATCACGGCCCGCGACCGCTACCGCCACCTCGTCGACCAGCTCCAGTACGTCGCCCGCCGCGAGTTGATTTTCGGGCTGCACATCCACGTTGCCGTCGACGACCCCGAGCGGGCGGTCCAGATCGTCAACGGCCTGCTCGTCCACCTGCCCGCGTTCCTCGCCCTCTCCGCCAGCTCGCCGTTCTGGCGCGGCGAGCCGACCGGCCTCGCCTCCAGCCGCCAGATGGTCTTCGCCGCCTTCCCGCGGTCGGGCCCGCCGCCGCGCTTCAAGGACTACGCCGACTACGCGGAGGTCGTCGGCCAGCTCGAGAAGACCGGCTGCATCGCGGACTACACGCACATCTGGTGGGACATCCGGCTCCACCCGCGCTTCGGAACCGTCGAGATCCGCGTCTGCGACGCCGTCACCCGCCTCGAGGACGCGGTCGCGCTTGCCGCGTTCTGCCAGTGCCTCGTCAAGCTCTACTCCGAGCGCCACGCGGTCGGCGCCGAACTCCCGTCCTTCCACCGGATCCTGACCACGGAGAACAAGTGGCTGGCCGCCCGCTACGGGCTCGAGGCGCCGGTGATGGACCTCGTGGCCGGCCGGCGCAACCGCGTTCCCGTCGCGCAGCTCGTCCGCCGAACGCTGCGGGAGCTCGAGCCGCACGCGCGCGAGCTCGGCTGCGACGCAGAGCTCGAGGGGATCTCGGAGATCCTCGCCAAGGGCAACGGCTCGGACCGGCAGCGCCGGATCTGGAACGCGAACCGCGACATCGTCGAGGTGGTCCGCGAAATCGCGGACGCGACCGAGCCCGCCGCCGTCCCCGCCTAACGGACCTTCAGCGTCTTCGTGTCCATCCGGGCGATTGCCCGGCCGCCGCGCCGCAGCTCCAGCATCCCGCCGCGCACGCGCAGCCTCACCGAAGCGATCCACTTCCCCGAGTGCTGCCACGGGAGGTCGACGCAGAACGCCCGCCGGTGGACCGTGTCCAGCGCGTGCACGAACGGCGCCTTCCGCGTCCGCGAGTAGAGCGTGTAGGCCCACCCGCTGGCGCTTCCCGTGCGGGCCAGCGGCCGGCCGGTCATCTTCTCGTCCGGCTCGCGCCGGTCGACGATCGAGCCCGGATAGAGCGTGAGCGTGTTCCAGTTGAAGGCGCGAACGGCGTACGGTTGGTAGATCGCGTTCGGGTCCTTCCCGAGGTACTGGATCAGGTACATCAGCGAGCCGTCGGGCGAAATCGCGTCGAACGAGTAGCTGCCGTGCAGCCGCACGCGCCCACGGATCTGGAATGTATGGGCATCGACGAGCAGGAAACTCGTGGTCGCAAAGCCGGGCCACGTGGCCAGCACGAGGTTCGCGCCGTCACGGGACAGCCCGCCGGTCTCGCCGCCGAACGTCACGAGCGGGATCCCGTAGGAGCCCTTGAAGTACGTAACGCCCTTGACCCTGCCGGTGCCGATGACAACCGACTCGAGCACCGTCGTGCGACCGTCCGAGAGAGCGGAGTACCGGAGCTTCCCTCCCGGAGCCACGATCCCGTTCCCGAAGTCCAGCCCGGGCGCCGGCCCGCCACCGGAGGCGTGCGCGAGCGCGGCCCAGGCACCGAGGATCGTCAGCAGCACCAGCGTGCGTTTCATCTACCGGCACTACGCAGCCGGTGTCGCGAGAGGTCCCTAGTGCCGGACTTCGAACGTGCGCGTATTGATCGTCGCCAGCGTTTTGCCGCGAAGGCGAAGCTCGAGGGAACCCTCGCGCAGGCGCATCCGGACGTGCGAGAGATCGATGTCGTTCGCCCCGATCGGCACGTCGATGCAGAACGCCTCTCGGGCAGTCGTGTGCAGCGCGTGCACAAACGGACCGCCGTTCGGGCGCGAGTAGAGGGTGTACGCCCAGCTCGCGTCGTCGCTGCCGACGCGCGTCATGGGAATGCCCGTCATCTTCTCGTCCGGCTCGCGCCGGTCGACGATCGAGCCTGGATAGAGATGCCCGGTGCTCACGTTGAGGGCGCGGACGTCGTAGTGGAGGCCGCCGCCGTTCACGTTCTTGAGCTGGAGCAGGTACATGACCGAGCCGTCCGGCGAGAGGGCGTCGAAGCCGAAGTTGCCGTTGAGCGTGATCCGCGATCGCACCCTCAGCGTCTTCGGGTCGAGCACGACGAAGCGCGTCTTCGCGTTCGCGAGGCCGTTGGCAGGCCAGTCGACCACGAGCCGCCGCCCGTCGCGCGACAGGCCGCCTGCAGAGTTGTCATACGCAACGAGCGGGATCCCGAACAGGCCCCTGAGAAACCGCGACCGGCGGACGACGCCGCCGCGCGTCGTGACCGCCTCGACCAGGGTCCCCCTACCGGCCCGCATCGCCACGTAGCGAACCTTGCCGTCGTGAGAGACAACCCCGGCCGAGCCGAACGTCACTCCGGGTGAGGGACCGGCGCCTCCAGCCGATCCGGCCAGGATCGCGGCCCCGGCCGCGAGCAGTGCGAGCACCAAGGTGCGCTTCATCTTCTCCTCCTTGCCGACGCTCGTTATACACCGCTCGGCGCCGAGAGGGTCCATGCGCCGGATCTAGCCCGGCCAGCCGCGGTGGTGCGCGCGCAGCCGCTCCACCTCACGGCGGTTACGCGGCCCGTACGTCTCATGCTTGAACGGCAGCGATTTCCGAAGCTCCTCGAGGTCACGGCGGCTGAAGTGGTACCTCCGCTTCTTCGGCTCGACCCCATAGACGCGGGCGCCGTTCAGGCCGAGGATCTTCGCCTTACGGAGCGGGGTGAGGGCCGGGTAACCGAAGCGCTCCTGGTACTCGGACGAGATCCGGAAGGCGCGGAAAGCCTGGATCTGGTCCTGCGGCGAACCGTAGAAGATGCAGTCTGTCCCCCAGAGCACGTTGTCCTCGCCTACGTGTTTGAGCAGCTTCCCGAGCACGTGCGCTGCCTGGTCCGGATCCCGCATGATCGTCCACCAGGTGGAGCCGAGCTCCGCGTACACGTTCTCGTTCGGACCGGTGCCCGCCCGCTTCATCGCAGTGATGAGCCGGTTGATGCCGACGTTGGCCGTCGCGGGCGTGTAAGGCCCTTCCCGCCGCCCGACCCGCTCGAATCCCGAGTGGTAGACGATGAAGCTGACATCTGGAAAGGCCTTCGCCGCTCGCGGCACGTCGTCGGGGGACGCGTACGGGCTGCCGGCGCCAAACCCCTTGTGCGCGCAGATGATCTTGATGCCGAGGCGCCTGGCCTGCTCGATGAACGCGTGGCCGACCTTGGGCAACCTGGGGTCTGCATCGTCCAGACGCCACGCGTTGCCGGGGTCGCCGAAGGCATCGGGGAAGTGCGTGAAGACCTTCCAGGCGGCGATCGGGTATTGCCGCGCGTTCTCCTCCATGAGGTCGAGGTTCTCCTGGAGCCGGCCGTAGTTCGGCAGCACCTGCGCATGCAGCAACACGGGCTTCCAGCCCGTGACGAGCTCCGCGGTGTGGCGCGCGTCGTCCATGATCGCCTCGGAGAGCGGGCTCCCCTTCGGGGCGATCGGCAACGCGGAGATGGTGACCATGCTGGTGTCGCTGCGCAGGAAGAAGTCCTCGAGCAAGACCTCCCGCGAAAAGCAGGCGCGGGGATCGTCGGCCCCGCAGTTCACCTGCGGAAAAACCGAGCCGAAGAACGGGGCGGGACCGCTGCGCCGCATCAGGTCGTACTCGAGGAAGTGACCCTGGACGTCGAAGACGAACTCGTTGCCTGCGAGGACAGCGCGGGCCGCCTGCTCGTCCAGTGCGGCCTCGCTGGGAACGTCCCAGGCGCCGCCGAGCGCTCTCCGCGCCGCCTCGCCTGCGCAGCCCTGGATCGCGAGCAGCGTCGTCGCCGCCCCGCAGACTGAGCGCAGGAACGTTGCGCGGGTGACCCCGACCCGCTTCGCGTTGTCCTCGCAATCGCGGTGGGCCCGCCTGATCGCCTCGCGCTCGACGGCAGTCAGCGGCGCCGGAACGTACTCGCCGTTCGAGCACGGGCCAAATTTGATCGGGAGCCCCGGGTCGTCGCTCTCGGGCGGCACGTCTCGAGTACGCGAGGGACCGGCGGCGAGGTCCCGACCGTAGTAGCCGCGTGGACCTCTTGCACAAGCATGCTCGTATAGTCGGCACGCCATGGCGGGCTCCGGCCGCGACGAGCGGGCCTGGGTGCGGCGGGCCCAGGCCGGGTCTGTCTCGGAATTCGAGGCACTCTTCCGCGCGCACTGGGGCCCGGCTTACCGCGCCGCATATCTGGTCGTCCGCGACGCGAGCGCGGCCGAGGACATCGCACAAGAGGCGTTTCTCTCCGCCGTGCGGACACTGGACCGCTTCGATCGGCGTCGTCCCTTCGGGCCTTGGCTGCACCGGATCGTCGTCAATCGCGCGATCGACTGGGCGCGCGCCCGAGCGCTGCGCCCCGAGGCCGAGGCCGTCGACACCCCTGCGCCGGAGCGCCCCGAGCACGACGAGGAGCTGCTGCGCGAGCTCGACCGCCTCTCGCCGGAGCACCGCGCCGTGATCGTGCTCCGCTACCTGCTCGAGTACACCCCGGGCGAGATCGCCGACCTGCTCGAGCTTCCCCGCGGGACCGTCAACTCCCGCCTTCGCCGCGGGCTCGACCATCTGAAGGAGCGGCTGGAGTGAAGCGCTTCCGAGTGCCGAACGAGCACGAGGCGGTCGAGCGGTCCTGGGAGGTCGTTCGGGCCGCGTACGAGGCGCGCGAGCCGGTGACCTGGCCGCGCCGCCACGCCCGCCCGCTGGTTGCGGGCGCCCTCGTCGCGGCCGCCGTCGCCGCCGTGCTAAGCCCGCCGGGGCGGTCCGTCGTCCATTCGCTGCGAAAGGCCGTCGGCGTCGAGAACGCGCAGACCGAGCTCTTCTCGTTGCCGGCGCGCGGTCGCCTCCTCGTATCCGGAAAGGGCGGGACGTGGATCGTCAACGCCGACGGCTCCCGGCGACGGCTCGGCGCCTACCGCGACGCGGCCTGGTCGCCGTCCGGGCGCTTCGTGGCTGCAGTGAAGCGGAGCGAGCTCGTCGCCCTCGACCCGAAGGGCAACGTGCGCTGGACGCTCCCCCGCCGCTCGCCCCGGTTCCCGACCTGGACCGGCACGCCCACGGACACGCGCATTGCCTACATCGCAGGCGGGCGCCTGCACGTTGTCGCCGGAGACGGCACCGGCGACCGCGCGATCGGGCCGGCCGCGCGGGTCGCCCCCGTCTGGCGGCCCGGGCCGGGTCGCGTAGTCGCCTACGCGACGCACGGCAAGGCTGTCGTCTACGACGTCGACGGCGGCCGGATCCTCATGAGGACGCCGCCGGGGCTCCCGCAGAAGCTGGCGTGGTCGGACGACGGGAAGCTCCTGCTCGTCTTCAGGCCGTACGGCCTGCGCGTGTACGACAGGCGAGGGCGCGTCGTGCTTCAGGACGACCCGTCCGACGCCACCCACGACGCCGATGCCGTCTTCGCGCCCGGGACGCACCGCCTCGTGATCATCCGGATCCACGGGCTCGCGAGCGACGTGTTCACCGGTCGCAACGGGCGGCTCCTGTACCGCGGCAGCGGCGCGCTCCGGCAGCTCGTCTTCTCGCCCGGAGGCCGCTGGCTGCTAGTGACGTGGCCGACGGCGAACCAGTGGGTCTTCGTCCGGGTCGGACGGCCGCGCCAGATCGTCGGGGCCGCGCGGATCTCTGGGCAGTTCGGCGGTTATCCGCGCGCGGTTTCCTGGTGCTGCGGGCGCTGATCGCGCTCATCGCGCTGCTGCTGCCGCACGGCCAGCCCCGAGCGCAACCTCAGGTGCACTGGCACAACTCGCTCTCGCTCGGGCGGCCCGACGCCGGCACGCTCGTCCGCGGCGTCCGCTTTCCGGCCCAGGCAGCGACATTCTTCACCTGGGATCCGATCCTGCACCGCTCGCCCGACCGACCCTGGCGCCGCTGGGGAAACGAGCGGCTCGTCCGGATCGCGCTGAACGTCGTAGCCGGCTACGCGCGTGCTCACCCGGACGCGCCGCGGGTGGGGATCGGCGACTTCAGCCGCCGGCACGGCGGCTACTTCGGGCCCAAGCACGTCTCCCACCAGAATGGGCTCGACGTCGACGTCTACTACCCGCGGCTTGACCGCCGGGAGCGCCCGCCGGTTCGCGCCGAGCAGATCGACCGGCGACTGGCCCAGGACCTCCTCGATCGCTTCTTGGCCGCGGGCGCGGTGCGGATCTTCGTCGGACCGAACACCCAGCTGACGGGGCCGGCGCGAGTCGTTCGCATCCTGGCGAACCACGACAACCACATGCACGTGCGAATCGCGGACCCGTAGGCTTCGGCGGTGCTCCGTTTGGCGCTCGCTGGGCTGGTCGCCGCCGCGGCCGCGGGTGCGCAGCCGGTCGTGGTCGGCCACTCGGTGAAGGGCCGCGCGATCGTCGCCTACGAGCGCGGCGATCCCTCGGCCCCAACGACGCTGGTCATTGGCGTCATCCACGGCAGCGAGCCCGCCGGCCTCGCGGTGATCCGGCGCCTGCGCACGATGCCGCTGCCGGCCGGCGTTCATCTCTGGCTCGTGCCGACGGTCAACCCGGACGGGCTCGCGGCGGGCACGCGCCAGAACGCGCACGGCGTCGACCTGAACCGCAACTGGCCGGTCGACTGGAAGCACAACGGCGTTCCGTGGGACGGCTACTACTCCGGGCCGCGGCCCATGTCGGAGCCAGAGAACCGGGCGATGCGCGCCTTCATCCTGCGCGTCAAGCCGGCCCTGACGATCTGGTACCACCAACCGCTCGACGTCGTCTACGGCTCTGACCCGCACGTCGCAGTGCTCAAGCGCTACGCGCGGCTGACAGGACTGCCGTACCGCCGTCTCGTCGCGCCGCCGGGCGCCGCAACCCGCTGGGAGCGGAAGCGCTTACCGCACGGAGTGCACTTCGTGGTCGAGTTCCCGGCCGGGCGGATCTCGACCGAAACCGCGCGCCGCCACGCCGACGCGGTGCTCGCCCTCGCGAAGGGTCTCGGATAGCTCTAAGCTCGCCCGGTGCTGGCTGTGGGCGACCAGATCCCGGACGTCCGCGTCTGGATGGCTCCGCAAGAGCCCGTCTCCCTGCGCGAGCTCGCGGCCGAGAAGCCGCTCCTGCTGCTCTTCTACCTCTTCGACTGGTCGTCGACCTGAACGAACGAGATGGAGCTCCTGCGTGACAGGAGCATGGAGGTCGAGGAGGCCGGCATCCGCGCCGTGGGCGTCTCGCGCGACTCGCCGTGGTCGCACGTCGCCTGGATGCAGGCGCTCGACCTGACCTTCCCGCTGCTCTCCGACTGGAACGCCGAAGCCGTGCTGGGATTCGGGATCGCGCACGAGCACCGCGGCTTCAAGGACGTGGCCGAGCGGACGGCGTTCCTCGTCGACCGGGACGGTACGGTCCGCGGCGCATGGCGCTACGAGCTGGCCGAGGTGCCGGACTTCGACGAGCTGCTCTCGGCCGCCCGGGCTTTGTAGCGCTCGCCTGCGCGCTCTACCTCGCCGTCGGCCTGGCGGCGATGTGGCCGGCGACGAAGCACTTCGGCACGCACTTCGCCGCGCGGGCGGAGGTGATCCACGGCGAGGCGTCGGTGGGCGACCACCTGCAGGCCGTCTACCACCTCTGGCTCGTCGGCCACCAGCTCGAGCACGGTCACGCACCCTGGCTCGACCCGTACACGTTCAGGCCCGAGAGCAGCCCGCGCGTGAACTTCGGCGGCTGGCCGTTCGGGTTGCCCTACTGGCCGCTCTGGGCGGCCTTCGGCCCGGTCGCCGGGTGGAACGTGCTGCTGCTCCTGACCTACCTCGCCGCCGGCGGGCTCGCGTACCTCTGGCTGCGGGAGCTCGGCCTGCCGGGCGGCGCCGCGCTCGCCGGGGGGCTGGCGTTCGAGCTCGCGCCCTACCGCGTGGCGCAGAGCGCGGGCCACCTGCGCGGGATGATCGCCGTGCTGTTGCCGCTTGCATTGTGGGCGTACGAGCGCTCGCGGCGCGGGAGCCGCTGGTGGCTGGCGCTTGCCGCGGCGGCTGTCGCGTCGATCCCCTTCTCCGACCTGCACCTCGCTCTCGGGGCGGTGCCGTTCTTCCTCTTCTACGTCCTCTGCAGGGCGCGCGACCCGTGGGCCGTGCTCGGCGCCGCCGCGGGCGTCGCGCTCGCGGTGGGCGCGGCGCTCCTGGTCGGCAGGCTCGCGATCTCGGGCTCGATCGCCTCCGGCGGTCGTTCCCTGAACGAGGTCGCCTTCTACTCCGCGGACGGCCTCGACTTCCTCACTCGCCACCGCCGTCACGGGCAGGAGAGCTTCGTCTTCGTCGGCTGGCTGACGCCGCTGCTCGCTCTCGTGGGGCTGGCCGCCGTCCTGCGCGCCCGCCGGTTCGGCCTCGCGCTGGCGCTGGCCGTGGGCGTGCTCGTCCCGACGCTGTTGGCCTTGGGCACGCACTTCCCGTTCTACTCGACGCTCTGGCACCACTTCTCCCCGTTGCGCTACCCGCGCGTGCCGGAGCGCGAGTTTCCGGTCGCGTGCCTCGCGATCGCGGCTCTCGTTGGGTTCGCCGCAGCCTGGCTAGGCCGGCGTCTGGCGTTCGTCACGGTGGTCCTTTTGGCCGCTCTCTTTGCGGACTTGCGTCTCGGAGTGACTGCATACCGCGTGGCTCGGGCCGACTCGCACAACGCTGCCTACGCCGCGCTTCAAGGCCCGGGCCGTCTCCTCGAGCTACCCGTGCTGCACCCGAGCGTCAACCACGGCAGCCTCTACCTCTACTACGACATGCAGGCGCGTCGGCAGCGGCCGGGTGGCTACTCGACGCTCGCGCCGAAGCGCGCCGCCAACCTGGCGCTCCGGCTCGAGCCGCTCAACTGCGGCGAGTGGCGGCCCGGAGCCGAGGAGCTACTGAGCCACCTCGGGGTCCGTTACCTCGCCTTCCACTCCGGCCTCTTCTCGCCGGGCAACGGGTGGTTCGCGTGGCGGGCGCTGAACGCCCACGACTGGGGCGAGCTCGCGCGCGGCGGCGGCATCGCGACGCTCGCCCCGGGACGCGCGCCCTCACCACCGCCGGTCCGCGAACCGACGAGCCGCGTCGTCTTTTGCCCCGAGTGGGTCGGCCGCTCGCCGCGCTACCGGCACGGCGCCTTCTGGATCCGCGGCTCCGGCAGGCTCGACGTCCGCCTCGAGAGCGACGCGCCCGACCGGACGACGATCACCGTCGACGGCGCCAGCCGCTCCGTGCGCGTCGTCGAGCCGTCGCGCCTGAGCGTGCCGCTAGGTCGCGGGCGCTGGCACCTCGTCCGTGTGGACGTCGTCCGGGCCGACCGCCGCGTCCGGCTGGTCTCCATCCGGACCACTCGCGGCTAGATCCGCGTCCCGGGCCACGAGCGCCGAATACCGGCCGCCTGCGCCGAGCAGCTGCCCGTGCGTGCCCGTTTCGACGATCCGCCCGTGGTCGAGCACGATGATCTGGTCGGCGTCCCGCACCGTCGAGAGCCTGTGGGCGATCGCGATCGTCGTGCGGCCCTGGGAGAGACGGTCGAGCGCCTCCTGGACGAGCCGCTCCGTCTCGGTGTCGAGCGAGCTCGTCGCCTCGTCGAGGACGAGGATCGGTGGGTTGCGCAGGATCGTCCGCGCGATCGCGATCCGCTGCTTCTCGCCACCCGAGAAGCGGTAGCCGCGTTCGCCGACGACGGTGTCGTAGCCCTCGGGCAGCGCCGCGATCACCTCGTGGATCCGGGCGGCCCGGGCCGCAGCCTCGATCTCCTCGTCGCTCGCGTCGGGCTTCGCGAAGCGGAGGTTCTCGCGAACGCTCTCGTGGAAGAGATACGTCTCCTGCGAGACGACGCCGACGAGGTCGCTCAGCGCCGTGAAGCTCAGGTCGCGGATGTCGACACCGTCGATCGTGACGCTGCCGCGCGTGACGTCGTACAGCCGAGCAGC
>VAXM01000173.1 GCA_005883335.1 Actinomycetota bacterium
CACGCTCATCGCGTAATCGAGGAAGCTGGTGCGAACCTCCTGGTCTAGCTCGCGGCTCTCGATTCGGCCGGCCCCGAGCGGGCCGCTCTCGACCTCAGACATCGAGGTTCTTGACCTCCAGGGCGTTCTGCTCGATGAACGCGCGGCGCGGCTCGACCTCGTCGCCCATCAGCCGCGAGAACCAGAGGTCGGCGGCGGCGGCATCCTCGACCTCGACGCGGACGATCATCCGGCGCGCAGGGTCCATCGTCGTCTTCCAGAGCTCGGGCGCGTTCATCTCGCTGAGGCCCTTGAACCGCGTGATCTGGATTCCGGTCTTCGCGAGCCCGAGGGCGGAGTCGCGCAGCGCTTCGAACGTCAGGGCGTACAGCGACTCCTTCCCGAGCCGGAGGTTGAACGGCGGCAGCCCGCCGACGATCTCGGCAAGACGCGCGTGCGCCCGGCGTACGTGGTCATAGATCGGCGACTCGAGGAGCGCGCCTGGGACAACGACGTTCACCGTCGCGTTCGTCTCCTGCTCGATCACCTGGACGAGCAGCGAGTCGCCGTCGGCTCTGGCCTCCAGCCCATAGCCGTTCTGCTCGCGCTCGGCGATCGCCTTGGCGGCGTCCTGGACCGTCGAGGCCTCAGTCTCGACGAGCCTTTGGGCCAGAACGAAGTCGGAGGCCTGGGGCCCGAAGTCCGAGCGCAGCCGCGCAACCCAACCCACATATTCGTTGAGCGTCCTCGAGAAGCGGCGATAGCGGTTCTCGGTCAGCTTGATCTGCGTTCCGGCGCGGTCCTCGATCTGGAGGTCGCCGAACTTCTCGCGCACGAGCAGGTCCTCGAGTTGCGAGTCCTTCTCCAGGTAGTTCTGCTGGTTCCCGAACCGCGCCAGGTAGAGCGGCGGCACGGCGATGTAGATGTGCCCGCGCTCGAACAGCTCCTCCATGTGCCGGTAGAGGAACGTGAGCACGAGGGTGCGGATGTGCGCGCCGTCCACGTCGGCGTCGGTCATGACGACGATCCGGTGGTAGCGGAGCTTCGAGATGTCGAACTCGTCGCCGATGCCCGTGCCGATCACCTGCACGAGCAGCTGGATCTCGGTGTTGGAGAGCACCTTGTCGATCCGGTTCTTCTCCGAGTTGATGATCTTCCCGCGCAGCGGCAGGATCGCCTGGTTCGACTTGTCGCGCGCCTCCTTGGCCGCGCCCCCCGCCGAGTTGCCCTCGACGATGAAGAGCTCTGCGAGCTCCGGATCGCGCACCTGGCAGTCGGCGAACTTCTTGGCGATCTCGCCGCCGAATGCGCCCTTGCGCCGGGTCAGGTCGCGCGCCTTGCGGGCGGCCATGCGTGCACGGGCGGCCGCGATCGCCTTCTGGATGATCTGCTTCGCGTCCTGCGGGTTCTCCTCGAGGAACTCGGCCAGCTTCGCGTTGACGGCCTGCTCGACGAAGCCGCGCACCCATGGGTTGCCGAGCTTCGTCTTCGTCTGGCCCTCGAACTGCGGCACCTGGAGCTTCACGGAGACGACCGCGGCGAGGCCTTCGCGCACGTCGTCGCCCTCGAGGTTGTCCTCCTTCTCCTTGAGCAGCTCGAGCTTGCGCGCGACGCGGTTCAGCGTCCGCGTCAGCGCCGCGTTGAAGCCAGAGAGGTGCGAACCGCCCTCGTGGGTGTTGATGTTGTTGGCGAAGGTGTAGACCGAATCCTGGTACGAGGAATTCCATTGCATCGCGACCTCGACCGCACCCTCCTCGCTCTCGCTCTCGAAGTAGGCGATCCGCTTGTGGATCGGATCCTTGGCCGAGTTGACGTGCGAGACGAAGTCCCTGATCCCGCCCTCGTAGTGGAACTCGATGCTCTCGCCGCCGGCGCGCTCGTCGGTCAGGCGGATCCGCAGCCCGCGCGTCAGGAATGCGGTCTCGCGCAGGCGCTGGCTGAGCGTCTCGTACGACCAGTCGACCTCCTCGAAGATCTCGGCGTCGGGCAGGAAAGCGATCGTGGTGCCCGTCTCTGTTGCCTTGCCGACGACCTCGAGGTCAGTCGTAGGCTCCCCGCGCGCGAACTCCTGGCGGTAGAGCTTGCCGTCGCGCCCGACCTCGGCGGTCAGCCGCTCCGAGAGCGCGTTCACGACCGAGATGCCGACGCCGTGAAGACCGCCGGAGACCTTGTAGGCCGCATCGTCGCCGCCGAACTTGCCGCCGGCGTGGAGCTTGGTCAGCACGACTGTCAGTGCGGAGACGCCGCCCTGGTCTGCCATCGCGTCGACCGGGATCCCGGAGCCGTTGTCACGGACCGTGATCGAGTTGTCCGGATGGATGATCACGTCGATCGCGTCGGCGCGTCCCGCGAGGGCCTCGTCGACGCCGTTGTCGACCGCCTCGAAGATGAGGTGATGGAGCCCTCGAGCGCCCGTCGAGCCGATGTACATGCCCGGGCGCAGCCGGACGGGCTCGAGACCCTCGAGGACGGTGATGTCTTTAGCGGTATAGGAAGCTTTAGGCATGAAAAAAGCCCTGCAAGTTGCGCATTTCCGGGCTGATGTAAGTCTACCAGACGGGGCGGCCGGAAGCGGCCCTCGCGAGGCTTGCGCGCGCAGCTTTTTCCACTGTTTTGCGAAGTTCCTCGGAGTCGATCTCCGCCGCCCAGCCGCGCGCCTGCTCGACGTGCTCGGGCGTGGGGTCCGGAAGAGGTTCGTTGGGACGCTCCGAGGCGGCCGGCGCGGTCTCCGGGAGCGGCCCCGGGGCGAACCTTAGACGGCTCGGCGCGGCCTTCCCGAGAGCCTCTTTCAGGCGCGCGAGGATCTCGCTCTCGAGCTGGCCGAGCTCGAAGGCCCACGCGGAGGAGCTCGCGGCGACGTGCAAGGTGCCGTCTCGGGCGAAGCGCGCGGGCCACGCGTTCGTGGCGACGGCATCGCCGACTGCCCCAGGCCAGGCCGCGACGAGGTCCGCCATCGCTCCGGCCGTGCCGAAACGGCCGAGCTCGCTTCGTACTGCGCCGCCGATCCGCTCCATCAGGCGGCCCCCGCGCGGCTCGTGCCGTCGCGGTCTTGCTCGACGGCGATGGTCTGCGCCGGCTCGCCGGGGAGAGCGTTCCGGCTCGCGCTGGTCACCAGTGCCTGGCCGGTCGCGCGCAGGCGGTCGGCCAGGATACGGCGCCGCTCGGGATCGAGCTCGGAAAGGACGTCGTCAAGCAACAGCAGCGGCCAGACGCCGCGGCGCTCCTCGAGCAGCTCGGCCTCGGCGAGCAGGAGCGCCAGCACGGCGAGGCGCTGCTCGCCCTGGGAGCCGAACGCCCTCAGGTCGCGGTCGCCCGCGAGGACGGCGACGTCGTCGAGATGCGGCCCGATGCTCGTCGTGCCCCGCTCGAGGTCGCGTTCCGTCCGGGCCTCGAGCTCCGCGACCGTCGGCGCCTCGGCGGCGTAGCCCAGGCCCGCCGCCTCCAGCCCGAGCTCGCCCGCTCGCTCGCCGAAGCCCGGCTCGAGCGCCGAGGCGGTCGCACGTCGCCCCTCGACGAGCTCGGCGCCCAGACGGGACACCTGCTCATTCCACGGCGGCAGCGCGTCACGGGACGAGAGGCCTTGCGCCACGCGCCGCAGAGCTGCGTTCCGCTGGCCGACGGCTGCTCCGTACTCGGCAGAGAGCCCGGCCCGCGAAGGCGATAGACGCCCGAGAACGCGATCGAAATACGCCCGGCGGGCCGCCGGGCCGCCCTTGACCACAACCAGCCGATCGGGCGTGAAGACCAGCGTCGTCACCTCGCCCCGTAGCTGTTCCGCCGCGCGCAGTCGTGCCCCGTTCAGGCTCGCCCGCTTGCCGGTGCCGAGCTCGAGCGTCACCTCCAGCTCGACGGGCACGCCGGCCCGGTCGCCGCGGAGAGCGATCCGCGCTGCATCGCGGCCGAACCGAACGAGCTGCTGATCGGCCCGCGTTCGCGGCGAGAAGCCCTGCGTCCCCACGTGCAGCGACTCGAGCAGGTTCGTCTTGCCGGCTCCGTTGGGCCCGGTCACCAAGACGAGCCCCGGCTCCAGCTCGAGGTCGAGCTTGGCGTACGAGCGAAAGTCTCGGAGAGAAACCGCGCCGACGATCAGCCCTGAGGCGCCGCTTGCGGCGCCGTTGTCAGGACGTGCGGGCTTTGCTCGCACGTCCGTCTGAAATGACCTGTCGACACAGTCGAGTCGGCGCTACCCAGCTAAGCGGATGGGCATGATGAGGTACAGGAAGTCGTCGCCTTCACCCTGAAGGACAGCGGGCCGGAGCGGGCTGATCAGCTTCAACCGCACGGTCTCGCCGCCGACCGAGTCGACCCCGTCTCGCAGGAACTCGGCGTTGAAGCCGATCTCGAGCGCCTCCGCACCGAATGAAGCCGGGAGCGACTCCCGGGCCTCACCCACGTCCTGGGTCTGCGCGGAGACGACGAGCTCGCCGTCCGCGAAGCGCAGCCGCAGCGGCGAGTTCCTTTGCGCCATCACCGACACGCGGCGCACGACGTCGAGCAGCTCCTCACGCGGCAGCGGGACCTCGTGCTCGAACGCGTCGGGCACGAGCTGCTTGTAGTTCGGGAACTGGCCGTCGATGCGGCGGGTCGTCAGCCAGGCATCGCCGGTGCCGAACACGACCTGGTTCTCGTGCACGCCCAGCACGATCTTCTCCCCCTCCCCGGCGATCCGCGCCAGCTCGCCGAGCGCGCGCGCCGGCACGATCGCCTCGAGCTCCGGCACCGACCCTTCGAGCGACGTCTCCTTGACCGAGAGCCGGTAGGAGTCGGTCGCGGCCATCACGAGCTTGCCGGGCTCGAAGTGGACGAGGACGCCGGTCAAGACCGGCCGCGACTCGTCGCGCGAAGCGGAGCGGCTGACACGCGCAACGGTCTCGAGCAACGTTCCGCGGTCGACCTCGTGCAGCTCGACGCCCTGCGTGTCGGGCAGCCGTGGAAAGTCCTCGGGGTTGTAAGTGTGCAAGCGGTAGCTCGCGGAGCCGCATCGAACCTCGACCACGGCCTCCTCGAGCCGGTGCTCCAGCGAGACCTCTGTCTCCGGCAACAGGCGCGCGATGTCGAGCAGCAGTCGGCCGGGAACGACGACGGACCCCTCAGACTCGATCTTCGCCTCGACCGTCGTACGCAGCGAGAGCTCCATGTCGGTCGCCGCCAGCGACAGCTTCCCGCCGGTCGCATCGAGAAGGATGCCGGCGAGGATCTGGACAGTCGTTCGTGTCGACACCCCGCGCGAAACGATCCCGAGACCGCGAAGCAGGTCATCACGGGAGCAGGTCGTCTTGAGGGTTCCGGCGGCCACCACAGCTTCTGCTTCGATCATCTATGAAATTCCTTTGTCGTAGTCATAGAGGGTGTGGACGACGGGGATGATGGCCCAAACCCGCATGGCCACGCGAGATCCCCTGTTGGCGGAAAGTGGGGACGGAACGGCCTTGTCGACAGGGCTCGAAGCGGCAGGTCGCGTCATCCACATCTCAGCGAGCCTGCTTGATCCTTGCGGTCAACTCTTGCACCAGGTTGTACACAGAGCGGTCCTCGCGGATCTTGCGTGCGATCTTGGACGTTGCGTGGATCACGGTGGTGTGGTCGCGGCCGCCGAACTGCTTGCCGATCTTCGGCAGCGACGAGTCGGTCAGCTCGCGTGAGAGGTACATCGCGACCTGGCGCGGGTAGACGATGTTCTGCGTGCGCTTGTCGCTGCAGAGCTCCTCGAGCGAAAGGCCGAAGCGCTCCGAGACGAGCTCCTGGATCCGCTCGATCGTGACCTGTGGCACCTCGCCCTGGGGGAAGACGTCCCGCAGCACGTCCTGGGCGAGGTCCTCGCTCATCGGGCGGCCGGTGAGCGACGAGAACGCCACGACTCGAGTAAGGGCGCCTTCGAGTTCGCGGATGTTGGACGAGATGCGTCCGGCGATAGCCTCGAGCACCTTCGGGTCGGGGATGTGGATCCCGTCGGTCTTGACTTTCTTGCGCAGGATCGCGATGCGTGTCTCCAGATCGGGCGGCTGGATGTCGGTGATCAGGCCCCATTCGAAGCGGGAGCGCAGCCGCTCCTCGAGGGTGGAGATCTCTCGCGGCGGGCGGTCGGACGAGATCGCGAGCTGCCCACCGGCCTCGTAGATCGTGTTGAACGTGTGGAAGAACTCCTCCTGGATCCGCTCCTTGTGCTCGAAGAACTGGATGTCGTCGATCAGGAGCAGGTCATAGGTGCGGTAGCGCTGTTTGAAGCCCTCGATCCGCTTGTCGCGCAGGGCATTGATGAAGTCGTTCATGAAGGTCTCGCTGGTCACGTAGCGGACCGAGAGCTCGCCCTGGTGCTCGCCGACGTACTGCGCGACGGCTTGCAGGAGATGGGTCTTGCCGAGCCCCGTTCCGCCGTAGATGAAGAGCGGGTTGTAGGCCTGTGCCGGTGCCTCGGCGACGGCGAGCGCGGCTGCGTGCGCGAACCGGTTCGAGGAGCCGATCACGAACGAGTCGAAGGTGTACTTCGGGTTGAGCCCGCCGACGAGCGTCGCGCGGCGGTGATGCTCGGCAGCCTCTCCCGGCTCCTCCCGGGACTCCGCGATCGCGAGCTGGACGCGCCGCTCCTTGCCCGTCGCATCGCCGACCGCGGCGCGGATCAGCCCTAGGAAATGGCCCTCGATCCAGTCGCGCGCGAAGTCGTTCGGAACCGAGAGGACGAACTCCTCATCGGTCAGGTGGACGCCGCCGACGTGGTCGAACCACGTGCGATAGGTCGTCTCGTTGAGAGCGCCCCTGAGCCGACTGGACACCTCGCTCCACAGGCTCTCCGCAGTCAGCTCGGTTTGGGGCTCCACGCCGCCGGCAAGCTGCGACCGAGCATAGCAGCGTGTGGGCCGATCCTCAACGACCCGTTTCGGAGGGCCCGCGACACACATCTTTGCACCAAAAGTAGGTCATTTGCAGGGGATTTGCCGGACTCCACACGTGTCTCCACAGGTGTGGACGTTGATGCCCAAGATGGCAACATTTGCGCCACCGCCGACGGCTCGCTCGCTGCAGTTCGGCCCCATCTTGTGGCCCGCCCGGGCTGTCGAGAGCGACCCGCTGCGGCTCGTCTATACTGGCTTTTCGCCGCCCTCGATCGGGCGGCTCTTCTTCCTTTCTTCGACCTCGTGAAACGGACCTATCAGCCCAACGTGCGCAGGCGTAAGCGGAGGCATGGCTTCCGTGCACGCATGTCCACGCGTGCCGGGCGGGCGATCCTCAAGCGCCGGCGTGCCAGAGGCCGCAAGCGCCTCTCTGCCTAGCTGGTCGCGCGCGTGAACCGCCGCCACCGTCTCTCGCGCTCGCGTGACTTCGACGCTGTCTATCGGCAGGGCCGCTCGGTCTCGACGCGCTTCCTCGTCCTCTACTGGTTCTCGCGTGAAACCGGGGCGGATGCCATCGAGGTCGCCAGGTTGGGGCTCGCCGTGCCGAGGGCAGTGGGGACGGCCGTTGTCCGGAACCGGATCAAGCGCCGCCTGCGGGAGCTCTTCCGCGAGCGCTCCTCCGAGCTGCCGCAGGATCACGACTACGTGCTCGTCGTCCGCCCGGGCCTCGCCGAGGCGGCGGAAACCCGCGGCTTCGACTGGCTGAGGGAGCGCGTGGACGAGATCCTCGGGAAGGCGTCGGCGTGAGGTACGCCTTGCGCGCGCCCACCTACGCGGGCCTCGGGTTGATCTATGCCTACCGCTGGACGCTAGGCGTGCTCTGGGGCGGCCGCTGCAAGTACCACCCGAGCTGCTCGCAGTACGCGCTCGATGCGGTGCGGCACTACGGGCTCCTCCGCGGCTCGATCCTCGCCGGCTGGCGGCTGCTTCGCTGCAATCCCTGGAGCCGCGGCGGGGTCGACTACGCCGAGGGCCAGAGGCTCTTCCGATGATCTCGGCGATTCTCGCCTCGCCGCTCACGCCGCTCGAGGACATCCTGCGCGGGATCCTCAAGTGGCTCGGCCCGCACGGCACGATCGGCCTGCCGTGGGCCTGGTCGATCGTTGCGCTCACCATCCTCGTCCGGCTTCTGCTCGTGCCGCTGATGGTCAGGCAGATCCACTCGATGCAGAACCTGCAGCGCCACGCTCCGCAGATGAAGGAGATCCAGAAGAAGTACAAGACCGACAAGAAGCGGCAGCAGGAAGAGCTGATGAAGTTCT
>VAXM01000066.1 GCA_005883335.1 Actinomycetota bacterium
CGGCCCTCGACTCGCGCGGCGCTTCCTACGTCGTCAAGTCGCACGACGTCGCCGAGGCCTACGACCCGGCCTCGCGGACGTGGACACGGCTATCGCCTCCGGCCGGCCCCGGCTACGTGCCGGACTACAACGCCGTCTGGACCGGGAAGGAGATGCTTATCTTCGGCGCCTTCCACTCGGTTGCGTACAACCCCGCGACGAACACGTGGCGGACGCTGCGCAAGTCGGTCGGCGGCGGGCTCGTCGTCTGGACTGGCCGCGAGGCGATCGGCTGGGGCGGCGGCTGCTGCGGCGACGCGTGGGGGAACGGGCTCGCGTACAACCCGGCGACAGACACGTACCGCGACCTCTCCCCCTCGCCGCTCGCCCCGTCGCAGCGCCCGGTCGGAGCCTGGACCGGGCACGAGCTTGTCCTCTTCTCCAGCGGAGTCCCACCTGACCCGTCGGACAAGCCCTATCCCGCCACCTTCGCCCGTGGGGCCGCGTACAACCCTGCGACGGACACCTGGCGCCAGGTCGCACCGTTGCCCGAGTACGGCGGCGCCGCCGCCTGGGATGGGCGCGAGATCCTTGTCGTGGGGGCCGGAGCGCACGCCCGCTCCGCCTTCGCCTACGACCCCGGGACGAATCGCCACCGCCGCCTTGCCCGACTGCCCTTCGGGCTCCAGGGTGCGGCCTCCTTCTGGACCGGCCACCGGCTGCTCGTCTGGGGCGGCTCGGAGACGACCCGCGGGCTCGCGTACGACCCTCGTGCCGACCGCTGGTCAGTGCTCCCCGCGGCGCCTCTCCGCGGATCCGGAGAGGCCCTTGCCTGGACGGGACGCAGCCTTCTGGTCGGAAGCGGCATCCGGACATCGGCCTTCACGCCGCCCGCCTAGCGCGACAGGATTCACCCTGTGAAGACGATTCTTGGGCTCGCGGCGCTGGTACTCGCGGCCGGCACGTTCGGGTACCTCGCGGCGGGCTGGGGCTCCGGCAAGGCCGTCTCGCTCGGGCTGCCTCCGAGCCCGGCCGCCTCGACGCAAGCGACACAGGCCTCCGGGACGCTTCCCAGCGGACGGGCGCTCGAGGTCTGGTTCGCCCGCGGCGGGCGGCTGGTCGAGGCGCTGCGGACGCATGCCCCGACTCGCCAGGTGGCGACGGCAGCCGTCAAGGCGCTGCTCTCAGGCCCGAGTCGCAGCGAGCGGTCGGCCGGGATCCGGAGCGAGATCCCGGGCGGGACGCGCCTGCTCGGGATCGCGATCGCGAACGGCGTCGCGCGGGTCGATTTCAGCTCGGAATACGAATCCGGCGCCAGCTCGCGCTCGCTGCAGCTGCGCCTGGCGCAGGTCGTCTACACGCTGACGCAGTTCCCGACGGTCTCGGCGGTGCGCTTCTCCGTCGACGGCACCGCTGTGAACGATCGCGCGGTCGGGCGAAGCGCCTACAAGGGCCTCGCCGCGGAGGCGGCGCCGCTGGCCGGGACCTGGAAGCTGCTGCCCGAGGCGCCGATCGCCGCGCAGGTCGATCGCACCAGCGTCTGGACGGGCCGGGAGCTCCTGGTGCTCGGGCGGCATGCCTTCGCGGCTTACGAGCCGCGCCGCAACGCCTGGCATCGGCTCGCGCCTCCGCCGGCCGGCCGGTACCGCTTGGCCTGGACCGGCAAGCAAGCGGTGGCGTGGGGCCGGAGGGCGTACGCGTACGACGGCTCCTGGCGCCCGCTGCCGAAGGCGCCCGTCACCGAGCCCGCGATCGTCGCATGGACCGGCCGCGAGCTGATCGGCTGGAGCCGCTCGGGTGGAGCGGCTTACCGGCCCGCAACCAACAAGTGGCGCACCCTCCCGCCTGCGCCGTTCCTCGGCAGCTCCGCCTGGACCGGCCGCGACCTGATCGTCGCTGCCGGTTCGCGCGCCGCTGCTTTCGCTCCGGGATCCGGCTGGCGTGAGCTGCCGGCGCTGCCCGAGCCGCGCGACGGCGCGAGCGCCGTTTGGGACGGCAGCGAGCTGCTCGTCGTCGGCGGCAATGGCGCTCCGACCGCCGGCTTCGCCTATGACCCGAAGGCTGACACCTGGCGCCGCCTCGCCCTGATGGATTCCGGACGGGCGCGTGCGGCCGCAGTCTGGACCGGCACGCGGCTGCTCATCTGGGGCGGGGAGACCGGCAAGCCGGGGGCCTTCGGTACCCCGCCGCACGGCCTTGCCTACGACCCGCGGGCCGATCGCTGGTCGCCGCTCCCCCAGGCCCCGCTCAGAGGCCGCTTGGAGCCCGTGGCCGCCTGGACGGGCCGCTCGCTGATCGTCTGGGGCGGCGATCCGGGCTTCGCCGACGGCGCCATTTTCACTCCGCAGCATCCGTAGCGAAACCGTTACGCGCCCGTGACCGGGGCGTTGCGGAGGGCCGAGAGGATCCGGTGTGACAACCGAAGGAGGCTCTCGTGAAGAAAGTCATCGCACTAGCAAGCTCCATCGTCCTCGGAGCCCTGGCGCTCTCCGCCGCCGCGGCGGGCCCGCCCTCGACGACGCGCGTGAGCGTCTCGAGCGCCGGCTCGCAGGCTGACCGCGACAGCTACGCGGCCGCCATCAGCGCCGACGGCCGCTATGTCCTCTTGAACTCGATCGCGCGCAATCTCGTCCCCGGCGACACGAACAACGCTTCGGACGTCTTCGTGCACAACCGGGGGAGCGGCCAGACGACGCGAATCAGCGTCAGCACCGGCGGCCGGGAGGGGAACGGCTCGAGCGACTCCGCAGCGATGAGCGCGAACGGGCGCTACATCGTGTTCGCCTCGACCGCGTCGAACCTCGTCGAAGGCGACACCAACGACGCCTCGGACGTGTTCCTGCACGACCAGGCGAGCGGCGTCACGACCCGTGTCAGCGTCAGCCGCAGCGGACGCCAGACAAACGGCTCGAGCGCCATGCCCGCGATCAGCGCGGACGGCCGCTACGTCGCGTTCCAGTCATTCGCGTCGAACCTCGTCCGGGGCGACACGAACGGGCTCTCGGACGTCTTCGTCCGCGACCTCGCGACCGGCAAGATCACCCGCGCCAGCCTCACGAGCCGCGGCCACCAGGCGCGGTGCAACATCGGCTCCTGCGAGAGCACCGAGCCGGTCCTGAGCGCGCACGGCCGGTACGTCGCCTTCCAGTCCTCGGCGACGAACCTCGTTCCGCACGATACGAACCGGCTCGGCGACGTCTTCGTCCGCGACCGCCGGACCGGCAGGACGACCCGCGTGAGCGTCGACAGCCGCGGCCGGCAGGGCGGCGGCGACCGGACGAACAACGGCAGCAACGCGCCTACGATCAGCGCGAGCGGACGCTACGTCGTCTTCCATTCGAACGACTCGAACCTCGTTCGCGGCGACACGAACCGCGTCTTCGACATCTTCGTGAACGACCGGCACACGGGCCGCACGACGCGCGTGAGCGTCAGCAGCTCCGGTGGGCAGGCCGATCAGGAGAGCCTCGGCGCCGCGAGCATCAGCTCTGACGGCCGCTACGTCGCGTTCACGTCGCTGGCCTCGAACCTCGTCGCGGGCGACGCGAACCAGATCACCGACGTCTTCCTGCGCGACGTCAGGTCCGGGACGACGACGCTCGCGAGCCTCGGCCAGGCCGGCAACCAGGGCGACGATGCGAGCTCGGCCACCGGCGTCGCGTTCAGCGCGAACGATCGCTACCTCGCATTCTCCTCGTGGGCCGCGAACCTCGTCGCCGGCGACACGAATATCGTCGCGGACGCGTTCGTCCGCGACTTCGGGAACTGATCGAGGCCCGACCCTGCTCCGCCTGTCCCCCGAACGAGGGACAGGCGGGGCCCGGTTCGGGACGATCAGTTGAGGATGGGGGCATCTGCGTTCCCTTCGGCGCTGCTGCGGCGCGACGTGCGCGCGTGGCCGCGCCTTGCGGTAGGCGCTCCGCTGTGGGCGCTCTACGCCGCGTCGGTCGCCGTGCTCGGGGTCGCGTACTTCGCGGTCGGCGCCAACTCCATTCCCCAGGCCGCGATCTACCAGGCCCTCAGCCTCGGCGCGATCGGCGCGATCGTCACCGGCCTGATCCGGTACAAGCCGCAACGGCGGATCCCGTGGTTCCTGTTCGGCGCCGGGCTCGTCCTCTGGACGCTCGGCGACGGGTACTGGGACGCCTACAGCTGGTTCCTGCGCACGGAGGCGCCGTTTCCGTCAATCGCGGACGTCGCCTACGTCGGCGGCTACCCGCTCCTGATCGCCGCCACGTTCGTGGTCGCCCGCGCCCGCGCCCGACCGAGGCTCACCGATGTCCTCGACTCGGCCGTCGTCGCGACCGGGGCGCTGATCCTCGTCTGGGCACTGCTCGTCGAGCCGCTCCTCGCGCAGACCGGGCTCTCGGCCGCTGGCATGGCCGTCACCGTGGCGACGCCCGTGCTCGACGTGGTTCTGCTGGTCGGGGTCGTCCAGCTGGCTCTCCGCAAGGGGGTCGAGAATCCGGCCCTGCGTTTCCTCGTCGTTGGCGTTACCTGCCAGGTCGTCACGGACGTTGCGTACAGCTACCTGACTTTGAAAGGCGCCTACACGAACGGGATGTTCGTCGACGTCGGCTGGATCGTCGCGTACGGGCTGTTCGGGGTCGCCGCGCTGCATCCCTCGATGGCGCGGATCAAGCCGCTGCCGAGCTCGGTCGCCACCCGCTTCTCGAGCAGGCGAATCGCGCTGCTCGCCGCCGCGACGCTTTGCGCGCCGGTCGTGATGATCGCCGACAGCCTCAGCGGCGATCCGATCGGCGTTGTCGGCCTCTCGATCGGAAGCATCGTCGTGACGTTCCTCGTCGGCGCGCGGCTCGTCCTGCTCCAGCAGGAGCGGAACCGCATGCTCGCCGCCGTCGACGTCGGCCGCGAGAAGTATCGCGAGCTGTTCGAGCAGGCGGACGAGTCCCGCGCCGCCCTGGCCGTGCAGAACGAGCGCCTGCGCGAACTCGACCATCTGAAGGACAACCTGATCTCGGTCGTCTCGCACGAGCTGCGGACCCCGCTGACGTCGATCCTCGGCTACCTCGAGCTGCTCGACCAGGACCGCGACCGACTCACGCAGCGTCACCGCCACTTCCTCGGGGTCGTCGGCCGCAACGCCGAGCGGCTGCTCGACATCGTCGTCGACCTGCTCTTCGTGGCTCAGGCTCGAGCCGGGCACATGACGCTCGACCGGGAGCCGCTCGACCTGTCCGAGCTCGCCGAGCACGCGGTCGAGGGCACGCTGCCGGCGGCGAACGAGCGCCAGATCACGATCACCGTCGCTCCATGCTCCGACTCGGTTGTGAGCGGCGACCGTCAACGCCTCGGGCAGGTGCTCGACAACCTCCTCTCGAACGCGCTCAAGTTCACGCCTCGCAACGGCTCGGTCGAGGTGCGCCTCTCGGCGAGCCGCGACTACGTCGTGCTCGAGGTCGCCGACACCGGGATCGGCATCTCAGCCGGCGCCCAACGCGAGCTCTTCACGCGCTTCTTCCGCACGGACGCGGCGATCGAGGCCGCGATCCAGGGTACGGGGCTCGGCCTCTCGATCGTCAAGGCGATCGTCGACGGCCACGGCGGCCAGGTGTCCGTCGAGAGCATCGAGGGCGAGGGCGCGACCTTCACGGTGAACCTGCCGCGGCTCGCCGCTGCAAGGGCCGCCTAGCACGCAAGGCATTTCAGGGGGGCCGGCTGTTTCGACCGGCCCCGCTGAACCCAGCTGTGTCGATTTGCGGACCTGCTTCACTGAACACGTGAGCGAGTCGGCGATCCGGCTGCGCGGCGTCGTGAAGCGCTACGGCCCGATTACCGCGGTCGACCACCTCGACCTGGACGTGCCGCTGGGCACGTGCGTCGGCCTGCTGGGCCCGAACGGAGCGGGCAAGTCCACGACGATGCGGCTTCTCACGGCCCAGTCGATCGCAGACGAGGGCGACCTGAACGTGCTCGGGTTCCGCCTCCCGGACGAGTCGAAGCAGGCCCGCGTCGAGTGCGGGGTCGTGCCGCAGCTCGACAACCTCGACGTGACCTTGACCGTCGAGCAGAACCTGCTCGTCTTCGCGCACCTCTACCGGATCGCACACGCCGACCGGCGCGAGGCGATCGAGCGCTCGCTGCGCCTGGCCAAGCTCGTCGACCGCCGCGCCACGAAGGTCGACAAGCTCTCCGGCGGCATGCGGCGCCGCCTGCTGATCGCCCGCGCGCTCGTGCACCGGCCGCGGCTCGTGCTGATGGACGAGCCGACCGTCGGCCTCGACCCGCAGGTGCGCCAGGAGCTCTGGGCGCTGATCGACGGGCTCCGCTCGCAGGGGACGACGATCCTGATGTCGACGCACTACATCGAGGAGGCGCAGCGCCTCGCCGACACCGTGCTGATCATGTCCCATGGGCGTGCGGTGGCCGCGGGGCCGCCCGCACAGCTCGTCCGCGAGTATGCGGGGCAGCAGGCGCTCGAGGTCTACGGGCCGCCGGACCGCCTTGCGGAGGTCGAGGCGGAGGCCCTGGCCGCGGGGCTGCGCACACGGCGAACGGGCACGAGCGTCTCGATCCTCGGAGTCGACGGCGGCCGCTATCCCGCCGACGGCGAGCGGCGCCCGGCGAACCTCGAGGACGTGTTCGTGCTCCTGACCGGGGAGCAGATCGACTGATGGCGGCCAGGGCTGAGTCGCAGCGCCTCGGGCGGCTCGAACGCTCCGCGCTGACCGGGGTGCTCGTGCGCGAGGTCGTCAACTTCTCCTCGTACTGGCGCTCGACCACGTTCTCGTCGACGGTCGAGCCGACGATCTACCTGCTCGCGTTCGGCTTCGGCTTCGGCTCGCTGGTCAGCCGCATCGGCAACTACCGCTACGTCGAGTTCGTCGGCACGGGGACGGTCGCGACGGCGGTGCTCTTCTCGTCGGCTTTCCCGGCGATGTTCGGAACCTTCGTCAAGTACAAGTTCCAGCGGACCTACGACGCGATCCTGGCCGCGCCGGTCGACACCGAGGAGCTCGTCACGGCCGAGGCGGTGTGGATCGCCACTCGAGCCGGCGTCTACGGCTGCGTCCCGATGCTCGTGGCGATGGCCTTCGGGCTCGACCCGTCCTGGGGGATGCTGACCGTGCCGCTCATCGCCTGGCTCGCGGGCTTCGGCTGGGCCTGCTTCGGGATCATGGTCGCCGGGTTCGCGTCGTCGTTCGAGAACTTCAACTACATCGTCAGCGCGGTGCTGACGCCTCTCTTCCTCGTCGCGGGCACGTTCTTCCCGCTCAGCCGGCTCCCCGGGTGGGCGCAGGACCTCGCGCAGGTGAACCCGCTGCACCACTGCGTGGAGCTGGTCCGCCACGCCGTCTTCGGCTTCGACGGCTGGACCGACCTCGCCCGCGTGGGCGTGCTGATCGCGTTCGGGCTCCTGCTCTGGCGGATCGCGATCCACGCCATGGAGCGGAAGCTGATCGACTAAGGTTCTCGCGGGGTTTGCGGCGCTCCGAAGACGAGTCGAAGGACGGAGGCGCATGGACTACTTCCTCAAGATTGACGGCATCCAGGGCGAGAGCGCCGATGCCAAGCACAAGGGCGAGATCGAGCTCGTCTCCTTCGGCTGGGGCGTGGACGTCGAGACCGGCGGCGGGGGCGGTGGTGGCGGCGGCGCGGGCAGGGCCCACTTCCAGCCCTTCCACTTCACGATGCTCACGAACAAGGCCTCGCCGCAGCTCTTCCTCTCGACCGTGAGCGGGAAGCACCTCAAGGAGGCGACCCTGAGCGTCCGTCGCGCGGGCAAGCAGGCGCTGGAGTACCTCAAGATCAAGTTCAGCGAGGTGTTCGTGACCTCGTTCCACGAGGAAGCAGGCCATGAGCCTCCGACCGAGCTGATCGCGTTCGACTTCGGCCGGATCGAGATCGAGTACGGCGCGCACGGCGGCGGCACCGAGCGGGCCGGCTGGGACGTCAAGAAGAACGTCAAGATCTGATCGCAGAGCTCGACGCCGACGTTTCCGCCGCATTGCGGGCGCGGCTCCTCGATGCCGGGTACACGACCGAACGGATCGAAGAGACTCTCGGGAGCGGGCGGATCTCCTTCGCCGCAGCCGACCTGGCAGTACACGAGCGCCGGCTCGAGGCGGGTGAGCCGTTCAGCACAGCCGTCCGGCTCTTTCTCCTCGGCGCAGAGCTGGCCGCTGCAGACGCCGAGGTGGCCTTCGACGTCGAGGAGCTGTTGCGCACGGGTTGGCTCGAGGCCTCGGGAGACGGCGTGCACGCGACGCTCAAGCTCGTCCCGCACGGAGACCTCCTGCTCGCGTCCGATCGAGACGACGACAGCGTGGACGCGCAGTGGGTAGCAGGCATCCACCCGCCCTCTGTCACGCTGGCGAAGCTCACCGTGCGGAGGCCGGTCGCACGCGCGCTCGACACGGGCACGGGCAACGGTATCCAGGCGCTCCTTGCCTCCCGCCACGCGAGGGCGGTGACGGCCACCGACGTCAACCCGCGCGCACTCGCCTTCGGGCGGCTGAACGCCGGCCTCAATGGGGTCGAGAACCTCGAGCTCCGTGAGGGAAGCTACTTCGAGCCGGTCGAGGGCGAGCGGTTCGATCTCCTCACGTGCAATCCGCCTTACGTGATCTCGCCGGAGCGCAGGTTTGCGTATCGCGACAGCGGCCTTGCGGGCGACACGGTCTCGCGCGTCGTCGTCGAGCAGGCATCGGAGCTGCTCGAGGAGGGAGGCTTCGCACACGTCCTGGTCAGCTGGGCGCACCCGCCCGGAGACTGGTGGAGCCCGCTCGAGCCCTGGGTCGAAGGCCGCGGCTGCGACGCCTGGCTGCTCTACTTCGGCAGCGACGATCCCGTTACGCACGCGTCGGAGTGGCTCAAGCCGGTAGCCCGGGACGACCCGGCGGCCTTCGCCGAGCGGCTCGATGCGTGGCTCGACTACCTGCGCGGCCTCGGGATCGAGGCGATCGGGCACGGCGCGGTGATCCTGCGACGGCGCAACGGCAGCCGGAACTGGACGCGCCGCGATCGGGTCAATCTCGAACGCCTCGAACAGGCCTCGGAGCACATCCTGCGCGTGTTCGAGACACAGGACTACCTCGAGTCGCTCGACGACGAACGCGGGCTGCTGGACGAGACCTTCGCGCTCGTCGAGCAGCACCATCTCGAGGAGACGCGCAGGCGGACCGAGCTGGAGGGAACGGTGCTCTCGCTCGACGAAGGTCTGGGCTTCCGAACCGCGCTCGACGTCCACACCGCTGAGCTCGTGCCACTCCTCGATGGGACCCGGCCGCTTCGGGACGTGCTCGCGCAGCTCGCGGTCGGTGACGCCAAGCGCTTCGAGTCGGCCGCCCTCCCCGCGGTTCGCCGCCTGCTCGAACTTGGATTCCTGGCTCGCGCCTCATCCGCCTAGCTACGATCGGAACGTGGTCGACGTCCGCACCGAGATCGAGATCGCGCGCCCTCGCCTCGACGTCGCCGACTACGCCTCGAACCCCGACAACGCGCTTGCGTGGTACGAGCACATCAAGGACGTCGAGTGGAACAAGGCCAAGCCGCTCGAGGTCGGTTCCAGGATCGTCTTCGTCGCGCACTTCCTCGGCAAGCGGCTCGACTACGTCTACCAGGTGAAGGCGCTCATCCCCGGGGAGCGGTTCGTGATGGCGACCGACGAAGGGCCTTTCCCGATGGAGACGACGTACAGCTGGGAGGACACCGACGGCGGCGGCACGAAGATGTCCCTCCGCAACCGCGGCCGGCCGTCCGGTTTCTCCCGGGTCACGGCGCCGCTGCTTGCCGGCGCGATGCGCCGCGCCAACCGCAAGGACCTGAGGCGGCTGAAGGCAGTTCTCGAGGGTTGAGATCGTCGTGGCCGGGTAGCCGTTTCGCATGGCTACCAGGAAGCAGACACAGGCAGCGAAGCGAAACGTGAAGAAGGCACAGCGCGCGGCGACCCAGAAGCGGACGATCGCGCACCTGCCGAAGACGACGAGGCGCGCGCTCCAGACGGAGGCACGCAAGGGAGCGCGGCGAGGCGGCGCCGCGGGTCATGCGCTCGAGGATCGCAATCGCCAGCAGCTCTACGAAGTGGCCCAGAAGAAGGGCATTCCGGGCCGATCGAAGATGGGCAAGGGCGAGCTGATCCGCGCGATCCGCAAGGCCTCCTAACCGCACGCCGATTAGTTCTCGCCGGCCTTGCCGTCTTGCCTAGGATGGAGGCCGTGGAAGGGCCCGCTCTCACCGCCACTCCGGCATTCGGCGAGCTGGAGCAGCATCGCCGTGAGCTGACGGCGTATTGCTACCGCATGCTCGGCTCGCCGTTCGAGGCCGAGGACGCCGTGCAGGACACGCTGCTCCGGGCCTGGAAGAGCATCGACCGCTTCGAGGGCCGCTCGGCTCTGCGCTCGTGGCTCTACCGGATCGCGACAAACGTCTGCCTCGACATGCTCGGCGGGCGCGAGCGGCGCGCGCGGCCGATGGACCTCGGCCCGTCGGGCGAGCCGGTCGCCGAGAACCTGCGTGAGCTCTCCGAGGTGACCTGGATCGAGCCAACCCCGGATCCTGCCGAGGCGACGGTCGAGCGAGAGACGATCAGGCTCGCCTTCGTCGCTGCGCTGCAACACCTACCGCCGCGGCAGCGCGCCGTCCTGATCCTGCGCGAGGTGCTCCACTGGCAGGCAAGCGAGGTCGCGGAGCTGCTCGACACGAGCGTCGCGTCCGTCAACAGCGCGCTGCAGCGGGCCCGAGCGACGCTCTCGGACGCCGACGTCCACGACTCGACGCCGATGCTCGAGGAAGCCGACCGCGAGCTGCTCGAGCGCTACGTCGAGGCCTTCGAGCGCTACGACATCAACGCGCTGACCGAGCTGATCCATGAGGACGCGACCCAGTCGATGCCGCCGTACGACCTCTGGCTGACCGGCCGTGACGACATCTTCGCCTGGTGGTGGGGGCCCGGGATCGGCTGCAAGGACTCGCGCGTGATCCCGACCGTCGCCGCCAACGGCTCGCCAGCCTTCGGGCAGTACAAGCCGAGCCCGGACGGCGGCTACGAGCCGTGGGCGCTGCAGGTGCTGGAGCTCTCAGGCGGGCGGATCGTCGAGCTCACGTTCTTCCTCTCGACCGAGAAGCTCTTCCCGCTCTTCGGGCTCCCGGCGCGGCTCGACGCCTAGCACGCCGCTGAGGCCCGTGAAGACGAGCAGCTCCTTCAGCTCCGGCGAGGCATGGCGCACGTCGAGATCGACGCCCGCTCGCCTCGCGGCCAGGTGGATCCGCGCGAGTGCGTCGACCGTCACGCAGTCAGCCGCGACCCCGCGGAGATCGCAAACGATCGTCCTCATCTCAGAGATAGACGGAATGCGAAGCAAAAACTCATCGTTGCGATGAGTTTGGGGCGGTAGCCCAGTCTCATTTTCGACCCCGAGTGAAAGGAGACCGCGACAAATGACGATGGACGGAAACAGACGCTGGATCGCCCTCTACGTGCTGTGCCTCGCTTCGCTGATGATCGTGCTGGATATGACGATCGTGAATGTCGCGCTGCCCTCCATCAAGGGCGATCTCGGCTTTTCCGAGACATCGCTCGCCTGGGTCGTGAACGCCTATCTGCTCACGTACGGCGGCTGCCTCCTGCTCGGCGGGCGGCTCGGCGACCTGCTCGGCCACCGGCGGCTCTTCCTGATCGGGATCATCCTTTTCACGCTGGCCTCCCTCGCGTGCGGCATCGCAACGGCGAAGGGCTTCCTGGTCGGCGCTCGGGCGGTGCAGGGAATCGGCGGCGCCGTGGCGTCGGCGGTGTCGCTCTCGCTGATGATGATGCTCTTCACCGAGCCCGCTGAGCGCGCGAAGGCCATGGGCATCTTCGGCTTCGTCGCCGCGGGCGGCGGCAGCATCGGCGTCGTGCTCGGCGGCGTTCTCACCGACTTCCTGAACTGGCACTGGATCTTCCTCGTCAACATCCCGATCGGCGCGCTCGTGGTCTTCCTCACCCTGCGGCTGCTGCCGGGGACGCCGGGGACTGCCGCGGGCGAGCGCATCGACCTCGCGGGCGCTGCGACGATCACAGGCGCGCTGATGCTGGCGATCTACGCAATCGTCAACGGGAACCAGGAAGGCTGGACTTCGGCCCAGACGCTCGGGCTGCTCGGCGGCTCGGCCGCGCTGCTCGGCGTCTTCATCTGGCTCGAGTCGCACGTGCGGGCACCCCTGGTGCCGCTGCGGCTGTTCCGGCTCCGCAACTTCTCGACCGCGAACGTCGTCGGCGTCCTCTGGGCCGCGGCCATGTTCGCGTGGTTCTTCCTGGCAGCGCTCTACCTGCAGTTCGTGCTCGGCTACAGCCCGCTCCAGATCGGGCTTGCCTTCCTGCCCTCGAGTCTGATCATGGCCGTGTTCTCGATCGGCCTCTCGGCAAGGCTCGTGATGCGGTTCGGGATCAGCCGGACATTGGCAACCGGGCTCGCGCTTGCGACCGCCGGCCTGGCCCTCTTCATCAGGCTGCCGGTGGACGGGAGCTTCCTTGCCGACGTGCTCCCGAGCATGATCCTGCTCGGCTTCGGGGCGGGGATGGCCTTCAACCCGGTGCTGCTCGCCGCGATGAACGACGTCGAGCCGACCGAGGCCGGGCTCGCGTCGGGTGTCGTCAACACCTCGTTCATGATGGGCGGCGCGCTCGGCCTTGCGGTGCTCGCCAGCGTGGCTGCCTCTCGGACGACGAGTCTCAGCGCCTCCGAAGGCCATCTTGCGGCGCTCACCGGCGGCTACCACCTGGCGTTCGTCGTCGGAGCGATCTTCGCCGCCGTCGCCGCGACGCTCGGCGCGGTGCTGCTGCCCACCGGTGCGCCGGGCGGCGCCCACGAGCCTGAGCCCGGGCAGCTCGCGACCGCGGACGCGGATTAACCCTCGAGCTCGGCCGCATCCTCCGCGCTGAGCTCGAGGTCCGCCGCGGGCAGGATGGGATCCACCTGGTCGGGGCGGCGGAAGCCGACGATCGCCCCGTCCACTGCCGGGTTGCGCAGCGTCCAGGCAACCGCCACCGCTCCCGGGCTCGCTTCGAGCCGCTCGGCGGCCCGTTCGAGCCGCGCGACGAGCTCCAACCGCGGGGTCAGCTCGGGCTCCTGAAACCCCGGGCTGCGCTTGCGCCAGTCGTCGTCGGGCAGGCTCGCGATCCGCTCGCGCGTCATCGTCCCGGTCAGCATTCCCGAGCCCATCGGCGAGTAGACGATCACGCCGATTCCTTCGCGCTCCGCGAACGGCAGGATCTCCTGCTCGACCTCGCGGTCGACCAGCGAGTACGGGGGCTGCAGCGTCTCGACCGGCGCAATCGCCTGGGCGCGGCGGAGTTGCGCCACGTCGAAGTTCGAGACGCCGATGTGCCGGACGAGGCCCTCGTCCTTGAGCTCCGCCAGGGTCGTCCAGCCCTCTTCGATCTCGTCGTCGGGGATCGGCCAGTGGATCTGGTAGAGGTCGATTGCGTCGACGCCGAGCCGCGAGAGGCTGCCTTCCACCTCGCGCCTGAGCGAGTCGCGACGGAGGCTCTGCAGGGTCGTCCGGTTTGGGCCCTCGGGCTGGCCGCCTTTGGTGAAGAGGAACGGCCGCTCGCCGGAGTAGGTCTGAACAGCCCGGCCGACGACCTGCTCCGAGTGGCCGAAGCCGTACTGCGCGGCGGTGTCGATCCAGTTGACGCCTAGGTCGAGCGCGTGGTGGATCGCGGCGATCGACTGCTCGTCGTCCTGGGCGCCCCAGCCCCAGTCGTAGTTCGACCCACCGAGGGCCCACGCGCCGAAGCCGACGCGCGAGATTTCCAGGCCCGTGTTCCCGAGCGCTGCCATCGACAAGAGCCTGCCACGAGTCCGGCCAGGACGGGAGGAGTAGCGGCGATCGGCGAGGTGGCGAGGAGCAGCAGGCCCCAGGCGCCTGCCGTGAGCCCGGTCGCGACTGCCGCCAGGAGCCGCCTTGCGACGAGCAGCCCGAGCAGGGCGGGAGCGGCGAAGTCGAGCCAGCCCATCGACGCGTCGCCGAAGTCGATCTGCTGCAGGCTCGGGAGCTGCCGGCCGATCGTAGGCGGCGAGGCCGCCTGGAGCGCGTTCATCGTCGGCTCGACCTGGCGGTCGCCCCAGACGAGCACGACGTCCAGCACGACCAGAAGCACGAGCCCGGCGACGAGCCAGGAGCGCGGCGCGAGCGAGCCGACGATCCCCGTCGCCGCGAGGCAGGCGCCGGCGATCAGGACGACGCCCGCAGCCTCCCCGTCGAGGTTGTCGGTCCGGAGCCAGGCGAGCGCGTAGAGCGGCGGCACGAGCAGCGCGACCAGCCAAGGGAGCGGCCAGCCGCGCGCCCAGCCCGCCGCGGCCGCGAGCACGGGCGTTGCAAATGCAGCGAGCGCCGCGAGGAAGTCCGCGCCGCCGCTTACCTGGGCGAGCACGACCCCGGCGACGAGAGCCGCAGCCGGAATCGCGAGCCCGAGGACGCGTGAGGACCACAAGTGCCGCGGGCGCCCGGGCGCGAACACAAGCGCCGCCTGGACGACGACCAGTACCGCGTACGAAGGGACGAACGGCACGCGTTCACGCTATCGTACCTAGGTAATGCCAAGGCAATCCTACACCGCGAGCGAGGCGGCCAAGCGACTCGGGATCAGCCTCGACACCTTGCGCCGCTGGGATCGCGACGGCCGGATCAAGACGACCCGCGATCGCGGCAACCGGCGGCTCGTTTCCGCGAAGGAGGTCGACCGGCTCCGCGGCGACTCGGCGCCGGAGTTCAGCGCCAGAAACCGGCTGCGCGGAACCGTCGCCGACGTCAAGATCGACGGTCTCATCGCCCAGGTCGAGCTCGTGGTCGACGAGCCCGCGCGCGTCGTCGCAATCGTGACTGCCGACGCCGTCGAGGAGCTCGGCCTCGAGCCCGGGATGCCGGCGACCGCCGTCGTCAAGGCGACCTCCGTGATGGTGCAGGGCTCGTGAGGAGCGTCGCGGCGCTGCTGCTCGCGCTTCTGGCCGTCAGCGGAGCCTCAGCGCAGAGCAGCCCCCCGGTGACGGTCTTCGCGGCGTCGTCGCTGACGGACGCCTTCCCGAGGATCGAGCGCTCGGCGACCTACTCATTCGCCGGCTCGAACACCCTCGCTGCCCAGATTCGACAGGGCGCGCCCGCGGACGTGTTCGCCTCCGCGAACATGGCCCTCCCGAGCGCCCTTCACCGGGACGGGTTGTGCACGAAGCCGGTCGTCTTCACGCGGAACGCGCTCGTCGTGATCGTGCCGCGCTCGAACCCGGCCGGCGTCCACAGCGTCTTCGACCTTCGAAATCGCGGCGTGAAGCTCGTGATCGCGGCGCCGGGCGTCCCGGTGGGCGACTACACGCTGCAAGTGCTGCAACGGCTGAAGCTGACGCCCCATGTCGTCAGCCGCGAGACGGACGTCCGGGAGGTGCTCGCCAAAGTCGCGCTGGGCGAGGCGGACGCCGGCTTCGTGTACTCGACCGACGCGCGAACGGTGCCGCACAAGGTGCGCACGATTCGGATCCCGGCGCGGGGGCAGCCGAACGTGCGCTACGGCATCTGCGTCGTCTCGGCGAGCTCGCACAAGCCGGCCGCGCGCGCCTTCGTCAAGCGCGTGCTCGGGAACGCGGGCCAGCGCATTCTGCGGTCGTACGGCTTCTTGCGCCGGTGAAACGTTCTCTCCAAGCTGCGCTGTTCTTCGCCGCAGCCACCGTTGCGCTGCTCTTCCTCGCGCTGCCGGTTGTGGCGATCTTCACGCGGGTTCCTCCGGGCCGCCTCGTCCGGCTGCTCTCGAACGGCGTCGTCACGAACGCGCTCGTCGTCAGCCTCCGGTCGACGGCGATTGCCGAGGCGCTGATCCTGCTCTTCGGGACGCCGCTCGCGTACTTCCTCGCGACGCGCCGCTTCCCCGGCCGCGCCTTCCTCGTCACGGTCGTGGAGCTGCCGCTCGTGCTGCCGCCCGCCGTCGCCGGGATCGGCCTCTTCGCCGCCTTCGGGCGCACCGGCCTCTTCGGGTCGACGCTCGACGCGCTCGGGTTGCAGATCCCGTTCACGCTCGCCGCGGTCGTCTTCGCGGTCGCGCTCGTCGCGAGCCCGCTCTACGTTCGCACCGCGATCGCCGCGTTCGAGGCTGTCGATCCCGACCTCGTCGCCGCGTCGCGCACGCTCGGCGCCGGCCCGGCGAAGACGTTCTTCCGGGTGGCGCTGCCGCTCGCGGGCGGTGGGCTCGCTGCCGGCGCGGCCCTCTCCTTCGCCCGCGCGCTCGGGGAGTTCGGCGCGACGATCATGTTCGCCGGCAGCCTCCGCGGCGTGACCCAGACGCTCCCGCTTGCGATCTACGAGCAGTTCTCCCTCGACTTCGACACGGCCCTTGCGATGGGCGCGCTGCTCGTCCTCGTCAGCGTCGCGCTCCTCCTCTCGTTGAAGCTGAGCCTCTCTTACTGGCCATGGCAGCCCTCTCGGCGGACTTCCGTCTCGGTCTTCGCTCGTTCGAGCTGAGCCTCGGGCTCGCCGTCGAGCGAACCGTCGCGCTCGTCGGGCCGTCCGGTGCCGGCAAGACGTCGGTCCTGCGCGTGATCGCCGGGCTCGCCCGCCCGGACGCTGGTCGCGTGGAGCTGGACGGCGAGACCTGGGTCGACGTCGAGCGCGGCATGTTCCTCTCGCCGGAGAGGCGGCGGGTCGGCCTCGTCTTCCAGGAGTACGCGCTCTTTCCACACCTGAGCGTGCGCCAGAACGTCGCCTTCGGCGGGAGGGAACGCGTCGACGACCTTCTCGAGCGCTTTCGCATCGCCCACCTCGCGGCGTCGCGACCGCGCGAGCTCTCCGGCGGCGAGCGCCAGCGGGTCGCCCTCGCGCGCGCGCTCGCGCGAGAACCAGGGGTCCTGCTGCTCGACGAGCCGCTTTCCGCGCTCGACGCCCACACCAAGGCGACGGTCCGCGTCGAGCTGGAGGAGCTGCTGCGCGGCCTCGAGCTGCCGACCCTGATCGTCACGCACGACTACGAGGACGCGGCCGCGCTCGCCGAGACCGTCGGCGTGCTGGTCGAGGGGCAGCTGCGCCAGATCGGCGCGCCGGAGGAGCTCGTCTCCCGACCGGCCGACCCGTTCGTAGCCTCCTTCACGGGCGCGAACCTCCTGCGTGGCCACGCGGAGCTGCTCGATTACGGCCTGACGAGCATCCGGCTCGAGACCGGCGAGGTCGTCTACTCGACGGACCGCGCCCGCGGCGAGGTCGGCGTCGTCGTCTACCCATGGGACGTCTCCGTCGGGCGCGTGCACGTAGACGGCTCGGCGCTGAATCTCGTCGCGGGCGAGGTCACGTCGGTCGTCCCGGTCGGCAACCGCGTCCGAGTTCGGATCGGCCCGCTCACAGCCGAGGTCACCGCCGCGTCGGCCGAGAAGCTCGAGCTCGCGCGCGGCGGGACGGTCTACGCGTCGTTCAAGGCCACCGGCACGCGGCTCGTTCCGATCGCGTGAGGGTAGACTCGCGTCGATGACCCGCTGGTACGCGATCACGCTGCAGCAAACCGGCTAGTCCGCCGCTTCCAGTTCAGCGTCCGAGGAAGCGGCGGGACAGGGACGCGCTCGAGCGCGGTCGCATCGGTGACCGCCCATAGGGCGCACCTTCCCCGCATGAGTTTCGAGAGGAAGGTGATCGCGATGCCAATGCCGCATCGCACGCAGATGCAGGTGATCAAGCGCCGGCTCGTCGGCAAGGAAGGCGGCGAGCGGATCAAGGAGCTGCGCGCGATTCTCGCGGAGCTGCCCGGCTACAAGAGCGGCCCCTACGCCGACATCCGCAAGTGGGTGACAGGCCAGATCGAGGAGTCGCGCGTCCGCAAGAAGGCCGTGCACCGCGACTCGATCGCCGTGCGTCGCGAGGGGGCCGCGCAGATCGCCCTCGTCGGTCCGCCGAACGCCGGCAAGTCGTCGCTGCTCCAGGCGCTCTCGAGCATTCAGATCAAGACCGGCGACTATGCCTTCACCACCACGCGGCCGGTCCCTTCGGTGACCCGGATCCACGGGTTGCCCGTGCAGCTCGTCGAGATTCCTGGGCTGATCGAGGGCGCAACCGAGGATCGCGGCGGAGGGCGAGCGCTGCTCGGCGTGCTGCGGGGAGCCGACGCCATCGTCCTCTGCCACGACGCGACGGCGCCGCTGGAGGCCTTGCGGTCGGTGCAGGCAGAGCTCGAGGCGGCCGGAATCGAGAAGCGAACGCTCGTCGCGGTGACGAAGCTCGACGAAGCAGGGTCGGCGCTCGTGGACGAAGTCGCACGGAAGACGGGGCTGTCCGCGATCGGCGTCTCGGTCCTCGACGACGAGAGCCTCGAGGGCTTTCGCGACGCCCTCTGGGAGCTCACCGGCCTGATTCGGGTCTACCTCCGGAGCCCCGGGCTCGACGAAACGGAGCCGCGCGCCCTGGTTCCGGGGTCGACTGTCCTCGACGCTGCGCAGAGCGTCCACCACCAGCTCGCCGCGACCTGCGCGGGAGCGCGGGTTTCCGGCCCGTCGGCGAAGTTCGACCAGCAACGTGTCGGCCGCGATCACGTCCTGGCCGACGGCGACACCGTGGAGATCGTGTAGCCGAGTTACCGCGTCAGTCGTACAGCGAACGCCCGGCGCCCGGCGCGGCGTTCGCGCCGTAGGGCTCGACGTCCTCGACGTAGCCGGGCTGCCGCTCGACGCGCTCGAACCACGCGCGCACGTTCGCGTACGGCCCCATGTCGATCCCGGCCTCGTGCGCGAGATGCGTGTAGCCGTAGATCGCGACGTCCGCGATCGTGTAGCGGTCGCCGACGAAGAAGTCGCGCGTGGCGAGGTAGTCGTCGAGGAGCCGCAAGACCTCGAGCGCGCCTTCCTTGCGGCGAACCGCGTCGGGGTCGTCGGTAGTGAGCCGGCCGACGAGGAGCCGGAAGCGGAGCCCGCCCATCGTCGGGATGACGTCGGTCTGCTCGTAGACGAGCCAGCGCACGACCTCCGCGCGTTCGAGCGGGTCCTCGGGCAGGAACGGTGTGCCCTGAGCGAGGTAGAAGAGGATCGCGTTCGACTCGGGCAGGAAGCGGCCGTCGTCGGTCTCGAGCACCGGGGTCGTGCGCGCCGGGTTCATCGCCGCGTATTCGTCGGTGAGCGTGTCGCCGGCGAAGATGTCGACGGGGACGCGCTCGTACGCCCGTCCGAGTTGCGCCAGCAGCAGCCGCACCTTGTAGCAGTTACAGGACGCGGAGTAGTCGTAGAGCCGCATACCTCACGGTCGCGGGCTCGCCCGCCGGAACCACAGCGGGTTTACCGGCCGACCCCTGAGCCGCATCTCGAAGTGCAGGTGCGTGCCGGTGCACCAGCCGGTGCAGCCCGCGGTGCCGAGCCGCTGCCCCTGCGCGATCTGCTCGCCGAGGCGGACGCGCCAGCCGGCAAGGTGCGCGTAGAGGCTCGTGAAGCCGCGGCCGTCGGCAATCTCGACGATGTTGCCGTAGCCCTCGTACCCACGAGGCCGGCCGACCGCGATCACCGTGCCGGGCTGCGCCGCACGAATCGCGCGCGAACGGAGGATCCCGATGTCGATCCCGGGATGGGCCGACTCGAACGGCGTCGTCACCGTTCCCTGCGCAGGCCACGACGACCAGTCGGGCGAGGGCGAGGCGGTGGGAAGACGCGCGTGCGAGAGCGCAAGCGCGAGCAGGAAGGCCAGCACGGCGGCGGAGCCTAACAGCGAGAGCGCGAGCTCTTAGCCGGGCGCGTCGGGCGCCGGGGCGTCAGGCCCGCTGGTGTTGCCGTCCCACGTCCAGCCGTTGCCGTCCGCGGAATCCCAGGTCCAGCCCGCGAGCGCGGTAGTCGGAAGCGCGAGCGCTGCGGCTGCGACGACCATCAGTACGAAGAGGAGAATCCGGCGGCGAATTCGATTCATGCCTGATCAGTCTCGCAGACTGGACGGGCCAGCGCCACCCCCCGAACGAGTGACAGCCCGCCCGTCTGCGGAAAGAGGCTCCCTAGTGGAAGACACCCTCCCACTTCCAGCCGCCGCAGACGACGGCGGTGAGAGCGAGGCTGGCGAAGACCGCCAGGCGAAGGATCTGCGTATAGAGCCGCATGGGGAGCTCCTTGGTCGGGAAAGGGGGACAGCCCGCCTTCCATCGGCCGTCCCGGCTCTCCCTTCATCACCCTTCTTGGCGAACCGCCAGGTATCCGAGGCTCTATGCGATGGGCAGCTCGAACGAGAACGTCGAGCCTGCGCCCTCGATCGACGTGACCCACATCCGGCCGCGCATTCCCTCCACGAGCTCGCGGCAGATGTAGAGGCCCAACCCGGTGCCGCCGACGCCGCGCGTCATGTTCGGGTCGACGCGGTGGAAGCGCTCGAAGATGTGCGGCAGCTCGTCCTCCGCGATGCCGAGCCCCTGGTCCTGCACTTCGAAACGGACGACCGACCCCTGGCGGCTGAGCGCGATCAGCACCCGGCCGCCGTCCGGCGAGTACTTGATCGCGTTCTCCCTGAGGTTGATCAGGATCTGGCGCAGCTTGTCCGCGTCGGCCGCGACCGGCGGCAGGTCGGGCTCGATCACGAGGTCGAGCACGAGACCCGGGGCGAGGCGCGGCCGGACGGCCTCTACGGCGGCGCGTGCCACCTTGGCTGCGTCGATCGGCCCGATCTCGAACCGCTCCGTCTTCGCATCGAGGCGGCTTGCCGAAAGCACGTCGTCGAGGAGGCGCGCGAGCCGCGCTGCCTCGTCCGAGACGATCGCGAGCAGGGCTTCCAGCACGGCGGCGGAGCCTAACAGCGAGAGCGCGAGCTCTTAGCCGGGCGCGTCGGGCGCCGGGGCGTCAGGCCCGCTGGTGTTGCCGTCCCACGTCCAGCCGTTGCCGTCCGCGGAATCCCAGGTCCAGCCCGCGAGCGCGGTAGTCGGAAGCGCGAGCGCTGCGGCTGCGACGACCATAAGTACGAAGAGGAGAATCCGGCGGCGAATTCGATTCATGCCTGATCAGTCTCGCAGACTGGACGGGCCAGCGCCACCCCCCGAACGAGTGACAGCCCGCCCGTCTGCGGAAAGAGGCTCCCTAGTGGAAGACACCCTCCCACTTCCAGCCGCCGCAGACGACGGCGGTGAGAGCGAGGCTGGCGAAGACCGCCAGGCGAAGGATCTGCGTATAGAGCCGCATGGGGAGCTCCTTGGTCGGGAAAGGGGGACAGCCCGCCTTCCATCGGCCGTCCCGGCTCTCCCTTCATCACCCTTCTTGGCGAACCGCCAGGTATCCGAGGCTCTATGCGATGGGCAGCTCGAACGAGAACGTCGAGCCTGCGCCCTCGATCGACGTGACCCACATCCGGCCGCGCATTCCCTCCACGAGCTCGCGGCAGATGTAGAGGCCCAACCCGGTGCCGCCGACGCCGCGCGTCATGTTCGGGTCGACGCGGTGGAAGCGCTCGAAGATGTGCGGCAGCTCGTCCTCCGCGATGCCGAGCCCCTGGTCCTGCACTTCGAAACGGACGACCGACCCCTGGCGGCTGAGCGCGATCAGCACCCGGCCGCCGTCCGGCGAGTACTTGATCGCGTTCTCCCTGAGGTTGATCAGGATCTGGCGCAGCTTGTCCGCGTCGGCCGCGACCGGCGGCAGGTCGGGCTCGATCACGAGGTCGAGCACGAGACCCGGGGCGAGGCGCGGCCGGACGGCCTCTACGGCGGCGCGTGCCACCTTGGCTGCGTCGATCGGCCCGATCTCGAACCGCTCCGTCTTCGCATCGAGGCGGCTTGCCGAAAGCACGTCGTCGAGGAGGCGCGCGAGCCGCGCTGCCTCGTCCGAGACGATCGCGAGCAGGGCTTCGCGCGTCTTGCCGTGCACGTCGCGCTTCTGGAGCGTCAGCGCGGCGCCGTACACCGAGGTCAACGGCGTGCGCAGCTCGTGCGAGATGACGGCGATGAACTCGTCCTTGAGGCGGTCGAACTCCCGTAGGCGCTCGAGGGCGCGATGCAGCCAGCGCTCGTAGAGCGCAATCGTGATCAGCGGCCCGACGACGACGAGCGAGACGAACGGCGAGCGGTCCCAGAGCACCACGAGCGTCACGGTCAGCGAGGCGATGACGAGGAACGGCAGCCCCGTCGTGGTGACATAGCGCCGAAGCGTCAGGACGTAGCTCTCGCCTCTGAGACGCGCGAAGACCGCCGAGAGCAGGACCATGTCGACGCCGTAGAAGGCGGCCGAGCCGAGGAAGCCCGCGACGACGATCTCGGCGAGACTGCCACCGCGCCAGTGGGCCGCGACGAGCCCCGTGACGGCCGCGGCGCAGACATAGAGGCCCGTGTTGAAGATCGCCCTGATCGGCGGGCGCTTCCGCTCCGCCTCGACGAGCGCGATCGAGAGGAGCCCCACCACGGCTGCCTCGGGCCAGCCGTAGATCGCGGCCGTCGCGACGATGAACACGATCGCCAGCGACGTGGCACCGGCGGTGACGCCTTCGATCGGAAGTGGGAACGCCTCGGCGAGGGTCGCGGCGACGAGCAACCCGGCGACACCCGCCAGCGTGGACCCGCTGGGCAGGTCGACGACCAGGGCGTGGATCGCCGCAACCGCGGCGAATGCTCCCGCGGCCGCGACGGGAAGGACGATGGGCAGCGTCCGCCTCGTCTCCGCAGGGAAGAAGTCGCTCGACCAGCGGCGGCGGCGGCGCAGGTTTCGGAACCGGCTCCCATACGGTCCCAGTGCCCGATCTGTGATGCCCTTGGCGCCCATTGCGGCCCGGCGGAAGGCCGCATCCGCGGGAATTCAGTATGCCACGGAAGTCACGGGAGCCTCCAAAAAAACCGACCCATCTGGGTCTAGCGCGCTCGCGTGGAGGCGGTCAGGGTGGCGGCGTGTCAGCCGCGCGGCAAGCGACCGTGCTCGTCCTCGAGCCAAACGCAGCAGTGCAGGAGCTGATCGACCAGGCATTGCGCGAGTCCGGCCACCGCGTTCTCAGCACGGGGGACTCGCTTGAAGCGCTCGAGTTGGTGCGCAGGGTGCGCTTCGACGTCTTCGTCGTCGGCGACCTCGTCGGGCACCAAACGGAGGCGCTCGTCAGCGAGCTCCGGTCGAGCCAGCCTTGGCTCGAAGTCATCAGCACCGGCGACAACGCACCGTTTTCCCTCGATGACCTCGTCGGCGGCGTTGCCGCGTCCGTAAGGTAACGCTATAGCCCCGCAGCCTCCGCGGAGCCTTCCCCTGCCAATGGTGGAGCCGAACCAGATCGAAAGCTCTCTGCCCGTCCCCGAGGCGGACCTGCTCGGCCTACTGGCCGCCGATATCGCGCGGGCGCTCGAAGCTGTGCCGGTCCCTGCCTACATCGTCGATCTCCAGCGACGGCTCCGCTGGCAGAACGCGGCCTCGATCGAGCTCGTGGGTGATCTTCGGGGCCGGCTGGACGGCAGTGTGGGCCTCGATCCCAAGGATCTGGTCCTCGCCCGGCAAGCGTTCGCGCGCAAGCTCAACGGCGCTGCGCAGACGCAGCTTGAGGTGACGATCGCCCGCCGGGACGGGACGCCTGTGCGCGTCGCAGTCAACTCGGTGCCGCTGCGGGACGAGGACGGCGCCATGATCGGAAGCTTCGGTCTCGTCCAGGTCCTCGGAGAGGTCGAGCCGACTTCGGAGACGGCTCCGTCGCTCAGCCCGCGGGAGCGCGAGACGCTGACCCTGCTCGCGGCGGGCTACTCGACCCCGCAGATGGCCCAGCAGATGGGAATCTCGACGGAGACGGTGCGGAACCAC
>VAXM01000067.1 GCA_005883335.1 Actinomycetota bacterium
CCGCGGACGAACACCTGCGGGATCGTCGGCCAGCCCGAGAGCGCCGAGAGCTCCTGCCGGATGCGCGGGTCGGGAAGGATGTCGACCGTCGTCACCGGCGCGCCCGCGCGGCGCAGCGCGTCGAGCGCCCGCTGCGAGTTGCCGCACATCACGAACTGCGGCGTGCCCTTCATGAACAGCGCCACGTCCGAAGTCTCGATGACGTCCTGGATCTGGTTTCTCACTGCGTCCCTTTCGTCGAGATTCTCAGCTCGTGAATGGTGCCATCAGCGAGCGGGCCTGCGAGCGCGTCGTAGACGAGACGGTGCTGCTCGACGAGCGAGAGCCCCTCGAAGCGCGGGCTCACGACCGTCACCTGGAAGTGGTCGCCGCCCCCGGTGCGGTCCTCGACCGAGACCTCGTCGCCGGGGAACGCCTCGCCGAGCAGCGTTTCAACGTGAGTTGCCGCGTCCATGTGCGAGGTATTCGAGCAGGTCCGAGCGGGTGAGCATCCCGGCCGGCTTCCCCGCGGACGCGACGACGACCGCCGCGCTCCCGCCGGTCAAAGCGGCGAAGACCTCGTCCACCGACTCGTCGGCCTCCACTGCGGCCAGCGGAGGCTGCATTGCCGCTGCGACCTCGTCGTTCAACGCGTTCGGGTTGCGGAAGACGAGGTCGAGCAGCCCGCGCTCCTGCAGCGAGCCGACGACGTCGGCCAGAGAGCCGGCCGAGCCGTGCCGCATCACGGGCAGCTGCGAGATCGAGTACCGCTGCATCAGGTCGATCGCCTGCCCGACCTTCTCGTGCGACTCGATCGTGACGAGGTCCGGCACCTCCCCGTCCCGGCTCTTGAAGCGGAGCACCTCGGCCACCTTCGGCGCCGGCTCGTGCCGCTCCAGGAATCCGAGCTCGATCAGGTAGTTGTCGTCGAAGAACTTCGAGAGGTAGGCGCGCCCGCTGTCCGGGAAGAGGGTCACCACGGTCCTGCCCTTGCCGAGGTCCATCGCTACCGCGATCGCGGCCCAGGCAGCAGTTCCCCCGGAGCCGCCGACGAGGATGCCCTCCTCGCGCGCCAGGCGACGCGCAGTGAGAAACGAGTCGCGGTCGGAGACGGTGACCCACTCGTCGATTACCGACTCGTCGAACGTCTCGGGGTAGAAGTCCTCGCCGATCCCCTCGACGAGGTAGGGGTGCTGCTCCTTCGGGCCCGAGGTGTAGATCGAGCCCTCCGGATCGGCGCCGACGATCCGGATCCCCGGGTTCTGCTCCTTCAGGTAGCGCGCTGTCCCGGTGATCGTGCCGCCCGTGCCGACCGCGATCACGAGCGCGTCGAGCTCGCCGCCGGTCTGCTCCCAGATCTCGGGGCCGGTCGACTCGTAGTGCGAGCGCGGATTGCCCTCGTTGCGGTACTGGTCGGGCTTGAACGCGCCCGGAATCTCCTCGGCGAGCCGGTCGGAGACGGAGTAGTAGCTCTCCGGCGACTCGGGCTCGACGGCATAGGGGCAGATGATCACCTCGGCGCCGAAGGCCTTCAGCAGCGAGACCTTCTCGCGGCTCATCTTGTCGGGCATCGTGAAGATGCAGCGGTAGCCCTTGAGCGCCGCGACAATCGCCAGGCCGGTGCCGGTGTTCCCGGAAGTCGGCTCGACGATCGTGCCGCCGGGTTTCAGCTTCCCCTCGCGCTCGGCCGCCTCGACCATCGTGATCGCGATCCGGTCCTTGATCGAGCCGCCGGGGTTGAGGTACTCGAGCTTCGCGACGACGGTCGCGGCGCCTGCGGGAACCACGCGCTGGAGCCGCACGAGCGGCGTGTTGCCGACGAGCTCCGTCAGGGTCGGGTACTCCCGCGGCATGCGCGGCAAATCTAACTAGCCGGAGCCGCCTCGGCTTCGGGCAGTTCGATCTTCGTCCCCCGGAGCAGGACGAATGCCAGGAGCGCGCCGAGCAGCGCGAGCCCGATCAGCGCCCAGAAGGCGTCCTGGTAGCCCGACGTGAAGGCCGCGGCCTGCGAGTGGCCGGTCTTCAGGAGGCTCTTGGCGCTCGAGACGAAGATCGTGGACACGAGCGCGATGCCGATCGCGCCGCCGATCTGCTGGTTCGTGTTGATCAGGCCGGACGCGAGCCCGGCGTCTTCCGGGGCCACCTGCGCCAGCGCGGCGATCGTGACCGGAACGAACGCGAAGGCCAGGCCGAGCGCGAAGGTCACGTAGGCGGGCAGCAGGTCGGGCCAGTAATGGCCGTGCACGGGGATCTGCGTGTAGTAGCCCATCGACACCGCGAGGACGACGAGCCCGACGACGATCACCGGGCGCGGCCCGAAGCGGGTCGTCAGCGCCTGGGCGACGCCGGCCCAGATCACCGTCGTTCCCGCCGTGGCCAGGAAGGTGACGCCGGTCTTGAGCGCCGACCAGCCGAGCACCTGCTGGACGTAGAGGGTCAGCACGAGGAAGTTCGCGAAGATCACGGCGCCGAGCAGAAAGCCGACGACGTTGGCCGCGAGCAGCGAGCGGATGCGGAAGATCCGGAACGGCATCAGCGGCGCTCGGCTGCGCAGCTCGATCGCGGTGAAGACCGCGAGGATCGCCACCGAGGCGATCAGGAACAGGATCGTGCGCGTGGAGCCCCAGCCGACGTCGGGCGCTTTCGAGATTGCGTAGACGAGCAGCGCCAGACCGCCGGTGACGGTGAACGCACCCCAGGCGTCGAAGCGCCGGTGGCCGAGGTCGGCCCTGCTCTCGGGAACGAACGGCAGCGTGAGCCCGAAGACGAGCGCGCCGACGGGAACGTTGACGTAGAAGATCCATTCCCATCCGAGGTACTTGGTCAGGATTCCGCCGAACAGCACTCCCGCCGCGGCCCCGGAGCCGCCGAGCGCGCCCCAGATCCCGAGTGCCTTGTTCCGCTCCGCGCCCTCCTCGAAGGTCGTCGTCACGATCGAGAGCGCTGCGGGCGAGATGATCGCCGCCCCGATCCCCTGAACCGCGCGGGCGCCGATCAGGACGCCGATGTTGTTCGCGAGCCCGCAGACCAGCGAGGCGATCGTGAACAGGACCAGCCCGACGATGAAGATCCGCTTGCGGCCGAGCAGGTCGGCCATCCGGCCACCGAGCAGGAGGAACCCGCCGAACGTGATCGCGTAGGCGATCAGCACCCACTGCACGGTCGTCTCCGTGACGTTCAGGTCGGTCTCGATCGAAGGCAGCGCGACGTTGACGATCGCGACGTCGAGGATGGTCATGAAGAAGGCGGCGCCCACGATCGCCAGGACTCCCCAGCGGCGGCGCCCGTCGGCATGCACGGCGGTGTCGGTCATCGAGCTCCTTCCGGTCGGGTCGCGGGTAGGAACGAGTGAGCGCGAAAGCGTATTTCAGGTTGGCCTTTGACCGTTCCTGCTGGAACACTCCAGTGATGATCAGACCTGCGCTCGTCGCGGTACTCATCGCTGCCGCAGCGACTGCCGTCGCCGGCGGGCAGGCCCGCGTCGACGGCGGAGGCGGCTCGTGCCCGCCGCAGCAGGTCGACGCGTCGTACGCCGCGCGCGTGAACGCCGCGCTCAACACCAGGCAGGACGTGTGGGGGAACGACCTGCTCCGGACTCCGGGCGGCCCTACGTACGCGCGGGTCGCGGCGTTCCTGCACCCGCTGATGTTGGTCGGCCCGCCCGCGGGCGACTCGCCGAACCGGCTGACCGACTCGGGGATCTACTACCTCGCCTTCGGCCGGCCCGCGGGGAAGCACGACTTCCGCTCGATCGACCTCCACGTCGCCGACGGCAGCGAGATCGTCTCCGAGTACGTGAAGCGCGCTCGGCTCTCGGTGGACGTCGGCGTCGCTGGGTACGAGCGCTACGGGTCGTGCCTCTCGCGCCTCGCGGCGCCGCGGCTCGCGGCCGGCTACCTGCCGATTCTGCGTACCAGCTACGTGGACGCGGGCGGCGTCCACTACAAGCAGGAGTCCTTCGCGACGCGGATCCCGCAGACGCGTTCGCTCGTCAGCTTCGTCCGCGTGACGATGGGCCCTCGCGGGTCGGTGCGCTTTCTTCCGTCGGTGACTGGGTTGCGGCACGTCGGAAACCAGCTTCGCGGGCCGGCGCGCAAGACATTTCTCGTGTTCGGTCCCGGCGGAAGGCTCGACGCCGGGTCGGTGCTCTACAAGGCGCGGCGGGGAAAGCCGCGGACGGTCTACGCGGCGTGGCTCTCGCGTCCCGCGCTGACCGGATTCTTCAGGCTCAACGCGTCCGTGTACAAGCGGGCGCGTCGGTCGGCGGCCGGGTACTGGAACCTTCGGCTCGCGGGGGGTGCGACGGTGGAGGTTCCGGACCGGCGCGTCATGAACGCGGAGCGGAACCTCCTGATCCAGAACCTCCTCCACACGTGGCGGTACAGCCTCGCGAACTCCTACGAGCGGTTCTCGTGGGAGATGGTGGACGTGGCCGAAGTGCTCGGCGAGTACGGGTTCACCGGCGTCGAGCGGCAGATCGTCAAGGCCTCGTTCCACCGCCGCAGCGTCTTTCCGAACCGTGCCGTGGGCGTGCGCATGGCGGGCGTGGCCGATTACTACCGGCGGACGGGCGACAAGCGCTTCGTCGACCGGATGACGCCGGCGCTGCGGATTCTGCTCGGGAAGCTCCAGCTGCAGCTCGCCGAGAGCCCGAACGGGCTGCTCGAGCGGGAGCGCTACGGCGTCGACATCGCGCGGCCCGTCTACGGCCTGCATGACCAGGCTTTGGCGCTCCAGGGGTTGCGGGCGGTCGCCGATGTGTGGTCGAAGACGGGGCACACATTGCTCGCCGGCCAGGCTTCGCTTGCGGCCGATCAGCTCGAGACGGGCCTGCGCAGCGCCGTAGGTGCGTCCTCGTCATGGCTTCCGGACGGCTCACTCTTCATCCCGATCTCGCTGCTCGACCCCGCCGAGCGGCCTTACGGCTCGGTCACGGATTCGCTAGAGGGGAGCTACTGGAACCTGGTCATGCCGTACGCGCTCGCGTCGGGGCTGTTCCCGCCCGGGAGCCCCGGGGCGACCGGAGTGCTGCGGTATATCCAAAGCCACGGTTCGCGGCTGCTCGGCCTTGTTCGCTTCCGTGCCTGGCCGAACGTGGGCAAGGCGGGCTATCGGTCGCCTGGGTCGGACGACGTGTACGGGACGAGCTGGGCGCGATTCCTGGCCGACAACGAGCAGCCCGACCAGCTGATCCTGAGCCTCTACGGAAAGCTCGGCGCCGACATGACCGCGAACACGTTCGTTTCCGGCGAGGGCTCGACGATCGGGCCGGTGGACGGCGAGTACTACCGCTCGATGTTCCGGCCGCCGAACGCGGCGAACAACGCGTTCTTCCTCGAGACGCTGCAGCTGATGCTCGTCCACGAGACGCGCGCCGTGGACGGCACGCCCGACGGGCTTGAGCTCGCGTATGCGACGCCGCGGCGTTGGCTGCTGCCGGGGCGGCGGATCGTCGTGCGCGGGGCTCGGACGAGCTTCGGCTCGCTGTCGTATTCGCTCGTTGCGCAGAAGGGATCGATTCAGGTGCGGTTGACGGTTCCGAGGCGCGTGCATCCGGCGGCGCTTCGCCTGCGCCTGCGGCTGCCTGTGGGCAAGCGGATCACGAGCGTTTCCGTCGGCGGGCGGGCCTTCGAGCGATTCGATTCACGCTCGGGCACGATCGACCTGAGCGGCCTAACAGGCCGCGTCAACCTGGTTGCTTCGTACTCCTAACCAGGTGTCAGACACCGTCACGGAACTCGTACGGAACGGTTAGTGGCGGAAGTGGCGCCGGCCCGTGAAGACCATCGTCGCGCCGGCTCGCTCGACCGCCTCGATCACCTCGGCATCGCGCTTCGAGCCGCCCGGCTGGATGACCGCCGTCGCGCCCGCGCCCAGCGCTAGCTGCGGCCCGTCCGCGAACGGGAAGAAGGCGTCCGAGGCGAGCACCGCGCCTGCCGTCGAATGCTCGTGCTCGCGCGCCTTCTCCAGAGCGATCCGCACCGCGTCCACGCGGCTCATCTGCCCCGCCCCAATCCCGATCGTCTGCAGGTCGCGCGCCAGCACGATCGCGTTCGAGGTCACGTGCTTGCAGACCCGCCACGCGAAGAGCAGGTCGCCCCAGGCCATCTCGCTCGGCGACCCGCAGACGACCTCCATCCCCTGGCGGTCGTCGACATCCGAGTCGCGCTCCTGCACGAGCAAGCCGCCCAAAACGCGCCGGTAGTCGCGCTCCCCCGGGTTCGAGAGACGCCGCTCGCGCTCCTCGAGGATCCGCACCCCCGGCTTCTCCCGCAGCCGCGCCAGCGCGGCGTCGTCGTAACCCGGCGCGAACAGCACCTCCACGAACTGCTCGGCCAGCCGCTCCCCGAGCGCCTCGCTCACAGGCCGGTTCAGCACGACCACACCGCCGTACGCCGACACCGGATCGGCCGCGAGCGCCCGGTCGTAGGCTTGCTCGATCGACCCCGACACCGCAACGCCGCACGGGTTCGCGTGCTTCACGATCACGCAGGCGGGCAGCTCGAACTCGCGAGCCAGGAGCCGAGCCGCCGAAAGGTCGTTCAGGTTGTTGAACGACAGCTCGCGCCCGTGCAGCTGCTCAACCCGCGAGAGGAGGTGCCGCCGCGCGCCCACCTCCGCGTAGTAGGCCGCCCGCTGGTGCGGGTTCTCGCCGTACGACAGGTCCAGCTCCCGCGTGAACACCGGCAGGAAGGAGTCAGGAAAGGCCTCGGGCTCCGAGAACCAGCCCGCGATCGCGGCCTCGTACGCCGCCGTCATCGCGAACGTCTCCCCGGCCAGCCGCCTCCGCGTGTCCAGCGACAGCTCGCCGCGGGCGCGGAGCTCCACCAAAATCTCGCGGTACCGCTCCGGCCGGCACACAGGAGCCACGTGCGCGAAGTTCTTCGCCGCTGCACGCAGCATTGCCGGGCCGCCGATGTCGATCATCTCCACCGCGTCCTCCTCGCGCACCGCCTTCCGAGAGACGACGCCCTGGAACGGATAGAGGTTCACACAGACGAGGTCGAAAGGCTCGATCTCGTGCTCGTCGAGCGAGGCGCGGTCGTCTGCCCGGTCGCGCCGCGCAAGGATCGCCGCGTGGATCCGCGGGTGCAGCGTCTTGACCCGGCCGCCGAGCAGCTCCGGCACCTCCGTCACGTCCTCGACCGGGGTCGCGCCGATCCCCACCTTCTCGAGGAAGGCTGCCGTGCCCCCGCTCGCGACCAGCTCGACGTCGAGGCCGGCCAGGCCGCGCGCGAACTCCTCCAGCCCGGTCTTGTCGTAGACGGAGAGAAGCGCCCGCCGGATCACGGAATCAGTCCGCGAACCACCTGCGGGAGAAGCCGGTGCTCGGCCGCCTGCACCCGCGCCCGCAGGCTCGCCTCGTCGTCGCCGGGCTGCACCGGCACCCGCTCGGCCGCGATCACCGGGCCGGTGTCGACGCCGCCGTCGACATAGTGCACCGTCGCCGCGGTCTCGGGCACCCCGGCCGCCAGGACGTCGTGGATTGGGTGCGGCCCCGGGAACTCCGGGAGCGGGGCGGAGTGCGTGTTGATCACGCGCCCCGGGAAGCGCTCGAGAAAGCAGCGGCGCAGAAGATGCATGTACCCGGCGCAGACGACGAGGTCGACGCTGTGCTCGGCGAGCCAGGCACCCATCGCGTCATCTCGGGCCTCTCGGTCGGGGTAGTCCTCGAGCTCGAAGGCCGCGGTCGTGATGCCGGCCGCCTCGGCCCGCTCGAGCGCGCGCACGCCGTCGTTGTTGCTCGCGACCGCCACGATCGGCAGGCCCGCGTCGATCAACGCTTGGAGGTTCGTTCCCTCGCCGCTGACCAGGACGCCGATCACGTCAGCCTCCCGATCACTTGGCCCGTGCCCGAGTCCGCCGCCGGGACGACCGCGCACATCCCAACGCCGAGGTTGAAGACGCGCCGCTGTTCGCCCTCCTCGACGCCCCGCTCGTCCAGCCACGCGTAGACAGGCGGCCGCGCCCACGCGTCCCAGTCGATCTCGACCCCCACCCCGTCGGGCAGCACGCGCGTCAAGTTGCCGAAGATGCCGCCGCCGGTCACGTGCGCGAGCGCCTTGACGTCCGCCCGCGCGCGCAGCTCGCGAACCTCCTCTAGATACAACCGGTGTGGCGCGAGCACCAGGTCGGCGTCGAAGTCCTCCTCGCCGACGAGCTCGCGCACGAGCGAAAAACCATTCGTATGCAGTCCCGACGACGCGAGCCCGAGCACGACGTCGCCCGGCTCACAGCGCGACCCGTCGATCAGCCGCTCGCGTTCGACGAGGCCCACGGAGGTCCCCGCGAAGTCGAGCTCCTCCTCCCGGTAGACGCCCGGCAGCTCCGCGGTCTCGCCGCCGATCAGCGCACAGCCGGCCGCGCGGCAGACCTCCGCGGCGCCCTCGACCAGCTCCGCCACCTGCTCCAAGTCGAGCCGGTGCGCAGCCACGTAGTCGAGGAAGAACAACGGGTCGGCGCCGCTGGTCAGAACATCGTTGATGCAGTGCGCCGCGAGGTCGCGCCCGGCGTCGCGCAACCGCCCGGCTCGCCGCGAGAGCACGAGCTTCGAGCCGACGCTGTCGGTCGAGGCGGCGAGGAGCCGGCGCTCGTCGAGCGGATACAGCCCTGCGAAAGCGCCGAAGCCCTCCGCGCCGGTCGACTCCGCGGCTGCGCGCAGACGCTCGACGACCTCGTCTGCTGCAGCGAGCGAGACCCCGGCCTCCTCGTACGTCCTGCGCTTCACCCGCGCGAGTCTAAGACTGTGAGCGGCTAAGCGAACAGCTCCGCGTACAACTCCGGCCGCCCGCGCGGGCCTCCTTCCAGGAACCGCACGGTGGCTTCGCCGACCTCGACCTCGCCGTCGGCGCCCAGCGCATCCAGCAGCCGCACCAGCGCGCTCGCCTTCGCGTTAGGGTCGTCCGCGCGGAGCTGCAGCTCTGACAGCCGCAGCTCGTCCGCATTGGCGAGCACCTCGTCGATCCAGTCGCGCTGCGGGTGCACCTCGATCCGGTAACCCGCATCCGTGGCCACGAACGTCCGCCGGCCCGGGTACTCCTGCACCCGGAACCGCAGCTCGGTGGCCCGCTCCAGCACCTCCTGGAATTCCTCGTCATCCAACGCGACCCCGAGGTGGTCGACCCGCGGCAGCGGCCACTGCCCGGGCTGGACGACGACGTTGACCGCACCGCGCTCGAGCTCGCTCAGGCGGTGGCGGAATCCGAGCCGCTCCAGCTCCTCCCACGAGACCCCGGCCTCGTAGTGCACTTGCTCCTCGCCGATGCGCCCGTAGCGCGCAACCAGCCGGAAGCCGAGCCGGGCGAGATAGCGCGCCTCGACCTCGCGGACGTTGCTCGTCACCAGGTGGTAATGGAACAGGTGCAAGAAGCGAGCGATTTTGCAGGAAGAGCCCGTGCGGCGCGGAACCTTGCGGCGGCTGCTACATGCGCTCCACAGGCGTTCATCACGTCGATCTGGTCGTCTCGTCGATCGAGCGCAGCCTGCCCTTCTACCGCGACCTGCTCGGCCCGCTGGGCTGGCACGGCGTCAGCGAGACCCAGGGCGAACGAGGCGAGACAATCTGGTACCTCTGGGGGCCCGGCACGTCGATCGGCCTGCGCGAGGCGCAGACCGAAGGGCCGCACGACCGCTACCGCATCGGCCTGCACCACCTCGCGCTCGAGGCAACCTCGCGCTCGGCGGTCAACGAGCGGACCGAATGGCTGCGCGCCCAGGGCATCGAGATCGAGAGCGGGCCGGAGGAGTACTGGTACCAGCCCGGCTACTACGCGGTCTTTTTCTTCGATCCCGACGGGATCAAGCTGGAGATCGTGCACGTCCCCGGCCTTGCGGCCTGACGAAAGGAGAAGCTGGCATGTCGACTACCGAACCAGGAGGTGGGCGTCCCACGATGGGGATGCCAACGATCGCGTCCGGAGCGCGAATGCCGATTCCGGGCAACGCCGAGTTCGCGATCTGGTTCGTGATCGAGATCGTCTTCGTCCTGATCTGGATCATCGCCGACAGCGTGGACACGCAGCAGTGGGTGCTCTACACGACGGTCCTGACCTCGTTCTACATCCTCAGCCGCGGCATCGCGAAGGCGAGCC
>VAXM01000174.1 GCA_005883335.1 Actinomycetota bacterium
GTTGCCTTCGTCACCGCGGGGATGGTGATCGCGGGCTGGCTGACCGACGCGATCGGCGCCCGCTGGATCCTGGCAACCGCCGGCGCGTTCGCAGGCACTGCCGGAATCGTCGGCTTCGGCTTCGCGCGGCGGGCCTTCGCCGAGCACGTCGCCGAGCCGCTGGTCGTCTCCGGCCCGGTCTAGGACTAGCCTTAGCGCGTGGCTGCGCGCCGCGAGTTCACGCGGGAATCGCTTGCCGCAGGCGTTCGCGCCGGCGACAGGCGGGCTCTGGCGCGCGCGATCACGCTCGTCGAGAACTCCGAGCCGCTCGCCTACGAGGTGGTCAAGGAGCTCTACCCGGAGACCGGCCACGCCTACGCCGTCGGGATCACCGGCCCGCCCGGGGTCGGCAAGTCGACGCTGATCGGCGCGCTCGTCCGCCACGTGCGCGAGGGCGACCGCTCCGTGGGCGTGATCTCCGTCGATCCCTCGAGCCCGTTCTCGAAAGGCGCCCTCCTCGGCGACCGGATCCGCCTCTCAGACCACTTCCTCGATCCGGAAGTCTTCATCCGCTCGATGGGCACGCGCGGCCACCAGGGCGGGCTCTCGGAGGCGACGCTACAGGCCCTGCTTGTGCTCGACGCGGCCGGCAAGGACCTCGTCTTCCTCGAGACCGTGGGCGCCGGCCAGGGCGAGGTCGAGGTGATCACGATCGCCGACACCGTCGTGCTCGTGCTGATGCCGGGCTCCGGGGACTCGATTCAGGCGCTCAAGGCTGGGATCATGGAGATTCCCGACGTGATCGCGATCAACAAGATGGATCACCCAGCTGCGAAGACGATGCTCAACGAGGTGCGCTCGGTGCTTTCGCTCGACAAGGAGAGCGCGTGGCGGCCGCCGATCGTGCTGACCGAGGCCTCGCGCGGCGAGAACGTGCCCGAGCTGTGGGCGAAGATCGAGGAGCACCGCGCGTTCCTCGGCGAAGAGGGACGGCTGGAGGAGCAGCGCCGCCGCAACCTCGCGGGCGAGGTGTTCGCGGTCGCGTCTGCGCGGGCGAAGTCGCATCTCGAGGAAGCGGTCGCCGAGGACCCGGAGCTGCGGCGCCTCCTCGACGAGGTCCAGCAGCGGCAGCTCGACCCGCTGAGCGCCGTGCGAGAGATCATGAGGAAGGTGTTCAAAGTTGGCGGTTGACACTGCACCGACGCTGAGCGAGATCGAGGAGGCGCGCGGCCGGCTCGAGGGGATCGCGCGCGTCACCCCGGTCTACGGCTCGGAGACGCTCTCGAAGCTGGCGGGCCGTGACGTCTGCCTGAAGGCCGAGAACCTCCAGCGCACGGGCTCCTTCAAGGTTCGCGGGGCGGTCAGCAAGATCGCGACGCTCTCGAAGAGCGAGCGGCGCGCGGGCGTCGTCGCGGCGAGCGCGGGCAACCACGGCCAGGCGGTCGCGTGGGCGGCGCGCGAGGCCGGGATCAAGGCGACGATCTTCATGCCGCAGGACGCCCCGATGGCGAAGGTCGAGCCGACCAAGAACTACGGCGCCAAGGCGGAGCTCCGCGGCGCGAGCTTCGAGGAGGCGCTGGCCGCCGCGCTGGCGTATGTCGAGTCGACCGGCGCCACCTTCGTCCATCCCTACGAGGACGAGAGAGTGATCGCGGGCCAGGGGACGATCGGGCTCGAGATCGTTGACCAGGTGCCGGACGTCGAGACGGTCGTGATCCCGGTCGGCGGGGGCGGCCTGGCTTCCGGGATCTCTCTCGCGCTGCGAGCGGTGAAGCCGGGTGTGCGCATCGTGGGCGTGCAGGCGGGGCTCGAAGGCTGGACGCTGGCGGACGGGATCGCGGTCAAATCGGTGGGCGAGCTGACGGGACGGATCCTCGAGGACAACCTCGACGACCTGGTGAGCGTCAGCGACGAGGAGATCTGCTCCGCGGTCGTGCTACTTCTCGAGCGGTCGAAGCTCGTCGTCGAGGGCGCGGGCGCGGTCGGAGTTGCCGCGCTCCTCGCCGGAAAAGCGGGCGGCGGCCAGGGACGGGCGCTCGCCCTGCTCTCGGGCGGGAACATCGACCCGACGATGCTGATTTCGGTCATGCGCCACGGGCTCACCTTGGCAGGGCGCTTCCTCGTCCTGCGCACGCGCCTGCACGACCGTCCCGGCGAGCTGATCAAGCTGCTCAAGTCGGTCGCGCAGGAGCGGGCGAACGTGGTGTCCGTGGAGCACCACCGCGAGGGCATGGACGTCCCGGTCACCGAAAGCGAGGTCGAGCTGACCGTCGCGATGCGCGACGAGCACCACTGCTCGGTCCTGCTCGAGTCGCTGCGCAGCCTCGGCTATCAGGTCGAGCGGCTGAGGTAGCGGCCATGCCGCACGAGCCGCGCCGGGAGCGGAAGGTCGTCACGGTGCTCTTCGCCGACCTCGTTGGCTTCACCTCGCGTGCGGAGTCGCTCGACCCCGAGGACGTCGATGCGATCCTGCGGCCCTACCACGAACAGCTGCGTTCCGAGCTCGAGCGCCACGGAGGCACCGTCGAGAAGTTCATCGGCGACGCGGTGATGGCCGTCTTCGGCGCTCCCGCCGCGCACGAGGACGATCCAGAACGCGCGGTGCGCGCCGCGCTGGCCATCCGCGACGCGATGTCCGAGGACGGGCGGCTCAAGGTGAGGATCGCCGTAACCACCGGCGAGGCGCTGGTGACCCTCGGAGCTCGCCCCAGTGAGGGCGAGGGGATGGCCGCGGGCGACGTCGTCAACACCGCGGCCCGGCTGCAGAACGCGGCGCCGGTGAACGGGATCCTCGTCGACGAGACGACCTATCGCGCGACCCGCGACGTGATCGGCTACACGGAGGCGGAGCCCGTGACCGCGAAGGGGAAGGCTGAGCCGGTGCCCGTGTGGGAGGCGAAGGAAGCCCGGTCCCGGTTCGGCGTCGACGTCGTGCAGGCCGGTGCGCCGCTCGTCGGCCGTCGGCGCGAGCTCGACCTGCTGAGGGACGCCCTCGCGCGTGCGCGAGAAGAACGCTCGCCGCAGCTCGTGACCCTCGTCGGCGTGCCCGGGATCGGCAAGAGCCGCCTCGTCTACGAGCTCTCGCAAGTGGTAGACGCCGAGCCGGAGCTGATCCACTGGCGCCAGGGCCGCTCGCTGCCCTACGGGGAGGGGGTCACCTACTGGGCGCTGGCCGAGATGGCGAAGGCGCACGCCGGGATCCTCGAGACCGACCCGCCCGAGGAGGCCGAGCGGAAGCTCGCCGAGGCGGTGGGCGGGCTCGAAGCCGAAGGCGCGGCGCGGATGCTCGAGAGCCTCCGGCCCCTGGTCGGGCTCGGCGGGGACGGAGAGCCGGGCGGCGACCGCGCCGGGCGCTTCGCGGCCTGGCGGCAGTTCTTCGAGGCGATCGCGGAACAGCGTCCTACGGTGCTCGTCTTCGAGGACCTGCACTGGGCCGACGACGACCTGCTCGACTTCGTCGATCACCTCGTCGACTGGGGCTCCGGCGTGCCCCTGCTCGTCGCATGCACCGCGCGGCCCGAGCTGCTCGAGCGGCGCCCGGGCTGGGGTGGTGGTAAGCCGAACGCGCTGACGCTTTCGATCTCACCGCTCTCGGACGACGACACCGCGCGCCTTCTGTCCGGCCTGCTGGAGCGTTCGGTGATGCCTGCGGAGACACAGGCATCGCTGCTCGCGCGGGCGGGCGGCAACCCACTCTACGCGGAGCAGTTCGCCCGGCTCCACGCCGAGACAGACGGCGAAGACCTGCCGCTCCCCGAGAACGTCCAGGGAATCATCGCCGCGCGCCTCGACGGGCTCCCACCCGAAGAGAAGCAGCTCCTCCAGGACGCGGCGGTGCTCGGCAAGGTCTTCTGGCTCGGAGCGGTGTGCGCCGTCGGCAGCCTCGAACGGCACGAAGCGGAGCAGCGGCTGCATGCCCTCGAGCGGAAGGAGTTCGTCCGCCGCGAGCGCCGATCTTCGGTCGGGGGCGAGGACGAGCACGCCTTCCGCCACGTGCTGGTCCGCGACGTCGCATACAACCAGGTCCCTCGCGCAGCCCGGGCCGAGCGCCACGAGCGTGCGGCGGCCTGGATCGACGCCCTCGGTCGCTCAGAGGACC
>VAXM01000089.1 GCA_005883335.1 Actinomycetota bacterium
ATCAGCGTTTGGAGCTACTCGCCGATCGGCGGCGCGCTCGTCGTCAGCTCGCTTCCCGCCGCGGCGCTGGCCGCGCGGCCGCTGGAGACGCGTCTCCCCGGCGTAGTCGCGGTCTGCGGCGGGTCGGCGCTCGTCGGGGGCGGTCTGGTCGGCCTCGCGCTGTTGCCGTCTGCCAGCGTCGCTCTGGCGATCTGGGCGCTCGCGCTCTGCGGCGCCGGACTGGGGCTCGCGGTACCGGTTCTCTCCAACGCGGCACTCGACCCGGATGTCGGACTGACCCGCAGCGCCACCTTGACCGTCGGCGCGCGCCACGCGGGCCTCGTGCTCGCGCTGGCGGTGATCGCGCCACTGCTTGCGTCGAAGGTGCCCGCGGCCGGGGACCGAGCGCTGCTCCGGGGAACGGCCGTCCTGCTCGACGCGCCGGTCGGCCTCGACAAGAAGATCCCCGTGGCGCTGGACCTCCGCGGAGCCTTCGCGCGTGCCCGGGCAGGCGAGACGCCCGATCTCACCGAGCCGTTCAATGCGCATGGGGCGCGCGACGATTCCGCCCTCGCCGCGGCCCGCGACCGGCTGGTAGGCGCGATCGAATCGACGATCACGCGGGCCTCGCGCTCCGCCTTCTTCGTCTGTGCGGCCTTCGCCGCTCTTGCGCTGCTCCTCGCGTTCGTCTTCCGTCGCCGGCTGGAGACGCTTTGAGAAGTCGCACATCTGCGGTCTGGGTCCTCGCCGCACTGCTCGCCGGCGGCCTGGCGCTCGTCGCCGTCGAGCTCGGGAAGGGAGCCCTGAGCGAGCCGCCGCCGAAGCTGGCGGACCCGTGCATGCCGCGACACGGCCGCACGGGTGGGATCGACGCGACCATCCAACGCATCGTGCTCGACGGCCTCGACGGCGCGGCGTGCCGCCTCCACACGACGCGCGAAGAGCTCGTTCTCTCGCTCGCGCCGGAGACCGGTGCGCGCCGCCGCTGGGACGAGCACACGATCGAGGTCGCCGTCCGGGCCGGCCTGCTGCGCTCGATCGACGCCGCCCAACGGCGCGGCGACGTCCCGGACTTCGTGGCGTCGATCCTCCGCGACATCGTGAAGCGCGCGCCGATCGACGCGCTCGTCCACGGCGGGCTCAGCCTGCGTTCGCTACTGCGCTAGCGCGTTCTGACTAGATACGCGACGCGGCCGTTCGCTCCCGAGGCCCAGCAGGCGTTCGGGCTGGCGCAGTCGGTGGTATCGAGGCTGCCGTCGTCGAAGCGCTGCCAGGTTGCGCCGAAGTTGCCGCTGACGTCACTGCCGGAGAGGCCGACCGCGATGGCCGTGTGACCGTCGACCCACGTGACGCCCGAACGGTACTCGGACGGCGCGCCGGAGCTGTCGGGCGACGCCGTCGGGAGCGCGAAGTCGCCGCCGACCGCAATCCCGCGCTGCTGGCCGTTGAACGCCAGCCCGTTGATGCCGGCGGTCGGGCCGAAGAGCATCGGGGTCGGCGCCATCGTCCAGGAGACACCGCGGTCGTCCGAACGGAAGACGCTGGCCCCGCTCCCGCCGGTGCCGAACCACGCGCGGTGACCGTGGTCTGTCGTGAGGCACTCGCCGCTCGCCGCGAACGCGTACTCGCCGGGCGCCTCCGGCATCTGAAGGCCCGTAACGTGCCAGCTCATCCCGCCGTCGTCGGTCGCGATGACGCGGAAGTGCACGCCGTCAGTGGGATCGGAGATCGCAAGCCCGCGCTTCTGGTCGAAGAAGCTCATGCAGTCGTAGAACGCGGTCGGCTCCATGTTCACGAACGTGATCGCCCACGTCTGGCCGCCGTCCGCCGTGACGTACATCCGGAAGTCCGTCGCGTTCCCGCCGATCGACATCGCCACGGCGCGGTTGGCGTCGAAGGCCTCGATGTCCCGGAACTGCAGGCCTGCCGAGCCGGGCGGGCTGACGTCCTGCCAGGTTTCGCCGCCGTCGGTGGTGCGCAGCACGACACCGTCGGTCGGGGTGTAGCCGCTCACCCAGGCGGTGCTCGCGCTCACCGCGGAGAGGCCGCGGAAGTGCGCGGTCGTGCCCGTCGGCGTGTCGTGCCAGGCGTAGCCGGGTCTTGCCGAGGCGGCCGGTGAGGCCGCTACCAGGAGCGTGAGCCCCGCGAGCAGCAGGATCCGCTTCCGCACGGCGCGGAACCTAACATGTCTTGCTGTTCAGGCGCCGCGGCGGGCGCGCAGCATCAGCCGCTCGGCCTGCGAGGGGAGGCCGACGACCTCGCCCTCGGAGAGGCGGCTCCTGATCAGCTTCTGCGCATAGAGCCGCTCGTCGGCGGCACGGTAGAGGAGCAGCGCGCTGTCGCCGTCCCGCGGGCAGACCGCCCAGCCGAAGCTCATGCTGAGCCCCTGCTCGTGCAGCATTGCGGTCAGCCGGCCGCAGAGAGCGCGGACGGCGTCTGTGCCCGGTGCCGAGGTGATGATCCCGAACTCGTCGCCGCCGACGCGTGCGACCTGGTCGCCGTAGTCGAGCTTGCGGCTGAGGAGGTCGGCCGCGCGCCGGAGGAGGTCGTTGCCGACCGCATGGCCCTCGCGGTCGTTGACCTCCTTGAGCGAATCCATGTCCGCGAGGATCAGGCCGAAGGGCTTGCCGAGCTCGGCGCGCGCGGAGAGGGCAGCGTCGAAGGCGCGGGTGTTGAGGAGGCCCGTGAGGAAATCGCGTTCCTCCGCGACGCGGAGGCGATCGCTGAGCTGGCGGTTGTTGTGTGCGTACCAGCCGACGAGGGCGCCGATCGTCGTAAAGGTGACGAAGCGGATCGACGTGCTCGCGGTGAGCACGTCGGAGGCGGGGAGATGCGGGTTGATCACGATCCCGAGCGTGTAGCAGCCTGTCGCGGCGATGCCCGCGAGGATGCCCCAGACCGGGCCCGAGGCGAGGGCGACCATGGCGACCGGGAAGTAGTAGAAGTGGCCGATCCCGAGCCCGGGCCGCTCAGCCAGGAGGAACGTTCCGAGGATTGCCGGGTAGAGCGCGGCAGAGGTCGCGAGCAGGAAGACACGGTGACGCGAGACCGCAGCAGGCATCTCGTAAAGGATCGCCTGTCGATCCGTTTTGCGCGTCCCTCGGTTTGGGGATCTGTGGTTGTGACTGTTTCGGCACGAATGCGTCACAGACACGTGACATTTCCCTCGGTACGGTGGTCGGCGATGGCGAAAACGGCGACACCTTGGGGACCGGCGGAGCTCGTCGAGGAGCTGAAGCTGGCACAGACGGCGGGCGGGAAGCGATTCTCCTCCCTCGTCCAGCTGCTCGAGGCCAAGGGCGGCGAGCTGCTCGTGCGCTTCGCCTACGCGACGTCGGGAAGCGCTAGGCGCGGGCCGGTTACGCTGAGGGCGCGCGATCTCGAGCGGCTGCGCGCGGGGCTCGCCGAGCACCCGCGTCTTGCCGAGGCTCTGGGCCTGAAGCCGCCCTAGGCCGGAGTGGGCACGCGCTCGTGGGCGGCGTCGACCAGCGAGCCGAGGATGAGCGCGCCGTCGGCCGAGCCCAGGAGCGGGTCGACAGCGTGCTCGGGGTGCGGCATCAGGCCGAGGACGTTGCGGGCCTCGTTCGCGACCGCGGCGATGCCGCCGATCGAGCCGTTCGGGTTGTCCTCGTAGCGCATGACGATCTGGCCGTTCGCCTCGAGGTGCGCGAGCAGCGGGGCGTCCGCGAAATAGCAGCCCTCGCCGTGCTTGACCGGGATCGCCAGGCGCCGGCCAGGCTCGCAGCGGCTCGTGAACGGCGTGTCGGCGTTCTCGACGACGAGATCTACGTCACGACAGACAAACGAGAGGGATGCGTTCGGCCTCAGCGCCCCGGGAAGGAGACCAGCCTCGCAGAGAACCTGAAAACCGTTGCAGATTCCCAGCACGGGTCCGCCCTCGGCTGCGAAACGGGCGACGGCGCCCATCACCGGCGCGAAGCGCGCGATCGCGCCGCAGCGCAGGTAGTCGCCGTACGAGAAGCCGCCCGGGAGGACGACCGCGCCCGCGTCGGGCAGCGTCGCCTCCGCATGCCAGACGAGCAGCGGCTCGCCGCCCAGCGCTTCGAGTGCGAGCGCCGCGTCCCGGTCGTCGTTCGAGCCCGGGAAAACGACGACGGCGATCTTCGGGCCCCGGTCCGCGCTCACCGCGGCGTGACCGTGATCTCGTAGGACTCGATCAGGGGGTTCGCAAGGAGTTGCTGACACATCCGCTCGAGGTCCGCTTTGGCCTGCTCCGGATCGCCGTCACCAAGTTCGAGGTCGACGACCTTGCCGACCCGAGCCTCATCGACCGCGAAGCCGAGCTGGCGCAGCGAGCTCTCGACCGCCTCGCCCTGCGGATCGAGAATTCCGGGCTTCGGCCGGACGAGCACCGTCGCCCTCATCGGAGCACGACCTCGGGGTCGGCCAGGTAGTCGTCGAACGCGATCTCGGTCAGCCGTTCGAAGGCGTCGACGTACCGTGCGCGCGTGCCGTCGACGATCTCGGCGGGGAGCTCCGGGCCGGGGTAAGTCTTGTCCCAGCCGAGCGTCTCGCAGTAGTCGCGGACGAACTGCTTGTCGAACGACGGCTGCGGGCGCCCGGGCTCGTAGTCGTCGGCCGGCCAGAAGCGCGACGAATCCGGCGTGAACGCCTCGTCCGCCAACACGAGCGTGCCGTCCGGGTCGACGCCGAACTCGAACTTCGTGTCGGCGATCAGGATTCCGCGTTCGGCGGCGCGGTCGGAGGCGGCCCGGTAGAGCTCGAGGGAGACGCGCTCGACCTCGTCGAAGCGCTCTCCGCCGACGAGCGCGGCGGCCTGCTCGCGGTCGATGTTCTCGTCGTGGCCCTCCAGCGCCTTCGTCGAAGGCGTGAAGATCGGCTCGAGCAGCCGCTCCGACTCGCGCAGGCCGGCCGGCAGCGCGTGCCCGCAGACGGCGCCGCTCGCTCGGTAGTCCTTCCAGCCCGAGCCCGCAAGGTAACCGCGGACGACGCACTCCAGCGGCAGCATTTCCAGGCGCCTGCACTCGGTGGAGCGGCCGTCGTCGCGCAGGCCGAGCAGGTGGTTCGGGACGAGCTCGCGCGTGCGCGCGAACCAGAACCCGGAGAGCCCTGTGAGGACGCGCCCTTTGTCCGGGATCTCCGTCGGAAGGACGACGTCGAATGTCGAGATACGGTCGCTCGCGACGAGCAGCAGGCGGCCCTCGTCGAGCTCGAACAGCTCGCGGACCTTTCCGCTCCCCACGTGCGTTGCGGCCTCAGGCATGGACGGGCTCCTCCCTCCGTTCGAGAGCGGCGAGCCGCTCGAAGACGGTGTCAGCGTGGCGGGTGTACCAGGCGAGGTCGAACAGCGAGTCGAGGTCGACCCGGCTCGCGATCGCGTCGTCGCCCCGGACGAGCTCGCGGAAATCGCGTTCCTCCTCCTGCGCGCGGAGGGCATCTTTCTGGACGAGCCGGTAGGCGGCATCGCGCCCGAGCCCCGACTCGACGAGCGCGAGCAGCACGCGCTGGCTGGAGAAGAGCCAGTGGCCCGCCTCGAGGTTGTGCAGCATCCGCTCCGGCCGCACCTCGAGGCCCTCGACGAGCCACGCGAACCGGTCGAGCATGTAGTCGAGCGCCAGGAACGAGTCGGGAATGACCACGCGCTCGGCGGAGGAATGCGAGATGTCGCGCTCGTGCCAGAGCGCGACATTCTCGAGCCCGACGAGTGCGTTCGCGCGCACGACTCGTGCCAGCCCGCAGAGTCGCTCGGCCACGACGGGGTTCCGCTTGTGCGGCATCGCCGAAGAGCCTTTCTGCCCCTTGCCGAACGGCTCGGCGACCTCGGCCACCTCCGTCCGAGCCAGGTGGCGGATCTCGACGGCGAAGCGCTCGAGCGAGGCGGCGACGAGCGCCAGCGCCGCCAGCAGCGCCGCGTGCCGGTCGCGCGGCAACACCTGCGTCGAGGCCGCCTCCGGACGGAGCCCCAGCCGCTCGCACGCGAGGCGCTCCAGTTCCGGATCGGTCGCAGCGTAGGTGCCGACCGCACCGGAGAGCTTGCCCACCCGCATCCCTTCGAGTGCCTCGCCGAAGCGCTCGCGTCCGCGCTCGAGCTCGAACGCCCAGCCCGCGAGCCTCAGCCCGAACGTTGTCGGCTCGGCGTGGACGCCGTGGGTGCGCCCGATGCAGATCGTCTCGCGGTGCTCGAGCGCCCGTGCGATCACCGCCTGAAGTGCCCGCTCGATCCCGTTGAGGAGCAGCGCCCCGGCTTCCTGCACCTGCAGAGACAGGCCGGTGTCGACCACGTCCGAGGAGGTCAGCCCGTGGTGGAACCAGCGGCCTTCCGGGCCGAGCGTCTCCGCGACCGCGTCCACGAACGCTGCGGTGTCGTGGTGAAGCGTCGCCTCGAGCTCCGCCACGCGCTCGGGACTGGGCGGCTGTGCCCGCTCCTGGATGGTCCGAACGGCGCCCGCGGGGACGCCGCCGAGCTCGCCCCAAGCCGCAAGGGCCGATAGCTCGACCTCCAACCAGCAGGCGAGCCGCCGCTCGTCCGACCAGACCCTGGCCATCGCCGGGCGGGAGTAGCGGGAGATCACCGTCTCGAGTCTAGTCGTGGAGGCGGAGGATCCTCACCGCCAGGATCGCCGCGTTCTTCGTGCTGTCGACCCCGACCGCGGCAACCGGCACGCCCGGCGGAAGTTGCGCGATCGAGAGCAGGGCGTCGAGCCCGTCGAGCACGCTCTTCTCGGAGCGGAGGGGGACGCCGATCACCGGCAAGTCTGTCTGGGCCGCGACCACCCCTGGCAGCGCAGCGGCGAGACCGGCGCCGGCGATCAGCACGCGGAGTCCCCGGTCTCGCGCGGTGCGCGCGTACTCGGCCACCGCCTCGGGGTCGCGGTGAGCCGAGCGCACTTCGAGCTCGTGCGGGATCCCGTTCGCGGCGAGCTCGTCGAGCGCGGGCTGCATCCGCTCGCGATCGGACTCCGAGCCGACCAGGATCCCGACCAGCGGGGACTCAGCCACGGACATGGCCCTCTGCTGCAGCGAGCCCGATGTCCCGGCGGAGCCGCATGCCCGCGAACGAGATCCGGGCCGCCGCGTCATAGGCCGTCGTGCGCGCCGCCGGCAGGTCGTCGCCGGTGGCGGTCACGTTCAGGATGCGCCCGCCGTTCGTCAGGAGCGTGCTTCCCCGGCGCGCGGTTGCGGCATGGAAGACGAGTGCGCCTGTCGCCTCGGCGTCCTCGACGCCCTCGATCGGGGTGCCGCTGTCGCCGCGTTCGGGATAGTCGGCTGCCGCGAGCACGACCGTCACCGCGGCCGTGTCACCGGCGCTGACCCGGCTCTCGAGCGCACCGGCTGCCACGCCGGCAAGGGCCTCGAGCAGGTCGCCCTCGAGGCGGGGAAGAATCGACTGCGTCTCAGGATCGCCGAAGCGGCAGTTGAACTCGAGGACACGAGGACCGTCATCAGTGAGCATGAGACCCGCATAGAGGAGGCCGGCAAACGGCGCTCCCCGGCGGGCAAGCTCGGCGAGCACGGGCCGGTGAATCGTTTCGACGAGCTCCTCGATCTCGGCCTCGCCGAGGCCGGGCACCGGCGAGTACGCGCCCATGCCGCCGGTATTCGGACCGGCGTCACCGTCGCCGACGCGCTTGTAGTCCTGGGCCGGAGCGAGTGGAAGCATCTCGTGGCCGTCGGTGAGGACAAAGAGCGAGACCTCCTCGCCCTGGACAAGCTCTTCGATCACGAGCTCGTCGCCCAGCGAGGCAGCAGCCCGCAGGCCGCGGTCCAGCTCGTCCTGCGTCCTGCACACGAAGACGCCTTTGCCGGCGGCGAGCCCATCGGCCTTGACGACGCAGGGAGGCCGGGCAACTGCGAGCCGCGCGGCGGTGGGGACGCCTGCCGCCTCGAGCACCTCCTTCGCGAAGGTCTTCGAGCCTTCGATGCGCGCCGCTGCGCGGCTCGGCCCAAAGACCGCGACGCCCCCGTGGCGAAGCATGTCTGCCAGGCCCGCGACGAGCGGCGCCTCCGGGCCCACCACGACGAGGTCGGTCTCGAGCTCCCGGCAAAGCCCGAGCAGGCCCTCGGCATCCCCGGCGCGGACCGGGTGGCACTGTCCGAGGCGGGCGATCCCGGGATTCCCGGGGGCGGCGTGAAGCGCCTCGAGGCGCGGGCTCTGGGCGAGCTTCCAGGCGAGCGCGTGCTCGCGACCCCCGGAGCCGACGACCAGGACCCTCACGCGCCGAGTCTACTCGCGGCTTCGGCGAGTCAAAACGTGTTTCAAACCTTTCCCGCGAGGCATCTTTTCGGCGTGGTCGAGCCCGGGTTGGACCGGCACGAGTGGGAGACGGAGTGGCAGGCCCTGGAGCCGCTCGTCGCCGACTCGCCTGCCGAGGCGCTGTCAGAGCTGGACGAGCTCGTCGAGCGGATGATGGCCGCCCGCGGGCTGCCGGTCGCGCAGGACGCGGTCGAGGAGCCGCCCGAGCCCGAGTTGCTCGCGGAGTTCCTCGAGGCGCGGCGGATCACGCGGTTGGTGGAGAGCGGTGAAGCCGTCGACCCGGGCGACGTCGGCGCCGCGGTTGCCGGCTACCGAAACCTCTACGCGCGCCTCCTCGAGGCGCACCCGGCCTGAAAACCCGCCGCGCGCGCTTTGGTCCCGTAGTTCGGTTCGCCCGGCCTCCTCCCCGAGGCGATCGTAAAGAAGAAAGGCGCACGTGTCTGTCACGGGACCGTGCCGAAAGCGTGTCGCTTGCACGCGGGTACGCTACGGCCGCGATGGGCGCCGAGAACGAAGCGGTCGAGGCGCCGCCCTACTCGGCGCAGGCGGTTGACGTCGTCCGGCTGCCGCAGGGCCGCAAGCAGCAGGACCAGGTCGCTGTCGAGGAGCCGCTCGAGATCCGGATCGGCGGACAGCCGGTCGCGGTCACGATGCGAACACCGGGCAACGACGAGGAGCTCGCGCTCGGCTTCTGCCTGACCGAGGGCCTGAGGCCCATCTCCGCCGCGTCCCCGGCCGACCTTGCCGCGAACACGATCGAGGTCGACGCGCCCGGCTTCGATCCGGCCCGCGTACAGCGGAGCTTCTACACGAGCTCCTCGTGCGGCGTCTGCGGCAAGGGCGCGCTCGAGTCGGTCGCCGTCGACGCGCCGCGCGCCGACACCCGGCTCGAGGCCGGCTTCGAGCTCCTCGCGGGCCTGCCCGACCGGCTGCGCGAAGCCCAGGCCGCCTTCGCGGTCACGGGCGGGCTCCATGCGACCGGCCTCTTCAACTCGGACGGCGAGCTCCTCTGCCTGCGCGAGGACGTGGGTCGCCACAACGCGATGGACAAGGTCATCGGCTGGGCCTTCCTCGAGCACCGGCTGCCGCTCGCCGACGCGATCCTCTGCGTCAGCGGCCGCCTCTCGTTCGAGCTCGTTCAGAAGGCAGCCGTCGCCGGCTGCCCGATCCTGGTTGCGGTCGGCGCCCCGTCGAGCCTCGCCGTCGACCTCGCCCGTGACCGCGGGCTAACGCTCTGCGGCTTCGCGCGCGACGGGCGGCTCAACGTCTACACCGAGGCGTGGCGCGTCCGGACCTGACCGGCGTCCTGCTCGTCGGCGGCGTGAGCAGCCGGTTCGGCTCGCCCAAGGCGCTGGCCCGCCTCAACGGAGAAACGCTCGCGGAACGCGCATGGAACCTGCTCGGCGAGGCGTGCGCCGAACGGCTCGCGGTCGGCAAGGCCTCCGACGAGATCGACCTCCCGTTCAAGGTCCTGGACGATGGAACGGAGACGCGGGCAGCACTCGCCGGGATCGTCGCCGGTCTCCGGGCGGCGACAACGGATGTCTCGGTCATCGTCCCGGTCGACATGCCGCGGCTCACGGCGGACCTGCTCCTCGAGCTGGCCGCCGCGTGCACGAGCGCCGCCGCCCCGCTGACCAGCCCGTTGCCCGCCGCGTACCGGAAGACCGCTCTGCCGGTACTCGAGCGGCGCCTCGCCGGCGGCGACCTGGCGCTGCACGAGGCGCTCGCAGAGCTCGACGCGACGCGCCTCGCACTTGACGAGACGCAGCTCAAGAACGTGAATACCCCGGATGGCCTTCGACGTCTCGGGTGACGCCTACGACAGGTTCATGGGCCGCTATTCGCGCGAGCTCGCGCCGGTCTTCGCCGACTTCGCCGAGATCGGCCTTGCCGGAACCGTCGTAGACGTCGGCTGCGGCTCGGGCATCCTGACCGAGGAGCTCGCCGGCCGGCTCGGCGCCGAGCAGGTCGCTGCCGCCGATCCGTCACCGCTCGTCGAAGCGTGCGCCGCGCGCGTGCCCGGCGCTGACGTGCGCAAGGGCGCGGCTGAAGCGCTGCCCTGGCCTGACGATTCCTTCGACGCCGCGCTGGCACAGCTCGTCCTCCACTTCCTCGACGATCCTGTCGCCGGCCTCGTCGAGATGGGCCGAGTCGTGCGGCCCGGGGGCGTCGTCGCAGCGTCCTCGTGGAACTTCTCCGAGATGCTCCTCGTGCGGACGTTCTGGCAGGCCGCTCGCTCCGTTGTTCCCGCCGCACCGAGCGAGACGCTCGAGGTTGCCTCGCTCGAGGGGTTCGCCGAGCTCGGGCGTCGGGCGGGGCTCGAGGACGTGGAACCGGCGCCGCTCGAGGTCTCCTCGCGCTACGAGAGCTTCGACGAGCTCTGGGACTCTTTCCAGCTCGGCGTCGGGCCGGCAGGCGACTTCTGCGCATCGCTCGACCCCGAGCAGCGCAACGCCGTCCGCGACAAGTACCGCCGCCGCATCGGCGATCCTGAGGGCAGCTTCACGCTCGGCGCCGAGGCGTGGGCTTTGCGCGGCCGCGTCCCGAGCTAGGGACGCGCGAGCGCTTCAAGCCCGCGCTGGGCAAGCACGCGCTCGCGCTCGCGGCCGGTGCCGATCAGGCAGACCTCGACGCTGAGGCGCTCCTCGATCAGCTCGACGTACGCGCGCGCCGCCTCAGGCAGCTCCGAGACGTCCGTCAGCTCGTCGAGCGGCTGCTGCCAGCCGGGCAGCGTCTCGTAGACCGGCTCGCAGTGATGGAAGTCGCTCTGGTGTGCGGGGAAGTCCTCGGTCTCCGAGCCGTCCCGCAGCCGGTAGCGAACGCAGACCGGCAGCTCGGCGAAGGCGGACAGCACGTCGAGCTTCGTCAGCGCCAGCGACGTGAGCCCGTTCAGCCGCGCCGCGTAGCGGAGCGCGACGAGATCGAGCCAGCCGCAGCGGCGTTCGCGGCCGGTCACGGTCCCGAACTCCCCGCCGAGCTCGCGCAGCCGCTCCTGGTCGGGCCCGTGGATCTCGCTCGGGAACGGGCCGGCGCCGACTCTCGTGACGTAGGCCTTGGCGACTCCGATCACCGAGTCGATCCGCGTCGGCCCGATCCCCATCCCGACCGCGGCACCGCCTGCAACCGTCGGCGACGAGGTCACGAACGGGTAGGTGCCGTGATCGAGGTCGAGCAGCGTCCCGTGGGCGCCGTCGAGCAGCACGTGCCTGCCGTCGCGGAGCGCCTGGTCGACGAGCAGCGACGTGTCGGCGATCATCGGCCCGAGCCGCTCCGCGTAGTGCTCGTACCGCTCCACGAGCCCCTCGAGCTCGACCGGCTCCTCGCCGTAGATGCGCTCGAGCCAGACGTTCTTCTCCGCGAGCGCGACCTCGATCTTCTGGCGCAGGATCTTCCGGTCGAGGAGGTCCTGGACGCGGATCCCGAGCCGGTAGGCCTTGTCGGCGTAGGTCGGCCCGATCCCGCGCTTCGTCGTCCCGATCTGCAGCTTCCCGAGCCGCCGCTCGCTCGCGCTGTCGATCAGCCGGTGCCACGGCATCACGAGGTGCGCATTCCCGGACAGCCGCACGAGCCCGGTCGAGACGCCGCGCGACTCGAGGTCGTCCAGCTCCTCGATCAGCACCTGCGGGTCGACGACGCAGCCCGCTTGAGCTTGTACGTCTCCCCGTCCGCGACGATCGTGTGGCCCGCGTTCGGCCCGCCGTTGTAACGGCAGACGAGGTCGGAGTGCTCGGCGAGCAGGTCGACGATCTTGCCCTTCCCTTCATCTCCCCACTGCGCCCCGACGATCACGGTCGCAGGCACGAGCCGGAGTTTGCCTTACGCGTCAGCTAGCTCGAGCAACTTCGTGACCGTCGTCCAGTTCCGGGCGGTCGCGGTGACGCCGAGCCGCTTGCCGGCGAGCGCGGCCCAGAGCTTCGATCTCGCCACCCCCTCCGGGTGCCACGCGTAGATCTCGCGCCCGGCGGCGACCACCTGCTCGGCCGGCGCGGCCACTTTTTCGAGCTTCCGGACGAGCGCCGCGGTCGGCTTCTTCTCGAGGAAGCTCACCTGGTAGCGCTTCGGGTTTGTCGCCGCCTTGCCGAGCGGGTTGCGCTTCACGATCCGGGCCAGCTGCGCGCGCGTTCGCACGACGACCGGGACCTCCAGCCCGAATTCCTGCTTGATCACGCGCTCGCACGTGCGCGCCACCTGCGGAGCCGAATCGCCGCTGGAGAGGACGACGTTCCCGCTCTGCACGTAGGTCGCCACGTCCTCAAAGCCCGCCTCCTCCAGCGCCGCGCGCAGCTTCGGCATCGGCACGCGGTTGGTCGATCCGAGGTTCACGCCGCGGAGCAGGACGATCAGGCGGGCCACCGAGGGAGCCTACTGCCGACTCTTGTATCGGTTGATACGACATGAGATAGTCGGCCGCTCCGGGGTTCGTCAAAGAGGCAGGAGGCTCCTATGAAGATGTTTGCCGCAGGGTGCGTGGTGGCCGTGCTCGCGACAGTCGCGGTGCAGTTCGCGTCGAGCGCGACCTCGACCTCCACGAAGAGCATTCCGGCTCGCGTCAAGGCGCTCGAAGCGAAGGTGAAGACGCTGACCGCTTCCGTGAAGACGTTGAAAACGCGCGCGGACTGTCTCGGCGTGCAAGGTGTCACGCAGTTCGGCAACCCCGCCGCCGGGCAGGGCTACCTCTACACGAACGACAGTGGCGCAACGGTCGGCCTGACGACGTCGTTCGATGCACCGGCGACCGGTCAGGCCCCGGGATTCTGGGCCGCGACGGTCAACGCAGCCTGCATTTCGGGCCGGGCGTTCAAGGTCGGGCACGCCGTCATGGCGCACCGGACGGTCGCCCTAAGCGCGCCGTAAACCGCGGTCGAAGTGGATGAGCGAGGGGCCCGCACGGGCCCTTCGCGCTACCAGAGCGGCGTCGTCGCCTCGGCCGACACCGCGCCGCCGGCGCGGATCACGCGGATGCGGTGGCCGCGGGGACACTCGGTCCAGCCCATGTCGTGCCCGAGTCGCAGGCTTCCCTGCGCGGTCAGGCCCGCGTACTCGCCGTGCGGATCCAGGTCGGCGCACACCTGGCACACGACCGTGAACGCGGTCGCCCGGGCGAGGAGGACGATGGTCTGCTCGAACGCGGACACGACTAGCCGGCGGGAGCGAGGTCGGCGAACTTCGCGTAGCGCTTCAGGAACGAGAGCTTCACCGTGTCGGTCGGCCCGTTGCGGTGCTTGGCGAGATGCACCTCCGCGATCCCCTGCTGGTCGGACTCCTCGTTGTAGTACTCGTCGCGGTAGATGAACATGACGAGGTCGGCGTCCTGCTCAATCGAGCCCGACTCGCGCAGGTCGGAGAGGATCGGCCGCTTGTCGTGCCGCTGCTCGACCGCACGCGAGAGCTGCGACATCGCCACGATCGGGACGTCGAGGTCGCGAGCGAGGATCTTCAGCGAGCGCGAGATCTGCGAGACCTCCTGGACGCGGTTTTCGACGCTCGCGCCCGAGGTCATCAGCTGCATGTAGTCGACGACGATCAGGGCGAGGTCCGGCTCGCGTGACTTCAGCCGCCGCGCCTTGGAGCGGATCTCCATCATCGTGATCGAGCCGGTGTCGTCGACGTAGATCGGCGCCTTCGCGAGCCGGTCGCAGGCGGCGGTCAGGCGGGGCCAGTCGTCGGCGCCGAGCTTGCCGGTGCGCAACCGTTGCGACTCGACCTTCGCCTCGCTGCACATCAGCCGCTGGGTGACCTCCGACTTCGACATCTCGAGCGTGAAGATCGCGACCGGGCGCTCCTCGCGGACGGCGAGGTTGGCCGCCATGCAGAGCCCGAGCCCCGACTTCCCCATGCTCGGGCGGGCGGCGACGATGATCAGGTTCCCCGGCTGAAAGCCGGAGGTGAGCCGGTCGAGGTCGCGAAACCCCGCCGGCGTGCCGGTGACATCGGCACCGGCCTCGTAGAGAGCGGTGATGCGCTCGAAGCTCTCCTTCAGCAGCTCCTCGATGTGACTGAACTCGCTCGTCACCCGGGCCTGGGAGAGGTCGAAGACGATCTGCTCGGCCCGGTCGACGAGGTCGGTCGTCTCGCCTGGCCGCTCCCAGCCGAGGATCGAGATCTCGCCGCCCACCCGTATCAGGCCGCGGAGCGTTGCCATCTCCCGCACGATCCGGGCGTAGTGCCCGGCGTTGGCGCTTGCGGGGACAAGCGCCGCCAGCTCGTGGACGCGGACGCGGCCACCCGCGTCCTCGAGCTCCCCGCGCTCTTCGAGCTCGTCGACGAGGGTGATCGCGTCGACGGGCTCGCCCTTGGCGTAGAGGGCGAGCGCGGCACGGTAGATCTTGGCGTGGCTCTCGCGGTAGAAGTCGCCCGCGTCCACGACTTCGCTGACCGCCCCGATTGCGCCGGGGGAGAGCATCATCGCGCCGAGGACTGACTCCTCGGCTTCGAGATTCTGCGGCGGAACCGGGGCGGTCTGCGAGGCCTGGGCGAGTTGGGCCACGACGTTACGAAACCACTCTCGGAGCGGCCTTGAAAGGTCTGGACGACCCGCCTTTCGACAGGCGCCCTCGCCGCGGCTTCACCCGGTTTGCAGGCACAAGGGAACGAATGTTCCCGAAAGCCCCGGACGACACCTGTGGGCGGTTTTCCCGCTCGGAGCGGGAAATTCAGGCGAAATTCCACAGGCTCTCGAGGACCTGTGGAGAAGGCTGTGCGCTTTTGTTACAGCTCGGGCTCGGGCCGCTCGGGCTGCTCGTCTTCGGCGGCGGGAGCCTCTGACTCGGCCTCCCCTTCCTCTGGAGCTTCCTCTTCGGCGACCACGGCCTCGATCACAGCCTCTGCCTCCTCGTGCTCGGCCTCGGCCTCTGCCTGGGCCTCCGCCTCGGCGCGGGCCTCCTCGGCCGCAATCGCGTCGAGCTCCTCCTGCGGCGGCAGCTCTCCGCCCTCCGGGACGATCGCGAGCCGCAGCGTCGCCGTGACGTCCGCGAACAGCTCCACCGGAACCTCGTAGCGCCCGATCCGCTTGATCGAGTCCGCCAGCTCGACCTTGCGCCGGTCGACCCGGATGCGGTGCGTGCTCCAGACCGCGTCCGCGATGTCGGTCGCTGTGACGGAGCCGAAGAGCGTGCCGGTCTCACCGGCGCGTACGTCGAAGCGCAGCTCCGAGCCCTCGAGGCGCTGCGTGATCTCCTGCGCCTGCTCGAAGCTCTGCGCCTCCTGGCGGGCGCGCTTGCCCTCGTGCTTGCGCAGCTCGGCCACCTTGGCGGCCGTCGCCGTCTCCGCGAGCTTCCGCGGCAGCAGGTAGTTCCGCGCGAACCCGGGCGCGACGTCGACGACCTCGCCGCGGAGGCCGACCTTCTCGACGTCCTGGCGGAGGATGACTTCCATCAGCCGGTGGAGTAGGGGAGGAGCGCCATCTCGCGCGCTCGCTTCACGGCCGCCGCGACCTGCCGCTGGTGCCGCCGGCACGCGCCCGTGATCCGGCGCGAGCGGATCTTGCCCTTCTCCGAGACGTAGCGGCGGAGCTGGTTGATGTTCTTGTAGTCGACCTCGTCGACCTTCTCGCGGCAGAAGTAGCAGTTGCGCTTGCGGATCGGCCCTCCGGGCGAGGGGCCGCGCTTCCGGCCCTGCTGTCGCTGGTCTCCTCGCTGCGGCATCAGAACGGGATGTCGTCGTCGCCGCCGGCCGCGAAGTCGGCGCCGCTCTCAGCCGGTGCGCCGGCGGGGACGAACTGTGGCTGCCCGCCCTCGCCTTCTGGCCGGCCGCCGAGGAACTGGACCGTGCTGGCGATGATCTGGACCGCCTGGCGCTTGGTGCCGTCCTGGGCCTCCCACTCCCGCCAGTCGAGCCGGCCGTCGACGGCGACGGGGCGGCCCTTGGAGAGGTACTGCGCGCAGTTCTCCCCCTGCTTGTCCCAGACGGTGACGTCGAAGAAGTTCGGCTTCTCGGTCCACTCGCCGCTGCTTGCGTCTTTCTGGCGCGAATTGACGGCGATTCTGAGGCTGCAAACGGCGGTGCCGCTCGGCGTGTGGCGCAACTCGGGGTCCTTCGTCAGGTTTCCGACCAGGACGACGCGGTTGATGTTGGCCATTCCTCCCTCTCCTCTCGGGCTCTAGGCGGTGCTTTCCGGTTCCGAATCCTGACTCGTCGAAGCCGCTGTCGCTACGGGCACTTCGGGCCCCGGCTCCGGCGGCCGGGTGGACGCGCCCTTGACGCGGCGGACGGCCATGTGCCGCATGACGCCGTCGGTGATCTTGAGCACACGCGAGACCTCGTCGAGGGTCGCGGGCTCGGCCGCGAAGGTCAGCAGGTGGTAGACGCCCTCCGGCTTGTGGTCGATCTCGTAGGCCAGCCGGCGGCGGCCCCACGCCTCCTCGTTGTCCCAGCGCCCGCCGTCGCGCTCGATCGCCTCGCGCACGCGCGTCACGATCTCGGTCTGCCGCTCCTCGGGCACCTCGGGATCGAGCATCAGCAGGATCTCGTAGTCAGTCACGCTCCCGAATCCTCCCTTCCTTCGGTCTGAGGCGGCCTCGCCGGCGAGCGCCGCTCGGGAACGGACGGCGCGATGACGAGGCAGGAAGGCGGCCAGTGTAGCATCGGCCTGGTGAGAGCCCGGACCGCCTGGCTGGGTGCGATCGGCGTCGCCGGTGCGGCCGTCGTCCGCGCCCTGCGGCGCAAGCCGGCTGCGCCCCCGTCGCCGCCGGACCCACGCGCCGAGGAGCTGCGGCAGCGGCTCGACGAGTCTCGTGCCCTCGTGGACGAGCGCGAGGAGTTCGAGTCGGCCGAGACGCCGGTCGACGAGGCCGAGGTCGACGATCGCCGGCGAGCGGTGCACGAGCGCGGGCGGGCCGCCGCGGATCAGATGCGCCGCGACTCAGCGCGGTAGGCCGACGAAAGCCGAAACGCCGTTCGCGAGGCCGCGCGCAACTCGCTGCCGGTACGACGGCGTGTGCAGCAACCGCGAGTCGTTCGGGTTCGAGAGGAAGCCCGTCTCGACGAGGACTGCCGGCACGTTGGCCCAGTTGAAGCCGGTCAGGTCGGAGCGCCGGACGATCCCACGGTCGAGCGCGCCGGTCGCGGCGACCACCGCCTTCTGCACCGCCCGCCCCGCCAGCAGGCTCCGGCCGTAGATGTCGTCGGTCCAGCCCCTGTGCCACGCGGGCACCAGCGTCGAGGCCCCGTGCAGCGACCGGTCGGACGAGCCGTCGGCGTGGATCCGCACCATCAGCGCCGCATGGCGCCGGTTGCAGAACCGCGCGCGGGCGATGTTGCCGTCGCCGTCGGGGAGATCGATCGTCGGGCCGGTGCGGGTCATCGCGACGCGGAAGCCGCGCGCGAGCAGAAGCGCCCGTGTGCGCTTCGCGATCGCCAGCGCGACCGCCGCCTCTCCGTGCGCCCCACCGCCGTCCTTGACCTTCAGCACGTGTGAGCCCGGCCCGATCGGCTCCGTCTGCCGCCCGATCGCGGGCGGCGTGCCGTGCCCCGGATCGAGGCAGATCAGCGCTGCCGCGGCGACCCCTGCCGCGGCGATCACGCGAGTCGTTCCGCGAGGTACTTGACCGCGAGCGGGTAGCGGTACTCGATCGCCGAGTGCGTCGCGTCGAAGAGCTCGAAGAAGACGTCGGTGACGCCGATCTTCTCGAGCTCGCCCCGGAACGCCTCGGCGCCGAGATCGAGATAAAATTGGTCTCGCCTGCCCGCGTCGATGTAGATGGCCTTGAGGCCACGCAGCGCGTCGGCATGGCGCGGCACCATTCGCACCGGGTCCCAGGCAAGCCAGCGCTCCCAGACCTCCGGCCGCAGCTCGCCCGTCTCGACGTCGTAGGGCAGGTGGACGGTGCCGTCCTCGTCCGCCGAGTAGCAGGCCGCCATGCACCAGTCGTTCAGGAGGTGGTAGTCGCTGTCCTTCGAGAACGCGGGCCGGCTGTGGAAGTCCTCCCAGAACTTGTCGAACGAGCGGTCGTACTTGTCCCGCAGCTCCCGCACCGACTTGCGGAAGTCGGGCAGGTAGCACATCTCGAAGAGCGCGTCGCCCGCGTGGGTTGCCAGGCCGCCGAAGACGTCCGGGCGCAGCATCGGGTCGACCATCGCGCCGTACCCGCCGCTCGACTTCCCGGTGATTCCGCGATGGGCGGCCTCGGCCTTGGTCCGGTAAGTCGAGTCGACCCACGGGACGATCTCGTCGCAGATGTAGGTCAGGTAGCGGCCGGTCCCGGGTGAGTCGATGAACTGGCTCCCGCCGACCGAGGTCCACGCGTCGACGAAGACGAGGATCGCGGGCGGCGACTCACCGGTCGCGAACAGCTCGTCGGCGAGCTCCGGGAAGTTCTTCCGAAACGACGTCCGGTTGCGCCAGGCGTCGATCTGCCCCGTGAGGCCCTGGATCACGTAGATGCTCGGGTAGCGGCGGTCCGGCTCGTCCTCGTACGCGGGCGGCACGTAGACCCAGAGCGGCCGCACGTGCGGGTCGCCGAGCGGATTGTCCTTCAGGACCTCGCTGTCGAAGGCGTGCTCGTCGAAGCGGCCCGCGAGGTCGTACGACCACGGCTCCATTTGCAGGATGCTACGTCAGCGCAACCAGGGGGCGAGGAAGCGCTCGATCGCCTTGCAGCCGCCCGGGTCGACGATCCGGCCGCGGATCCTCCCGCCCTCGACGACGACCAGCGTCGGCAACGCGTCGATCCCGAAGCTCTCGTGCACGTCGGGCTTCTCCTCGGCCTCGATCCGCTCCAGCTCGAACGTCGCATGGTTCGCGCGCCGCTGGAGCACCTGGGCCAGAAAGCCGTCGACGCGCCTGCAGCGTCCCGAGACCTGCGAGTGGAAGAGCAGGAGCCGTGGGCGCGCCGTCGCGGTGCCCGAGGCTCCGTTACTCCGCGTGTCCTGCCCCGTTCTCATTGGCAACGGTGTTCGCGGGCGGCCACTCTCCGAGCCTGGCCAGCTCTCCGAGCAGCTCGACCATCGCGTCGTCGAGCGAGGCGAACCAGACGAGACCGGGAAGGGACGGGTCGCCGACGAACGGCTTGACGGTCGGGTTGTCGCCGCTGACGACGACGAGCCTGCCGCCGTCGCCGTCGAATCGCTGTGCCTCGCCGGCCAGCAGCGGGAACGGCCAGGAGTCGTAGAGGACCGCCTCCGTCAGGTCGACGACGACGTTCTGGGAGGCGAGCTCGAGGTTCCCGAGGTGCGTGCGCAGCTCATCCTGGGCACCGTCCTGGATGGCGCCCGAAACCGTCAGAACGGTCACGAAGGGGCCCGCTGCCGCGCGCTCGATTTTGTACGGCTCCATGTATTCGACCCTCCCGCGGGCAGGCTACGCCGCTCTCCACGGGCGTTCCATCGGAATTCGACGTCAGTTGTGTGTGGCGACGCTCACGATCGGAACGAGTGAGTACCCGACCCCGCGCACGGTCAAGAGTCGCTCTGCGCTCCGCGGGTCGCGCTCGATCTTCCGGCGGAGGTTCGAGATGTGGATGTCGCACGCCCGCTCGTCGCCGACGTACGCGCTCTGCCAGAGATGCTCCATGATCTCGTGCCTCGTGAAGACGCGCTCCGGCTCCGCGGCGAGCAGCGTCAGGAGCCGGAACTCCGACCGGGTCAGGTGGACCGGCTCGCCGGCGATCATCACCTGGTGGCGGGCGAGGTCGATGCGGATGTCCCCGACCTGCTGGATTCCCCCCGCCGCGACGCGGTCGAGCTCCCTGCGGCGGAGGATCGTGCGGACGCGGCTGATCAGCTCGTTCATCGAGAACGGCTTCGTGATGTAGTCGTCGGCGCCGAGCTCGAGGCCGAGGACTCGGTCGATCTCGGAGTCGCGCGCGCTCAGGAGGATGATCGGGACGTCGCTCTCGGCCCGCAGGTTCCGGCAGACGTCGGTCCCGAACATCCGCGGCATCATCACGTTCAGGATCACGACGTCGAACTGCGTCGCGCGGGCGGTCTCGAGAGCCTCGTCGCCGTCGCCCGCGGTGATGACGGCGAAATGCTCGTTCTCCAGGCTGTGCGTGATCGCATCGAGCACTGCCGAGTCGTCGTCTGCAACGAGGATGCGGGCGAATTGGGCCAGGGGGGCTCCTTGTCAAAAGAACCTAGCCCCCTGAGCGTGCCGAAGTATGTGGGTTCGCTTACGTTTCAGACACGAAGGCGGTAGCCCTCGCCGCGCACGCTCTCGATCACGTCCGATCCGAGCTTCCGGCGGAGGTTCGAGACGTGGACGTCGCCGGCGCGCTCGCCGCCGACGAAGTCGCTCTGCCAGAGGTGCTCCATCAGCGTCCGCCGGCTGACGATCTCGCCGGCGTGCTCCGCGAGGAGGCCGAGCAGCCGGACCTCCGAGCGGGTGAGCGAGATGCGTTCGCCGCTGCGGACCACGATGCCTCGTTCGTAGTCGAGCTCCATGCCGGGGATGTCCCGGATGAGCCCGACCCGATGCAGCTCGTGCTCTTGCCGGCGCAGGATCGCGCGCACCCTGCTGACGAGCTCTCGCGGCGAGAACGGCTTCGTGACGTAGTCGTCGGCGCCGAGCTCGAGCCCTTCGATGCGATCCTCGCGCGCGTCGCGGGCGCTCAGCAGGACGATCGGCGCCGTTCCTTCGCCCTCCAGCGCCCGGATGACGTCCGTGCCGAACAGCCGCGGCATCATCACGTTCAGGATCAGAAGGTCGTACTCGGAGCCTCGCGCGGCTGCGAGCGCTGCCTCGCCGTCGGTGACCGTGTCGACCTCGAACTCCTCCCGCTCGAGGGCGTAGGCGATCGCGTCGAGAACGCTCTGCTCGTCGTCGGCGACGAGGATCCGGCTCAAGGAGCGGGCCCGTCCGCGGCCGGGAGCACGACGCGTGCCGTCGTGCCGCCGCCGGCCCGGGGGCCGATCTCGACCTCGCCGCCGAGCGCGCGAACGGCCTCGCGCACGATGGTGAGCCCGATCCCGAGCCCCTGGAGCTCGGGCGACTCGCGCCGGACCCGCTCGCCGTCTTTCGGCTCCAGCCCGTGGCCGGTGTCCAGCACCTCGATCGCGACGGTGTCGTCGACGCGGGAGCCGATCAGGCGGATGCTCCCGGAGTCCGTGTGCTTGGCCGCGTTCGCAACGAGATTGCCGAGCAGCTGCTCCAGCAGGCGCGGGTTCGTCGCGACGGCGAGGCCCGGCGGCGCCTCGATCTCGAGCGACACGCCGGCGTGTGGCGTGATCCCGTCGAAGACCTGGCGCAGGACCGGCTCGAGCGGCACGGTCGAGAGCGCCGGCTGCTCCTCACCGGTCTGCGCGCGGGCGAGGACGAGCACCGCGTCGAGCAGCCGCTCGAGCCGGGCCGTCGCCTGCTCGATGTGGCCCAGGAATCGGTCGCGGGCCTCAGGGTCGTTCTTGGCGCCGTCCTGCAGGACCTCGATCGCGCTCGAGATCGCCGACACCGGCGTCCGCAGCTCATGCGCGGCGTTCTTGACGAAGTCCTGTTCCATCTCCCGGCCCTCAGCGAGCGTACAGGCAACGTGTGCGCCTGACGAGCGCGGGATCAAGGCTTGCTTGCAGTCGAAGGGCGGAGGGACGCTTGCGCGTAGCCTACGAGTGGGATGTCCCGGGAGGAACGCGAGCGAGTCGGTATCTCGCCGCAAGTGCGCGCCTGCATCGATGCGGCCTCGGACTGCTACACGGCCTGCACCGAGACCCTGACCTACTCGCTCGATTCCGGAATCGACGTCTTCGACCAGCGCCACCTGCGGCTGCTGATCGACTGCTGCGAGGTCTGCCAGACGACGCAGAACATCCTGCTGCGCGCCTCGGAGCTCAGCGTCATGCTGTCCGCGGTCTGCGCCGAGGCCTGCGAGAAGGTCGCCGCGCACTGTCGGCATCTCGATAGCTCGGACGAGCAGCTGGCGATCTGCGCGGAGGTCTGCGACCACACGGCGGACTGCTGCCGCCAGCTCGCGATCTAAACGGCGATCTGCGCTTCGTGCAAGAGGCCCTTGAGCATCTGCGCGTTCACGGGCGCCTGGGCGATCGTCTCGCCGCCGAGCGTTGAGCGGCCGTTGTTGTTGAACATTGCGTAGACGCTCTCCGTCTTCCCTGCGAGCTCCTGCAGCGGCTCGACCCACTCGCGGAGCTCCTCCTCCGGATAGAGGTAGTCGAACCGCTCGGCGGCGCTCCGAACCCGTTTGTTCCAGGTCTCGGCGTTGCGGCCGTGGAAGCGCACGTACGCGGTCGGGCTCGTCGTCGCGACGACCGTGGGGAGGACGTTGGCACCGCCGGTGCGAGGCGCATCGACGATGACGTACGTCATGCCGTGGCGCTCGAGAAACGCGAGCGTCTCGTCGCGGTGCTCGTCGTCGAGCCAGCTCCCGTGGCGGAACTCGACGAGCATCTCGTCTCCGCCGAGCTGCTCCTCCGCCCACTCGAGGTAGCCGAACGCCGCAGGCCTCGGGACGACGTAGGGCGGGAACTGCATCAGGATCCCGCCGAGCTTCCCCGTCTCGCGCAGCGGCTCGAGCGCGTCGTGGAAGCGTCGGAAGATCTCGCCGCGGAACTCGCGCGGCGGGCGGTCGACGCGGCCGCGCTCGTCGGCGGGTGCCTCGTCGCGGAGGTCGGTCGGCAGCTGCTCGATCTTCACCGGGTGGCGCGTCATCACGCCGAAGGCCTTCACGTGCATCAAGAAATCCTCGGGAGTCCGGTCGGCCCACTTCTGCACCATCTCGCGGTCGGGGAGCCGGTAGTAGGTCGAATTCGCCTCGACGGTGTCGAAGCGGTCGGTGTAGTAGCGGAGGCGCTCCTCCGCGCCCTTCACCTGCGGCGGGTAGAAGTACTTCGAGAGCGACTCGTCCGCCCAGGAGCAGGTGCCGATCCGGACCGCCGCGGCCATGGCCGGATCGTACTGATCCGCTTCCGGCTAGCGGATGACGCGGAACGCGGCGAGAGAGGTCTTGCCGACGTTTCCGGCGCCGTCCTTCGGAGTCGCGCGGAGGCGGTAGGCGCCGAAGGTCAGCAGCTTCTCTCCGACCCTCGCGTCGAAGTGGATCGAGTTCGGCCCTTCGGCGCCCGGCTGGACGACGCTGCCCGAGACCGGCAGATAGCGCGTGCAGGGACGCCTGCGCCGGTTGCGCCGCGTGATCTTGACGCAGCGCTTGCCGCGCCTCACGCCGCGGAGAACGTGGTCGAACCGGAACGTGACGGTCGCGTTCTCGCTCAGCGTGAAGGCGAGCGTGGCCCCGTTCTTTCGGTGGAAGAGACCGGGGCCGACCCGCAGGAGGGTCAGGACCGGCTTCGTCCGGTCGAGCGTCGTGAACGACTGGTCCGCGCCGACCGTCGTGCCTTCGGCATTCGCCCCGACGAGCCGGTAGTGGTACGTGACCCCCTGGCGCAGGCCGCTCAGCAGGACCGAGTAGGAGAGCGGCCCGTTCCCGGATCCGACGATCTGCTCCGGCGTGGTCGAGCCGTAGGCCGTCGTGCGTCCGTATTCGAAGTAGACGGCCGTCTCCCGGAAGCTCGGGTCGACGGTGCCGTTGAGCGTCGCGGCCGAGAACGCCACGGAGGTTGCGGCCGCGGTCGAGACGAGCGGCGGCGCGAGCTCGTACGCGCCGACGTCGCAGCGGGTACCACGAGGGCGGGAGACTCCGCGCTGATCGACGTCTCCGGCAAATGCGCACGCGCCGCTGTCGAGGGCGAGGCTGCCAGGCAGCACGGCCTCGGTGTCAGTCGGGCCGCCGTTGTCGGCGAGTGGGCCGAGCAGTACCGGGATGCCCTGCCGGTCCCCGAGTTCGGTCAGCCCGCAGTCGGTCCCATCGGAGAGGTTGAAACCTCCTGAGCTGACCGGATCGGCACAGTTGCTGAGCGCACTCGAGGTCTGGTCCTCGGCGTACGTGACGTTGTGGGCGAGGATGGTGTCGTAGGGGTTCGCGTAGGGCGCGTCTTCGATTCCTCCGCCGGTGAGCGCGGAGTTGAACGATCGGTTGTCTGTGAGCGTGCTGTTTCCGAGCGTGAGACTCCCCGGGGCGGTGCCGTCGATGCCGCCGCCGTGGCCGGTCACGCCCGGCGCCCCCGCGACGTTGCCGCTGACTGTCGTCGTCTGGAGGTTGGACGCACCGCCGTGGAGACCGCCTCCGTCGGTCGCCTGATTGTTCGCGATCAGGGACTGCAGGATCATTGCGCTCCCGCCGTTCTCGATCCCCCCGCCCGACCCCTGGGCGCGGTTGCTGACGATCGCGTCCTGGACGAGTCCAAGCTGGCCGAGGTTGCGGATCCCGCCACCGTCTCCCGCCACCTGCCCGCCCGTCACGGTGACGCCTGTGATTTGCGCCTGGACGCCGCTTGCCACGTCGAAGACCCGGTCGATCCCCTGCGCGTCGATCACCGCCGAGCGCGTTCCCGCGCCGGCGATCGTGACGTTTTTCTTCAGGTCGAGGTCGCCGGTGGCGCCCACGTCCTCGCCCGCGCCGGGAATCGAGAGCCGGTAGTGACCGGCCGGCACCTGAACGACGTCGCCCGGGCTCGCGGTGAGAACGGCCTCGCGCAGCGAGCAGTCCGACGGGGCGCAGGCGTCCGGCGCCGGATCGTCGGTGCGCGTAACTGCGAACGTCGCGGCGGACGCGTGCGGCGCACCCGTGAGCGCGAGCAACACTGCGGCGACGACCCCTACCCCGATCCTCATGCCTAGGTTACGACGGCTGCCTTCTCGCTTTGTTCGACCGGCCGGACGACCGGCAGGTCGACGTAGAACGTCGAGCCCTCGCCCTCGCGCGACTCGACCCACACGTGCCCCTGCATCCGCCGCGCGAGCTCCCGGCAGATGTAGAGCCCGAGGCCGGTGCCGCGGACGCCCCGGCTCAGGGTCGGGTCGACGCGGTAGAACTTGCCGAAGATCTGCTGCTGCTCGCCCGCGGCGATGCCGATGCCGTCGTCGCTGACGGCGAAGCGGATCCCGTTCGCGCGCGCCTCGAGCTCGAGCCGCACGCGGCCGCCGCCGGGCGAATACTTGACGGCGTTGTCGAGGAGGTTGATCAGGATCTGCCGCAGGCGGTCGCCGTCGGCGACGATCTCGCCGATGCCGTTCGTCCCGGAGACTTCGATCGTGATGTCCTCTCTATCGACGAAGGCCGCCCGCACCTCGTCGACGACGTCACCGGCGAGCGTCGCCACGTCGACGCTCTTGTGGTTGAGGCGGAGACGGCCGGAGGCGAGCGTGTTCGCGAGGAGGATGTCGCCGGCGATCCGCGTCAGGCGCTCCGACTCGGCCGTGATCACCTCGAGTAGCCGACCCCGCGTCTCCGGATCGAGCGTCACGTCCTCACGCCGCAGCGTCTGGGCGGAGCCGTAGATCGCGGCGAGCGGAGTTCGCAGCTCGTGGGAGACCGTCGCGACGAACTCGCCCTTGAGCTCGTCGAGCGCGCGCTGCTCGGTCACGTTCCGGAAGGCGTAGACGATGCCGTCGACGAACCGCACGCCCGAGATCGAGAGCCACAGCTCCTTGCCCCCGAGCTCGAGCGGGAGCGTCTTCGATGACGGACCGCCTGGGTCGGGGCTCGGCGCGATCGGAACGAGCTCCGCCACGGTAGGCCACCCCGTGAGCACGTCGTCGATTCGCCGGGCTAGCGCCTCCTCGGGCTCGATACCCGTCACCGCTGCCGCCGCGGGGTTCCAGTGCTGGACGACGCCCTCGTCGTCGATGAGGAAGATGCCGTCGTCCACGTGCTCGAGCACGCGCGCGTGCCGCTCCAGCGCGTGGCGTTGCTCGTCGACGCGGCGCTCGAGCCGGCGCAGCTCGATCGCGCGCTCCAACGATGCGACGAAGTAGTCGCGGTCGATCGGCTTCTGCACGAAGTCGTAGGCGCCGCCGCGCAGGGCCTGCACCGCCAGGTCGTGCTCGCCGTGCCCGGTGATCAGCACCGTCGGCGTCTTCGGGCGCAGCTTCTTGATCTCGCGCAGCACCTCGAGCCCGTCGAGGCCGGGCATCTTGATGTCGCTGACGACGGCGTCGTAGTCGGTCTCGCGGATCCGATCGAGCGCGTCTGCCGCGTTGTCGGAGGTGTCGATCTGGATCCCGTCGAGCCGCAGCTTCAGCGCCCGCGGGAGCGCCTCGAGCAGCGCCGTGTCGTCGTCGACGATCAGGATCCGGCCCGGTATCGCGTCATTGTTCAAAACAGCGGCTCCTCCGGCGGCGGGCCGGTCATGACCGGCAGCTGGATCAGGAAGCTCGCGCCGCGCCCCCGCTTCGGTTCGACCGAGATCCGGCCCCCGTGCTCCTTGAGGATGCTGTACGTGATCGAGAGCCCGAGCCCGGTGCCGGTGCCGACCTCCTTCGTGGTGAAGAACGGGTCGAAGATGCGCTGCTCGACGTCGCGCGGAATCCCGGGCCCCGTGTCGGCGAACTTGACGCTGATCCACGTTCCGTCGCGGCTCGTCCCGATCCGGATCGTCTTTCCGCGCGATTCGGAGAGCGCGTCGCGCGCATTGGTGAGCAGGTTGATGAACACCTGCTCGAGCTGGATCGCGTTGCCGAGCACGATCAGCTCGTCGCTGCAGAGGTCGAGCTCAACCTCGATCCCGCGCAGGCGCAGCTGCTCCTGCATCAGCAGCAGCGAGCGTTCGATCACCTCGTCGACGTCGACGGCCTCGAGCGTCACGGGCGCCGGCCGGCCGAACGTCCGCAGGTGCGAGATGATCGCGGTCGCCTTCCGCACCTGCTCCATCGCCTTCTCGAGCTCGCCGAGCACCGACCCCTTCTCGAAGCGGCCGAGCCGCACCTGGTCGAGGACGTTGCCGACGAAGAGGCCGATGTTGTTCAGCGGGTTGTTGAGCTCGTGGGCGACGCCGGTCGTCAGCTCGCCGAGCGTCGCCAGTTTGCCGGCCTGGACAAGCTGCTCCTGCTTCTCCCTGAGCTCCTGCTCCCGGCGCTCCATCTCCTGCGTGGTCTCACGCAGGTCGCCCATGATGTGGATCATCGCCTTGCGGCTGTCGCCCAGCTTCAGGTTCGACTGGTGCGAGTCCTCGAGGATGTGCAGCATCGCCTTGCGCTGCTCGCCGAGCTTCCGGTTCGACTCGTTGAGGTCGTCCATGATGTGGACGAGGGCGCGGCGGCGCTCCTCAGCTTGGGCAACGCGGTGCTCGAGACGCGCGATCTCCGCACGCAGGGCGGCTGCGTCGGGCTCGGCCTCTGTCTCAGGCCGTGCGGACATCAGCCCGTGGCGCGCTCCCGCTTGAACTTCTCGTTCTGGTCCTGCAACTGCTCGAGCTCCTTCTCGAGGGCGATCATCTTCAGCTCGCGGCCGACCACGACTTCCTCGAATTTCTCCAGGTCGAGGATCTTTTCCTGCAGCTCGGTCTTCGACTGCTCGAGGTCGCGCACGACCGCCTCGTACGCACGCATGTCCCTGAGCACGCCGATCGCGCCGATCACGTTGCCGTCGGCGTCGCGCAGGGCGGCCGCGTTCAAGCTGGTCGGGATCACCTCGCCGGTCGCCGCGCGCGGGTTGAGGCGGGCGTTGCGGGTCGCGCCGCGTTCGACGACCTCGCGGAGGGCGGCCGTGAACTCGCGCGTCTCCTCCTCGCTGATGAAGCGCGAGAGCGACTGCTCGACGACCTCGTCTCGGCGGAAGCCGAGCAGCTCCGAGACCGCGTCGTTGGCCTCGAGGATCTTGCCTTCCAGGTCGGAGACGAACACCGGGTCGGGCGCGTTCTTGATCAGGCTCTCCGCGTAGGCGCGCGCCTTGTCCAGCTCGCGCATGTCGCGGAGCACGCCGATCGCGCCGATCACCTTGCCGTCGCTGTCGCGCAGGGCGGCGGCGTTCAAGCTGGTCGGAATCACCTCGCCGGTCGCCGCGCGCGGGTTGAGGCGTGCGTTGCGGGTGACGCCGCGCTCGACGACCTCTCTGAGCGCCGCGGTGAACTCGCGCGTCTCCTCCTCGCTGATGAAGCGCGAGAGCGACTGCTCGACCACCTCGTCGCGGCGGAAGCCCAGCAGCTCCGAGACCGCGTCGTTGGCCTCGAGGATCTTGCCTTCCAGGTCGGAGACGAACACCGGGTCGGGCGCGTTCTTGATCAGCGACTCGGCGTAGGCGCGTGCCTTGTCCAGCTCGCGCATGTCTCTCAGCACGCCGATCGCGCCGATCACCTTGCCGTCGGAGTCCCGGAGTGCCGAGGCGTTCAGCGTCGTCGGGATCACCTCGCCGGAGGCGCTGCGCGGATTCAGCACCGCGTTGCGGGTGACGCCGCGCTCGACCACCTCACGCAGGGCGGCGGTGAACTCGCGGGTCTCCTCCGGGCTGATGAAGCGGGACAGCGACTGCTCAACGACCTCGTCCTGCCGGAAGCCGAGCAGCTGCGACACGGCGTCGTTGGCCTGGAGGATCTTGCCCTCGAGGTCGGAGACGAACACCGGGTCGGGGGCGTTCTTGATGATGATGTCCGCAACGAGAACCTCACGCGCAGCGGCGCCGTCCGTCTCGGCGGTGCTAGTTCCGTTCCGGCGCGGCTTATCGGGTGCGTTCAGGACCTTCTTGGCCACAGCGTTCCTCCAAATACCGGTTGGGCGAGCCTGGGGGATGCCGCCTCATTGTGCGCATTGCGACGCGTTCAGGCAAGCCCGGCGACCGGCTAGCCGAAAGCCCAGACTTGCTTGAAGCGCCACCGCGCCCTCCCTAAGGTCGCACAGGCGCGGCTCAGGCAGGCCTCGCAAGACAGAGAGCGAACCCTCGGCGGCTCGAGTCGCGCCGGCTTCGCTTCCCTAATCCGAACGGAAGGACACAGATGCGCTTTGCACGAAACGTTGCGGCGGTCCTCGTCGCAATCGGGGCTCTGGCGGTCTCGGTAACCCCCGCGTTTGCCTCGACTGACCCGGCGTCGGGCTCGTTCACGGAGACCCCGGAGACGATCCTCAGCGAGAGGGTGGCCGACGGGAACGACTTCATCCACCTGACGCGAGACGCCTTCATCACGGGCACCTACACCGGCGTCGGCCACGCGGACCAGTACATCGTCATCCACAAGGACGGAAGCTTCAATTTCCATCAGACGATCGCCTTCACCGGCGTGGTCTGCGGCCGGCCGGCCGATCTCGAGTTCCGGGTCGAGGGCACCGGCGACTTTACGACCAACACGCTGCACGCCGCGTACTCGATCGTCGGCCCGACCGACGTCGGGAACGGCAACGGCACCATCGACAGCGTGCCTGGAGTGGGGGGCACGTACGAGGGCCAGGTGCACTGCTAAGGAGCAAGACCGCGCAGAGCGGGTGGCCGACCTGGCTCGGCGACCCGCCTCTGCCATGCCAGGACCAATGAAGGACGCGGACCTCCTCGGTGATCCCTCCAGCACCATTGACGCCGCCGCACGCCGCCGCGACGAGGGGGATCAACCGGCGAAAGTGAGGAGGGCCACTGGGCCAAACGCGATCCACGAATACGTTCTTTGCAGCACTCCGACGGTCTTGCCGACGAAGCGTTCGGGATCTAATCGCCGGTCGCATCTTCGCCGCCGATGCCAAGACGTGGACCGCGGCCGCTAGCGGTCGAGGCTGCCATCGGGCTTGTAACGAAGGAGC
>VAXM01000090.1 GCA_005883335.1 Actinomycetota bacterium
CGTGATCGGCCAGGAGGAGGCGATCGTCGCCGTCTCCAAGTCGATCCGCCGTGCGCGCGCGGGCATCAAGGACCCGAAGCGCCCGACCGGCTCCTTCATCTTCCTCGGCCCCTCAGGCGTCGGCAAGACCGAGCTGGCGCGCACGCTCGCCGAGTTCCTGTTCGGCGACGAGGACGCGATGATCCAGGTCGACATGTCGGAGTACATGGAGAAGCACTCCGTATCCCGGCTCGTCGGCTCACCCCCGGGCTACATCGGCTACGACGAGGGCGGCCAGCTCACCGAGGCCGTCCGACGCAGGCCGTACTCGGTCGTCCTCCTCGACGAGATCGAGAAGGCGCACCCGGACGTGTTCAACATCCTTCTGCAGATCCTCGAGGACGGGAAGCTGACCGACGCCCAGGGTCGCAAGGTCGACTTCCGCAACACGATCGTGATCATGACCTCGAACATCGGCGCCTCGACGATCTCGAAGAACCAGACGCTCGGCTTCTCGGTCGGCGACGACTCCGGCCTCTCCTACGAGGAGATGAAGGACCGGATCATGGGCGAGCTGAAGAAGGTCTTCCGGCCCGAGCTGCTGAACCGGATCGACGAGGTCATCGTCTTCCACAAGCTGACGAAGGACGAGATCATGTTGATCGTCGAGCTGATGATGAAGCGGCTCCGCGACCAGATGGGCCAGCACGAGGCCGCGATCGAGCTCACGGAGGGCGCGAAGGAGCTGCTCGTCGAGAAGGGCTACGACCCGACGATGGGCGCGCGGCCGCTGCGGCGCGCGATCCAGCGATTCATCGAGGATCCTTTGGCGGACTTCGTCCTCGGCCGCAACCTCGAGCCGGGCTCGACGATCCTCGTCGACCGCAAGAACGAAGACGAGGTCGACATCACGATCATCCCGGGCGAGATCACGCCCGAGAAGGTCACGGTTCCGCCGGATGAACCGCACGACTCGTCCGAAGACGAGTCGGACGACGAGTAGCGCCGCGCCGATAGCCTGAGCCGGTGCCTCGGCGGCTTCATGACCGGCCGATTCTGGCTGCGCTCTCCGGTGCGCTCGCGATCGCGTTCTCGGGAATCCTCTTTCGCGTCGCGCACGTCTCGCCGACGACCGGCGCGTTCTTTCGCTGCCTGTACGCGCTGCCCGTGCTCTGGCCGCTCGCGATCTGGGAGGACCGGCGTTACGGGCCGCGGCCGCTGAAGCAGCGCGCCCTGGCGTGGCTCGCCGGGCTGCTCTTCGCGGTCGATCTGGTCGCCTGGCACCAGGGGATCGAGGAGGTCGGCGCCGGGCTCGCGACCGTGCTCGGCAACCTGCAGGTCGTCCTCGTCGGACTGCTGGCCTGGGCGATCCTGCGCGAGCGGCCGCCGGGACGATCGCTGGCCGCGATCCCGGTCGCGCTCGTCGGCGTCATCCTCATCTCCGGCGCGTTCGAGAAGGGCGCGTACGGCCGCAACCCGGGCCTCGGCGTCGCGTACGGGATCCTGACGGCGCTCGCCTACTCGGGCTTCCTGCTCGTCCTGCGCGAGGGCAACCGCGACCTGCGCCGTCCGGCGGGGCCGCTCTTCGATGCGACCCTCGTCTGCGCGCTCGGCGTCATCCCGATCGGGCTCGTCTGGGGCAACCTCGACTGGACGCCCGGCTGGAAGGCGCAGGGCTACCTCTTGCTGCTGGCCCTGAGCTCGCAAGCGCTCGGCTGGTTGCTGATCTCGATCACGCTCCCGCGCCTGCCGGCCGCGCTGACCTCGGTGCTGCTGACGTTCCAGCCCGTGCTGTCGGTGCTGTTCGCGTGGGCGATCCTGGACGAGTCGCCGTCCGCGCTCCAGCTCGGCGGCGTCGCGCTGGTTCTGTCTGGCCTGCTGATCGTCTCGGCCGGCCGGCGCCAAGAACCGCGCCCGGAACCGGGCTACGTGCCTGCGGTCGCCGAAGTTCCGGATTAGTCACAGTAGGCGTCCGCGCTCGTTCCTAGGATGGCCGGGTGGCAAAGACTGCGACCCAGTTCGCGTGCACCGACTGCGGCTACGCGGCAGGCCGTTGGTTCGGCAAGTGCCCGTCCTGCGGGGCGTTCGGCACGCTTGTCGAAGAAGCGGGCGCAGGCGCCGCTGCCGCGCCGAGGCAGGCGCTGCGGCTCGTCGAGGTCGAGGCGAACGAGGCGAAGCGCATCCCGACCGGAGTCGCCGAGCTCGACCGCGTGCTCGGCGGCGGTCTCGTCCCGGCCTCGCTCGTGCTTGTCGGCGGCGAGCCGGGCGTCGGCAAGTCGACGCTTCTGCTGAGCGCCCTGCGCTCGATCAGCGCCACGAGGACGACGCTGCTCATCACGGGCGAGGAGTCGGCCGCCCAGGTCAAGCTGCGGGCAGAACGGCTCGGCGGCGCCGAGAACGTCTCGATCCTCCCGGAAACGGAGCTCGAAGGCGTCTGCGCGACGATCGAGGCGGTTCGCCCCGACGTCTGCGTGATCGACTCGGTGCAGACGCTCTACTCCGCCGAGCTCGGCTCGGCGCCGGGCTCGGTGGCGCAGGTACGAGAGGCCGCGTCGCGGCTGCTCCGGGTCGCGAAGGAGGCCGGCGTCGCCATCTTCCTCGTCGGCCACGTCACCAAGGACGGCGCCGTCGCCGGCCCGCGCGTGCTCGAGCACCTCGTCGACTGCGTGCTGCAGTTCGAGGGCGACCGCTACCACGAGCACCGCGTCCTGCGCGCGACCAAGAACCGCTTCGGCTCGACGAACGAGCTCGCGGTCTTCGAGATGACCGGGACGGGGCTCGTCGGCGTTCCCGAGCCGTCGGAGCTCTTCGGCCGCAGCGTCGACGGCGAAGTCGGCGCCGCCGTTGCGTGTGCGATCGAAGGCTCGCGGCCGCTGCTGCTCGAGATTCAGGCACTCGTCGCGCCCACGGACCTGGCGATGCCCAGACGTGTCGCGACCGGGGTCGATCCGAAGCGCCTCGCGATGATCGTCGCCGTCCTCTCGCGCCACGCAGGAGTGGCCCTCGGCCAGGCCGACGTCTTCGTCAACGTCGCAGGCGGCGTCCGGATCGACGAGCCGGGGGCCGACCTGGCGATCGCGCTGGCAGTCGTCTCGGCCGCGAAGGGTTCGCCGCTCAAGCCGAAGCTCGCCGCGTTCGGCGAGATCGGCCTGACCGGTCGCCTTCGCCCAGCGGCTCAGGCCGAGCGGCGGCTGGAGGAATGCGCCAAGCTCGGCCTCGTTGCCGCCGTCGCTCCGACGGGCACGAAAGCTCGTGGCAAACTACGCATGCTGGAAGCCGAATCGTTGAGGGAAGCCGCGAGGGCAGCGATCGATGCAAAACCAGTCGAGCGAGGATAAGGCCGGTCCGCGGATCCCACCGCCGCTCGGCCTGGTCCGCCAGCCCGCCCGCGAAGACCCCAGGCTCGACCCGAAGATCCTCTCGGCCGTTGCGAGGATCGCCCCGGGCACTGAGCTGCGGCAGGCGATCGACGACATCATCCGCTCCAGCGAGGGCGCGCTGATCGTGATCGGCGAGCCGAACGACCTCGCCTTCCTGCTCTCGGGCGGCATGCGCCTCGACCAGTCCTTCACGCCGCAGTTCCTCTACGAGCTCGCGAAGATGGATGGGGCGATCATCGTCAACACGCCCGTGACGAAGATCGCGCACGCGAACGTGCAGCTCATGCCCGACCCGACGATCCCGTCGAACGAGACGGGCACGCGGCACCGCACGGCCGAGCGCGTCGCGAAGCAGACCGAGGCGCTGGTGATCTCGATCTCGCAGCAGCGCGAGACGGTGACGGTTTTCGTCGGTCAGAGCCGCTACCAGCTCGAGCCGATCGCGGACGTGCTCGCGAAGACGAACCAGGCCCTCGGGACGCTCGAGACCTACCGCACACGGCTCGAGCAGGTGCTGACGCGGCTCACCGCTCTGGAGTTCCAGAACGCGGTCATGCTCGACGACGTCCTCGTCACGCTCCAGCGCGCCGAGCTGACGACGCGGATGGCCGAGGAGATCGAGCGCGCCTGCGTCGAGCTCGGCGAGGAGGGCCGCCTGATCCGGATGCAGCTCGAGGAGCTCGTCGCGGACGTGCCCGACGAGAAGGCTGCGCTCGTCTACGACTACCACGCCGACGGCGGCGCCGAGCGGACGCGCGAGGGGCTCGAGGCGCTCGCCGGAATCCCGTACGACCAGCTGCTCGAGTTCGAGCTCCTGGCCGTGCTCGGGTATCCGGCCTCGGTCAACCCGCTCGACCACTCCATCTCGCCTCGCGGCTACCGCGTGCTCTCGCACATCCCGCGCCTTCCGGACGCGGTCGTCAAGCGCGTCGTCTCGACGCTGGTCGGTCTCGAAGGGATCGTCCGCGCCTCACAGCGCGAGCTCGAGGCCGTCGAGGGTGTCGGCACCGTCCGCGCTCGCGAGATCCGGGAGGGCCTGCGCCGCCTGCAGGAGCACAACCTGATGGACCGCTACCTGCAGTTGTAGCCCTGAGCAGGGATTTTGCCGAAAAAGTGGCGTTTTCCAGCGATTTTTGCTATGCTTTGATGGTTCGCCGGCGGAAGAAGAACCCGCCGGCGTCGTTGCGGATAAGCAAATGACGAAAGGGGAGGGTCGGCGTTGTACAAGGTCGGCGACAAGGTGGTGTATCCCCACCATGGGGCAGGCACGGTCGTCAAGAGGGAGACGCGCGAGGTTCTGGGGGAGAAGCGCGAGTACCTGACGATCAAGATCCTGCACAACGACATGACGGTCAACGTTCCGAGTGACAACGCCGAGCGCGTCGGTCTCCGGAAGGTGATCGATGAGCAGATGGTCACGAAGGTGCTGAAGGCGCTGACGGGCAACGGCACGAACATGCCGAAAAATTGGAACCGCCGCTTCAAGCACAACCGCGACAAGATGAAGACGGGTGACATCTTCGAGCTGGCCGAGGTCGTGCGCAATCTCGCGCTCCGCGACCACGAGAAGGGTCTCTCGACGGGCGAGAAGCAGATGTTCGTCAAGGCCAAGAAGATCCTCTCCAGCGAGCTCATGTACGCCAAGGACATGGACGAGGACGAGGCGGCAGAGTGGCTGGACGACGTCCTCACCCGCGGCGCGAAGAAGCCCAAGAAGAGCACCGCCAAGGTCGCCGCTACGGCCTGACTGAGCAGTGTCGGTCTGGGCCGTCCTCGCTGCGGCAGGTCGCGGCGAGCGGCTCGGCTCCGACCGGCCGAAGGCGTTCGCGCGCCTCGGCGGTAGGCCCCTGCTCGCCGAGAGCCTCGAGCGGCTCGAGGGCTCGGACTGGATCGACTTCATCGTCATCGCGGCTCCTGCCGAGTGGGAGGAGCCGGCGATCCTGCTCGCGGAGGAGCTCGGCGCGGGCAAGGTGAGCTCGGTCGTAACGGGTGGCGCCTCGCGCTCCGAGTCGGTGCGCGAGGCGATGGCCGAGGTCGCGGATGACGCCGCAGTCGTGCTTGTCCACGACGCTGCCCGGCCGTTGTTGCCCGACGAGGTGATCGAACGGGTTCTGGCGCCCCTGAGCGAGGGCTGGGACGGCGTCGTGCCAGGGCTGCCGTTGAGCGATACCGTCAAGCGCGTTGAAGGCGATCGTGTCGTCGAGACGCTTTCGCGCGGCGAGCTCGCAGCGGTGCAGACCCCGCAGGCGTTCCTCACGTCGATCCTGCGGGAAGCGCTCCGAGACGACGTCGCGGACGCGAGCGACTGCGCGTCACTCGTCGAGGCGCGAGGCGGGCGTGTGAAGGTCGTCGAGGGCGATCGCCGCTTGCTGAAGGTGACGAGCCCAGAAGACCTCGCGGTCGTCGAGGCCTGGCTCGAGCCTTCGTGATCGTCGATTACCACATGCATCTGCGCGGGACGGACGACTCGCCGCTTGGGCCCTACTCGGCCGACCGCGCTGAGGAGTACGTCGAACAGGCTCGCCGGACCGGCATCGACGAGATCGGGTTCAGCGATCACGTCTACTACTTCCGGCAGGGCGAGCGGCTCTGGGAGATTCCCCGGATGCTCGAGCGCTGCCACGACGACCTCGACGACTATGTCGACGCCGTCGTGGAGGCGAAGCGCCGCGGGCTGCCGGTCAAGCTCGGCCTCGAGGTGGACTACTTCCCAGGGGTCGAGACCGGGATCGCCGAACTGCTCGAGCCCTACCCATGGGACTACGTCCTGGGGTCGGTGCACTTCGTCGACGGCTTTCCGGTCGACCAGGAGCCGAGCCTCGTGCACAAGCTGCCGACCGGTGAGGCCTGGCGGCGCTACTTCGTCTGGCTGCGCAACGCGGCGCGCTCCGGCCTCTTCGACAGCCTCGCGCACCCGGATCTCGTCAAGATCTTCGGGATGCGCGCGCCTGAGGAGGAGACGCACTACCTGCACGTCGAGACCGCGGACGCGATCGAGGCGGCAGGCGTCTGCGTCGAGGTCTCTGCGGCCGGGCTGCACAAGCACGTAGGCGAGCTCTATCCGGACCGCGAGCTGCTCGCCGCGTGCCACGAGCGCGGCATCCCGATCACGCTTGCCTCGGACGCCCACCGGCCCGAACACGTTGGCCGCGACGTCGACAAGGCCGCGGCATTCGCGCGCGAGGTCGGTTACGAGACCGTCACCGTCTTCGACCGGCGCGAGCGCCGCCAGGAGCCGCTGGGATGAGAGTCGGGGTGGGCGTTGACGCGCACGCGCTGGTCGAGGGCGTTCCGCTCGTGCTCGGCGGGGTCGCAATCGACCACGAGCGCGGGCTCGCCGGCCACTCGGACGGCGACGTCATCTCGCATGCGCTGATCGATGCCATTCTGGGTGCGGCCGGCCTCGGCGACATCGGCTCGCTCTTCCCGTCCGACTCCGACGAATGGGAAGGCGCGTCGTCGCTCGACCTGCTCGCCCGGGCCTATGAGCAGGCTCGCGCGCTCGGCTGGACGCTCGCGAACGCGGACTGCGTGCTCGTCGGCGAGGCGCCGCGAATCGCGCCCTTCCGCGCGGCGATGCTCGAGCGGCTCGCGGAGGCGATTGGCGTCGCTCCGGGCGTCGTGACCGTGCGGGCGACGACTACGGACCGTCTCGGATTCACGGGCCGCGGCGAAGGGCTCGCCGCGATCGCAGTCGCACTGCTCGAGGGATGAAGATCGTTCCGGTCGACCCGGAGATCCGAGCCAGGCCCTCGTTTCAGGCGCTTCGCCGCGCCTGGCCGGAGATCGTCTTCCACGACGCGATCTCGAACGCGAACTGGGGCCGGCTCTACGGGGAGCGACCGGAGTTCCAGTTCGCGCTCGTCGAGGACGGCGAGGTACGCGCCGAGGGCAACTCGATTCCCGTTGCCGGGATGCCCGACACCTGGCGAGAGGCGCTCGGCACGGGGTTCGACGCGGCAAAGCCCGACCGCCTGTGCGCGCTGGCGATCCTCGTCGATCCCGACCATCAGCGCCGCGGCCTCTCGCGGTTGATGCTCGAGCACATGCGCGGTCTCGGGCGCGAGCGCGGCTGGGAGCTCGTCGCACCGGTGCGGCCGAGCCTCAAGCACCTGTATCCGCTGACCCCGATCGAGCGCTACGCCGAGTGGCGGCGCGAGGACGGGCTGCTCTTCGATCCGTGGCTCCGCGCGCACGAGCGGCTCGGTGCCGAGATCCTCGGGATCGCGCAGGACTCGCTCGTCTCGGAGGGCAGCGTCCCCCAGTTCGAGCAGTGGTGCGGGCTCGAGCTCCCCGAGAGCGGCAGCTACGTCGTCCCCGGTGCGCTGGTGCTGGTCGAGATCGACCGCGAGCGCGACCGGGGCGTCTACCGCGAGCCGAACGTCTGGATGAGGCACGCGTTTCCCGGATCGGCCGGCGGAGACAACTAACGACATGAGATTTCTGCGCAAGCTGCTCGGCGAGACCGACGCGATCGAAGAAGCGAAGCGCGAAGCCGGCGACGATCTTCAGGGCGGCCAGGCGCAAGCGCCCGAGGCGCCGACGATGCCCGAGGAGCCGGACGAGGAGCTCCCGGAGCGCTCTAGTCCGGAAGGCTAGGGACAAGCCCGTCTCGGGCAAGCGCTGCGACCGCTTCTTCGTCGCGGGGGTCGACTCCGTCGAGCAGCGCACGCAAAGCCGCGGCTCGGCGCTGGCGGAACGAGCCCTCGAAGGGACCCTGCCTGCGTAGCGGCTCGAAGCGCCGGCCGCGTGACGGGCACTCCTCGGCCAGCGGGCACTCGCCGCAGCGCGGCACTCGGGCGATGCAGACCGTCGCGCCGAGATCCATCAGCGCCTGCGCGCACGTGTGGTCGAACGAGCCGCCGGTGCGCTCGAGGACGCGACGCACGTTCACGTCGACCGGCAGCACAGCCCGGCCGAACGCGAAGCACGCCACTGCGTCCGCGGTGTAGCGCCCTACCCCGGGCAGCTCGGTCAGTTCGTCGGGCCAGCCGTTGGCCGCGATCTCGCGGGCCGCTCGGTGCAGGTTGAGCGCCCGCCGGTTGTAACCGAGGCCCTGCCACGCGCGCAGGACGTCGGCAGTCGAGGCGCCGGCCAGCGCGTCGACGGTCGGCCAGCGCTCGAGCCAGGCGACGTAGCGTGGGACGACCCGCGCCGCCTGCGTCTGCTGCAGCATCACCTCCGAGACGAGGATCGCGTAGGGATCGCGCGTCCCCCGCCACGGCAGGGCGCGTCCCTCCACGGCGAACCAGGCCAGCAGCCGCTCAACCATCGACGAAGAACCCGTTCAGCGGCCCGAGGACGCCCTTCGCGCGGCGAGAGACGTGCGGCAGCAAGACGAGCCGGTGCGTCGTGCCTTCGCCGCGCTCCCGCCGCTCCAGTTGCTCCTGCGCGAGCGGCCGCCAGCGGTCGTCGACGATCTCGGCCGGATCGCCCTCGAGCTCGGCGGGCTCGCAGCCGAGATGCTCCGACCAGAGCCGCAGGCGCACCGCGCGCACCAGCGCCTCGTCGTGCGTGACGACGTTCATCTCGGTGTCGTTGAAGAACGAGTGCTCGTTCAGGTTCGCGGAGCCGAGCGTCAGCCAGCGGTCGTCCACGATCCCGATTTTCGCGTGGACGTAGACCGGCTTCGCGCCCTCGCCCGGCTGCCACAGCGTGCACGCGAGGAAGCGATTCGCCCCGCCGTCGGCGGCTGCGAGGACGCCGAGCTGGCCGCGCGTGTCCTCCTGCCCGTTGTGCGGCCGTGCGGGCAGCACGACGACGACGCGGAAGTCGTCGGCCGGCGGGTTCCGGAGCTTCTCCGCGAGCACGGAGACGAATTCGTAAGACCACAGGAACTGGCTCTCGAGGTAGATCAGCCGCTCGGCCGAGCGCACCGCCCGCAGGTAGCTCTCGAGGATCCGGAAGTCGCCGCGCGGGAGCCGGTCGTAGACGTTGTCGGGCACCGTTCGCACGACCTGCAGGTCGACTCCGCCTGCGCTGCCGGCGGACGGGCCTTGGAGCTTCTCGCCGGTGACCTCGGCCCAGCGCAGCGCGAAATGGTCGGCGACGTCCGCCGCGGCCGGGCCTTCCACCTTCGCAGCGGCGTCGTGCCAGCCGACACTGCCGCGCGGCGGGTGCGAGGGCGCGTCGAGCCGGTTCCCACCGAGGGTCGTCAGGTCGATCCCGCCGACGAAGGCGATCCGGCCGTCGACGATCACGAGCTTCTCGTGGTGGCAGTGCATCGGCCGCTCGCGGTCGTCGAGCACGTACTGGATACGCGTGCCGGTGGCGAGTCGCTCGCGTACCTCGCGCACCTCCTTGCGGTCCGGGTGGAAGAGCGGCAGGGGTGCCCCGGCCCACGCGAGCACCTTCACGTCCACCCGCTCGGCCGCCTCGGCGAGCAGCTCGCGCAGGCTCGTTTCACCGACGCGGAGCTCGGGCGTGAAGTGCCAGCCGGCGAGCCAGACCCGCTCTCGCGCCTCGGAGATCGCGCGCGCGATCGCCGGCAGGGCCTCGGAGCCGTCGACGAACACCCGCAAGGAGTTGCCCTCGCGCGGCGGAGGGTCCCCGGCCGCCCAACCGCCGGATGGGGCGTCGAGTGCGCCCAGCTGTCCGAGCCTCCGCAACCTGCGGCGGTGGTGCGCGACGACGACCCGCTCGAGCCCGTCTCCGAGAGTCTGGTCGACACGCTCGATCAGGTCGCGTGCGCCCACGGCGACAGGCTACGGTCTCGCGGTGCGGAAGGTAAGCCCGGAGCAGGCAAGGCGAATCGCCGTGCGCGCGCAGCTCCTCGACGGCTCGGCGACCACGGTCCTCGACACCGTCCGCAGGCTCGGCTTCCTCCAGAT
>VAXM01000091.1 GCA_005883335.1 Actinomycetota bacterium
AGCGCCGCGAGGTCGATCCCCCGCTCGCGCGCGATCCGCCGCGCCAGAGGCGATGCCTTCACGCGCCCGCCGCTCGGCTGGACGGCGGCAGGCTCCTGCGGCCGGCCGTTCCCCTGCGACGGCGCGGGCGCCTCCTGCGGTTCCTCACGGCTGGGCGTTTCGGCCTCGTCCGAAATCGCGGGAACGTCTTCCCCCTGCTCGCCGATCACGGCGATCGTGCGGCCGACCGGCACCTCGCCCTCGCTGACGGCGATCTTCAGCAGAACACCCGAGAAGTCGGCTTCGACCTCCTGCGTCACCTTGTCGGTGTCGAGCTCGTAAAGCGGCTCGCCCTTCTCCACGGAGTCGCCCTCGCTCTTCAGCCACTTGACGATCGTGCCGGACTCCATCCCCTGGCCCAGCCGCGGCAGCTTGACCTCGCTAGCCACGATGACTCTCCCGGTTTCGTTGCCACGTTCCTGGTGCGCGAGCACCAAGCCAGGCAAGGACGCAGGGAGCCCCCGTACTTGATGTACGGGGGCGACTGAGGACGCCGCATGGCGCAGCGTGCTCGCGCGCCAGGGACCTGGAGGACGGAGCCGGGAGAGTCATCTACCGACCGTCCGGCGAATCGCCTCCAGCACGTCGGCCGCATCCGGAACGACGTAGTCCTCCATCACCGGCGCGAACGGGAGCGGCGCGAACTTCGCGCCCACGCGCTCGATCGGCGCGTCGAGCCAGTCGAAGGCCTTCTCCTGCACGACCGCCGCGATCTCGGCGCCGAACCCCATCCGCGTGACGGCCTCGTGCGCGACGACGCAGCGGTTCGTCTTCTTGACCGATGCGACGAGCCCGTCCTCATCGAGCGGCTGCAGCGTGCGCGGGTCGAAGACCTCGACCGAGACTCCCTCCCCCTCGGCTTCCTGCGCCGCTGCGAGCGCCTCGTGCACCAGCCGTCCCGTCGCGACCACCGTCACGTCCTCGCCCTCGCGATGGACGCGAGCCTTCCCGATCGGAATCGGCTCGAGGTCGTCGGGCACTTCCTCCTTGATGCCGTAGAGCGTCCGGTGCTCGAAGAACATCACGGGGTTGTCGTCGTAGATCGCCGACCAGAGCAGGCCGCGGACGTCCGTCGGCGTCGACGCGAAGACGACCTTCAGCCCCGGCACGTGGACGAACCAGCCTTCGAGCTGCTGCGCGTGCTGCGCACCCGGTGACCAGCCCGCGCCGCCCTGGGTGCGGATCGTCAGCGGCACCTTCAGCTGGCCGCCCGACATCGAGCGGTGCTTCGCCGCCTGGTTGACGATCTGCTCCATCGCGAGGGTGGTGAAGTCCTCGTACATGACCTCGACGACCGGGCGCATGCCCTGGATGGCCGCGCCGATCCCGGCGCCGACGATCGCCATCTCGGAGATCGGCGTGTTGCGCACGCGATCCGGGCCGAACTCGTCGAGCATCCCGGCCGTGACCCCCATGGAGCCGCCCATCTCGGCGATGTCCTCGCCCATGATGAAGACGTCGTCGTCCTCGCGCATGGCGTGCGAGAGCGCGTCGCGAACCGCCTCGCGGTAGCTCAGCTCAGGCATACACGTTTTTCAACGCGTCTTCCGGCTTTGGATCCGTTCCAGCTTTCGCGAACTCGACCGACGCCTCGACGAGCTCGTGGACCTCGCGGTCGAGCTCCTCGAACTCCGCCTCGGAGACGCCGAGCTTGTCGCGCAGGTGGTCGATCGGGTCCTGCGTCTCGCGCGTCTCGCGGAACTCCTCCTTGTCGCGGTAGACCTGCGGATCGCCGACGTAGTGGCCGACGAGCCGGTAGGTGTTGGCGAGCAGGAAGACCGGGCCTTTGCCGTCGCGCGCGTGCTTGAGGGCGCGGCCCGCGGCGCGGTAGACGGCCTCGACGTCCTGGCCGTCGACGGTGATCGAGTGCATGCCGAAGGCCGCGGCGCGCTTGGTCAGATCCTCGATCGGCAGCTGTTGGTGCGCGGGCGTCGACTCCGCCCAATGGTTGTTCTCGCAGACGAAGACCGCCGGGACTTGCCAGAGCTGCGCGAGGTTGAGGGACTCGTGGAAGGTGCCGATGTTGGTCGCCCCGTCGCCGAAGAAGGCGAGGGCCACGCGTGGCTCGCCGCGCAGCTTGAAGGCGAGGGCGGCTCCGGTGATCGCGGGCAGACCGCCGCCGACGACGGCGTTCGCGCCGAGGTTGCCGCGCTCGATGTCGTAGAGGTGCATCGAGCCCCCGTAGCCGTGCGAGCAGCCCTCGAGCTTTCCGTAGAGCTCCGCCATGACGGCGTTCGGGTGGGTTCCACGCGCGAGCGTGTGGCCGTGCGCGCGGTGCGTCGACGCGAAGACGTCGCCGTCGTCCAGCGCCTGGCAGACGCCGACAGCGACGGCCTCCTGGCCGATCGCGACGTGCAAGAAGCCGGGCAGCTCGCCGGCGCGGAAACGCTCCTCGACCTTCTCCTCGAAGCGCCTGATCAGGAGCATCTCGCGCAGAAACGTGCGCAGGCGCTCCTCGCTCAGCGTCCCTTTTCGCTCGACTTTCGCCACGGACCTGAGTTTATGCTCAGCCTCGTGAGCCTCGTCGACCAGTGGCAAGCGGTCGAGCGGAGCCTGCCCGAGGGGTGGGGCAATGCCCGGTTGCGGCTGACCGCCGCCGAGGAAGGCCAGTGTGAGCGCGCAGCCGTGCTGCTCGGGCCGGCGACTCCGGGGCGCCACCGGCGGGTCATCTCGTTCTTCGCCGCGAGGCGCGGCGCCGGGCCGTCGCCGGACCTCGTTGTGCGGCTGTTGCAGCGCCTCGACGGCGAGGGCATCGAAGGCGACCTGGAGCTCGTCGGGAGCGACGTCTCGGAAGCGGCGGCCGTCACGGCTCCGTCGACGTTCGTCGAGGCCTGGCGGCGGGAGCTTGCCGCGCTGCCGGACGACTGGAGCGATCTTTACATCGAGGTGGAGCTGTTCTCGAGCGACTACCTCGAGCGCGCAGCCCTCCTGCTCGCGCCGCTGAATCCGGCTCGCTACGGGGGCAAACCGGGCTTCCGCTGTCGGGTGGCGCGGCGGTTCGGGTACGGCGGGTCGCCCGAGATGACCCTGCGGTGCTTCGAGCGGCTCGACGAGGAAGACATTCGCGGGCGCGTCGCCGTGTTGCGCGCGCTCTCCGACACGCGCCCGGTGCAGACGCAGGGGCCGGTCTGGTACGTCGACGGCCGCAGCGTCTAGCGGTCCCGTCCCTTAACTACGGCACGCCCGACCTCCTCCCCACTGCGATCCTAATTCGGAAAGGCGCACGTGTCTGTGCCGACTTCGTCTCGAAAGCGTGTCAACCGCTAGCCGAGCGCCTTGGCGAGCTCGCGCGCAACCGAGCGGGCGTCGGCGGGCGAGCGCGTGATCACGAGGCAGGTGTCGTCGCCGGCGAGCGTCCCGACGATCTTTGGGTGCTCGAGCTGGTCAAGCGCGCGCCCGATCGCAGGCGCAGAGCCGAGCTCGGACTGCACCACGACGATGTTCTGCGCCGCAGTCGCCCGCGACCCGAACTGCCGCAGCACTCCGTTCAAGGTCTCACGCGGGTCAGCGGTGCGCGATCGGCCGGGAAGGACGTAGCGCGGCCGGCCGAGCGCGTCGATCGTCTTCTCGAGCCGCAACTCGCGGATGTCGCGGGAGATCGTCGCCTGCGTGACCTCGCAGCCTGCGCGGGCCAGAGACGCGGCAAGCTCGTGCTGGCTGCCGACGCGGCGACGCGAGACGATGCTCGCGATCAGACGCTGCCGCTGGGGCTTGGAGAGCGGCCGCGCGCGGGGTTCCATCGAGTTACAGTAACGCCCAGGTTTGGGCGATCCACCGTCAGGCAAGCAATCGGGCGTGCTGCGGAAACTCCTCTGGACCGGCCTCTACGCAGGACTCAGCGCCGGCGCCACGATGGCCGCCCGCCGCGCAGCGTCGAAGATGTGGCGGGTCGCCACGGGCGAGTCGCCGCCGATGAAGCGATGACCAAGGCCGATCTTCTCGTCGAGCGGGGCGCGACGCGGCTGCAGCAGCTCGCGCGCCGCGCGGCTCAGCGCGGCGACGGGATCGGCGAGTGGCTCGCCGAGGAGCTCACCGAGGACGCCGCATTCCTGCGCAAGCTGAAGCCGAGCCTGATCGCGGCGCGCGCCCGCGGCGAAAGACCCGCCGCGCAGCCGACGCCTCCGGCTCCGTCCCCGCCGCCCCAGGCGCGCGCCGAGAAGCCCAACAAGGAAAAGAAGCGCAAGAACGGCGGCCCGTCGCCGATTCTGATCGTCGGCGCCGCCTTCGCGACGGGAATCCTGCTTGCCAAGGTCGTCGACTGGAGAGGCCATGCACACCCAAGAGACTGAGATCGGCCACGAGCACCGCCTCGGCCCGGCGACCAAGAACGTCGCCGAGCACGCGAGCGCCCTGGTCCGCCTCGAGCTCGAGCTCGCCACGCTCGAGCTGAGGCGCAAGGTCGTCGCGCTTGCCCGCGGGATCGCGTTCGGACTCGTCGCCGCGATTCTCCTGCTCTACGCGCTCGGCTTCGGCATCGGCGCGGCCGCGGCGGGGATCGCGACGGCCACCTCCACGTGGCTCGCGCTCGTGATCGTGACCGGCGGGCTCGTGGTCCTGGCGGTGCTGCTCGGACTGCTTGCGCTGATGTCCCTGAAGAAGGGAACTCCGCCCGTTCCGGAGCAGGCTCTGCGGGAGGCCAAGCTGACGACCGAGGCCCTGAAGAGCGATGGCCACGCGTAACGGCAGATCGGCGGCAGAGGTTCGCCGCGACATCGAGACCGAGCGCGAGCGCTTGGCGGTCGCGGTCGACGACCTGCGCGCCGGTCTCGGCGAGGCCACCGACATCAGCGCCAAGCTCAAAGGACGGCTACCCGTTGCGACGGCCGCCGCTCTCGGCGCGGGCTTCGTCCTCGCGGGCGGGGTCGGCGCGACGATGCGTCTCCTCATGCGGCGCGGCCGCGAAGGGCACACCAAGGCGCGCCTTGGCCCCTTCTCGCTGATCGACCGAGACTAAGACAAGCTCAACCGGTTCGATCAGTCGTTTCATACGGGCGCGCGGGCGAAGCCCACGCGCCCTGAAGCCGGCATCGCAAGCGACGCCTCAGCGACCGAGACTGAGCTCTCTACGGAACCGGCGGCGTGATGACCTTGAAGGTCCGCTTCAGCTTCTTGTGCGCGTCCGAGCGATAGGTGTACTTGCCGGCCTTGAACCTCAGCTTCCAGGTGATCGTTCGCTTGCCGCGGACGGCCGTCTTCTTCGAGACGCCTGGCCCGAGCAGGTGGAAGTTGTCCTTGGTGCTCACGTCTCTAACGGTCACTTTGTAGGTGCCCGCGCTCAGCGCTTTCACGATCGCGCTGCCCTTCTTGAGCGAGATCGTGTTGCCGGGACCGACCTTGCCGCTCAGCTTCGGGGTCGCGGGCGGCGCAGGGCCCACGCGGAAGGTGTGCTTCATCTGCGTCGGATGCGCGTCGCAGCGATACGTGTAGACGCCGTCGGAGACCGTCACGTCCCAGGTCACGGTGCCGGTGCCGTCCACGGCCGTCGTCTGGTCGACCCCGCCCGGACCGAACAGGTGGAAGTTGTGGAGCGTCGAGTAGTCGGTGACCGTGATCGTGTAGGCGCCCGGGTCGAGCTGGGTAACGGCGTGACCGGCAGCGTCCTTGAGCGTGATCGAAAACGAATCACCCTGCCCGACGGCTGCGGTCAACGGAGTTCCGGCGGTCGCCGCCGGCCGGGCAGACCCGGGCACGAGCACGGCAGCGATCGCAAGTAGCAGGACAAGCGGAAAAATCTGGCGCACGAAACGACCCTCCTCGAAGATCGACGAGATCACGGTAACGCATACGTCTCGGAGTGGTAGATCGGTTTGCAGGAGCGGGACGGCGGTTGCGTCCCGCTCCTGCAAACGTCTCTAGGACGCCTGGGCGCGGCGCCGCAGCACGAGGCCGAACGCGAGAAGCGCGAAGGCCGCGAGAGCGGCGATCCAGAGCGGCAGGCCCGTGAAGGGCAGCTGGCCGCTCCGCACCGGAGTCGAGATCGCGCCGAGGACGCCTGCCGCGCCCTTCGGCTGTGAGGCCGCGGCGCCCTTGACGCCGGCTGCCGCGACGATCGCCAGCCGGGACTTCGCCGGTGCCGCGGTCGCAAGCTGAGCCGGCGCGGGCGCCGACTGCTGCTGAGCGGCCTGCCGGCCGCCGCCGCACAGCTCGGCGACGAGAGCCGGATCCGGCTTCTCTCCGGGCGAGGCGGGATCCTGCAGCAGGATGTCGCTGCGCCCGTCGAGCGCCGGATGCTTGCTGTGGCCGTTGAGCCACGCGTTGATGCTGATGTTGATCGCCACGTACGGGTTCGTGGCCGAGCCCGTGCGGTGGCAGATGATCACCTTGTGCTGCGCCGTCTTCTCGTGACCCCGACCCTTCGTGGCCGCGAAGACCGGCTTCTGGGGGACGATCACCTTCGTCGCCGTGCCGGACGGATGAGACGGCGTCACCGGATGGCTCGGATGCGACGGGTGGCTCGGATGCGAGGGGTGGCTCGGCTTCGAAGCCTTGCCTCCTTGCGCTTTCTTCGCCTTGACCTTTGCCTTCCCGTTGGCCGCGTTGCCGTTGCCCTGACCGGTCGTGCCCTTCTTCGCCTGACCCGGAGGAGTCCCCTGCTGCCCCGGCGGTCCACCGGAGCCAGGGTTCTGCGGATTGCCGGCGAGCGCCGCACCGGCGAGCAGCGTCATGGCTGCGCACGCGGCGGCGGCGGTACCGAGCATGGTCCGAAATCGACCCATTTCCCCCTCCTGAGTTGGACATGTATCAGTTGATACCGATATAGATGACGGTTACACGCGATAATTGCGCGCTGCTTTGGGCGGGCGTGCGGAGCGGCGTAGACTCACGCCGTGCTGCGCCGCAACCAGAAGGTGGAGCTGATCCGGAAGGTGCCGCTCTTCGCGCACTGCTCGAAGCGGGAGCTCGAGCAGATCGCGCAGATCGCCGACGAGATCGATCTCCGCGAGGGCAAGGAGATGACGACGCAGGGAGGGCGCGGCCGCGAGTTCTTCGTGCTGCTCGAGGGCGACGCGGACGTGACGAAGGACGGGCGGCGGATCAATACGCTCGCCGGCGGCGACTTCTTCGGGGAGATCGCGCTCGTCTCCGATTCGCCCCGCACCGCAACGGTCACCGCCACGTCGCCGGTTCGCGCGCTGGTGATCACGGACCGCTCCTTTAGGCGGCTGCTCGAGGACGTGCCGGACATCCAGGCGAAGGTGCTCTCGGCGCTCGCGGCGCGCCTGGCTCCCGAACTGGTCTAGCTTCGGAGCTCGGCGCCGAAGCGCTCGGCCAGCGCGGCGACGATGCGGTCGCGCAGCGCGGCCGCGTCCTCGTCTGTGAGCGTCCGCTCGGGCGACTGGAAGCTGACGGCGAACGCGATCGACTTGCGGCCCTCGCCGACCTGCTCGCCGCGGTAGACGTCGAACGGCCTCATCTCGCGCAGCTCGTCGCCTGCAGCCTCGCGGGCTGCGGCGATCAGGTCGCCGACCTCGACCTCCTCCGGCACGGCGAACGCGAGGTCAATGCGGACCGGCGGGTAGCTGACGACGTCCTGGTACCTGACTTCGCGCGGCACGACCGCGAGCAACTCCTCGAGGTCGAGCTCGAACGCGCCCCAGACGCCCTCGAGCACGGACGGATGGAGCTCGCCGACGATGCCGGTCCCGACTGAGGCCGTCTTGCGCGGATGGAAGAGGTCGTCGGTCGCGCGCTCGAAGCGGGGTTCCGCCTTGAGCGCGGCGTAGAGCGCCTCGACGATGCCCTTCGCACGGCCCCAACCGCCCTCGACGATCGCGGCGACATGGCGGCGCTCATTCGGCAGGTCGTTGCCGGGAAGGTAGACGCGCGCGAGCTCGAAAAGCTGGATGCCGCGCGCGCCGAGCTCGGCGTTGGCCCGGACAGCGTCCACGAGGCTAGGCAGGAGCCGCGTGCGAAGGACGGCCAGCTCGATCGAGATCGGCTCGGGCAGGCGCCAGGCGCTCGGGTCGGGATCGCTCTCGCGGAGCGACGGCGTGTAGGTCTCGACGAGGCCGAGCCCGACGAGCACGTCCTCGACGCGCCGCTGGAGGAGCTGCAGCGGCGTCAGCGATCCGAACATCGCCCGCCTGGCCGGCAAGGTGAACGGCACCTCGTCAAGCCGGAAGCGCGCGACCTCCTCGACGACGTCGATCTCGCGGGTGACCTCGTGCGCGCGCCAGGTCGGGGTGACGACCTCGTCGCCGCGATGCTCGAAGCCGAGCCTGCCCAGAAGCTCGTACTGGTGCTGCGGCGGCGTCTCGAGCCCGATCACTTCGTCGGCTTTCTCGGGCCGGTAGCGGATCACCGGCCGCTCGGGCAGCTTGCCCTGGACGTCGACGTGGCCCACCCAGCGCGCGCCTGCGGTCTCCACGAGCAGCTGCGTCGCGAGCTTGGCGGCCGGCTCGGCGAGGTACGAGTCGACGCCCTTCTCCCAACGGTTCGAGCCCTCGGTACGGAGGCGCAGACGCTCGGAGCTGCGATAGATCCCGCTCGGCTCGAAGTTCGCGGCCTCGAGCAGAACCTCGGTCGTGCCCTCGCCGATCTCGCTCTCCTCGCCGCCCATGATCCCCGCGAGCGCGACCGAGCGGTCGGCGTCGGCGATCATCAGGTCGCTCGGGTCAAGGTCGCGGTCGATGCCGTCGAGCGTGCGCAGCTTCTCGCCGGGCCGCGCGCGGCGGACGACGATCTTGCTGCCGTGCAGCTTCGCGAAGTCGAACGCGTGGAGCGGGTTCCCGAGCGCGAGCATCACGTAGTTGGTGATGTCGACGACGTTCGAGATCGGCCGCATTCCTGCGGCGAGCAGGCGCGCCTTGAGCCAGACCGGCGCCTGCCCGAGCTTCACGTCGCGGAAGAGCCGGCCGATGTAGCGCGGGCAGCCCTCGAAGTCCTCGACCGTGACGTCGACGGGCTCCTCTTCGGCCTGCTCAGGGTCCTCGCCGGGCGGCGGCGCGAGCTCGAGGCTGTAGAGCGCGGCCACCTCGCGCGCGATCCCGTAGATCGAAAGCAGGTCGGGCCGGTTGCCGGTCGACTCGACGAGCAGCACGTCGTCGACGAGCGGGAGGACGTCGACCAGGGGCGTCCCCGGTTCCGCCTCGGGCAGCACCATGATCCCCGAGTGGTCGGTGCCGAGGTCGACCTCGTCCTCGGCGAGGATCATTCCGTCCGAGAGCTCGCCGCGGACCTTGCGCTGCTCGAGCTGGAGGCCGTTCGGGAGCACGGCTCCGGGCAGCGCAACCGCGACCGTCGCGCCCGCGCCGAAGTTCCACGCGCCGCAGACGATCTGCCGCGGCTCGCCCTCCCCCACGTCGACGCGGCAGAGCTGCAGCCGATCGGCGTTCGGGTGCTTCGCCGCCTCGAGCACGCGCCCGACGCGGAACAGGCCGAGATTCCCGTCGCTGTCCGCGACCCCGCGGCGCTCGATCCCGTCGACCTCCGCGGAGGAGACCGAGAGCCGCTCCGCGAGCTCGCCCAGCGGCATCTCGACGGCGACGTAGTCGCGCAGCCAGGAGACCGGAACCCTCAAAACTGGGTCAGGACGCGGAGGTCCCCCTCCCAGAGGGGCCGGATGTCCGGGAAGTCGTAGTGCAGTTGGGCGACGCGCTCGATCCCGCAGCCGAACGCGAAGCCGGACCACTCCTCGGGATCGACGCCGACGTTCTCGAAGACGCGCGGGTCGACCATTCCGGCGCCGCCCATCTCCAGCCAGCCGGAGTAACGGCAGGTGCGGCAGCCCGCGCCGCCGCAGATCCCGCAGGAGACGTCCGGCTCGATCGACGGCTCGGTGAACGGGAAGTAGTGCGTGCGGAAGCGGACGCGGCGGTCGGGGCCGAAGATCGCGCGCATGACGTGGAGGAGCGTCCCCTTCAGGTCGGCGAGGGTGATGTGCCGGTCGACGGCGAGGCCCTCGAACTGGTGGAAGATCGGGTAGTGCGTCGCGTCGATCGCGTCGCGCCGGTAGACGCGGCCGATCGAGACCATGTAGATCGGCGGCTCGCGCTCCTCGAGCGCGAAGATCTGGCTCGGAGAGGTCTCCGTGCGGAGGAGGCGCGTGTCGTCGAAGAAGAACGTGCCGCGCGGCGAGCGGGCCGGATGCCACTTGTCGAAGGCGAGCTTGTCGAAGTTGTACTCGGTGGTCTCGACCTCGCGGTCATCGCGGATCTCGTAGCCGAGCCCGAGGAAGGCGTCCTCGATCTGGCGTCGAGTCTGCGTGATCGGGTGGAGATGGCCGAGCGGGAGCTCGTCGCCGGGCCAGGTGACGTCGACCTGGTCGCCGGCGAGCGCGCGGTCGAGCTCGGCGCGCTCCAGCTCCGCTCGGCGCTGGTCGAGCTGTTCTTCGAGCCGGCCGCGCAGGGTGTTGAGAGTCATGCCGCTCTCGCGGTCGCGCACCGCTCGCAGCGCTTGCGCCAGGTCGCTCTTGCGGCCCAGGAAGCGGACGCGCGCGTCGTCGAGCTCGGCGAGGTTTTCGGCGCCCGCGATCGCGCTTTGCGCCTCGATTTCAAGGGCTTTCGGATCCACGCGGCGACTGTACCATCG
>VAXM01000092.1 GCA_005883335.1 Actinomycetota bacterium
AGCCGGAAGGCCGACGCCGTGCTGCGCGAGATCCGCAAGCGAGTCGCCCAGGGCCACCTCGAGGTCGTGCTGACGGGCATCAACCTCGGCTGCTACCGGGACCGCGAAGCCCGCTACTCGCTGGCCGATCTCGTCCGGGCGGCCGGCGCGATCCCGGGCCTGGCCCGGCTTCGGCTCTCGTCGATCGAGGTCAACCACGTGAACGCGGAGCTCGTCGCCGCGCTGCGCGAGACGCCGAACGTCGCCCGCCACCTACACGTGCCGCTGCAGTCAGGCGACGACAGGATTCTGCGCGCGATGGGTCGGCGCTACTCCTCCGCGACCTACTTGCGGCGCGTCGCTTCCCTCCTGGACTTCAACCTCACCACCGACGTCATCGTCGGCTTTCCGGGCGAGGACGAGCTTGCATTCCGCCGGACGCTCGACGTTGTGGCCGAGGCGGGGATCACGAAGGCTCACGTCTT
>VAXM01000093.1 GCA_005883335.1 Actinomycetota bacterium
AAGCGGCAGCGGAGCGAGCGGCTCCGTGAGCAGTCGCGCGTCGCGAGCCTGGAGCGCTGGCGCTCGAAGCTCGGCCGGGACGACGTCGTCCTCGTCGACCGGCCGGGGCGCGGGTACGGCGACGACTACTCGCCCTGGCTGCTGCGGGGCGAGGTCGGCGAGCTCGTCCCGGTCCGCGGCCGAGCGGTCACGGAGGAAGGGATCCTCGCTGCCTGAGGACTGTCTCTTTTGCCGGCTCGTCCGCGAAGGCGACCACGTCAACGCGGCCGAGGGCTTCGTCGCCGTTCGCGACATCAATCCGAAGGCGGAGACCCACCTGCTCGTGATCCCCGAGCGGCACGTCGACTCGTTCCGCGAGATCTCCGAGTTCCCGGCCGACGAAGCGAAGCGGATGCTCGAGTTCGTCGCCGAGACGGCGAAGGCGGCGGGGCTCGAGGACTACCGCGTCGTCGTGAACGTCGGCGAGGGCGGCGGCCAGACGGTCTTCCATCTCCACTGGCACATCCTGGGCGGCCGCGTGTGGGGGATGGCGGGATGACGCTGATCGGGCGGATCGAGACGGAGCTGAAGGACGCGATGGCCGCGCGGGACGCGGACCGACGCGACACGCTGCGGCTGATCCTCGCCTCCCTGCGGAGCGCCGAGAAGGAGCTGCAGCGCCCGTTGCACGACGACGAGGAGCTGCAGGTGCTCCAGCGCGAGCGCAAGCGGCGCAACGAGGCGGCCGAGGCGTTCCGCACCGGCGGCCGCGAGGAACAGGCGCAGGCGGAGGAGCGCGAGCTCGCGGTGCTCGAGGAGTTCATGCCCGAACCGCTCTCCGAGGAGGAGCTCGAAGAGATCGTCGACGACGCGATCGCCGAGGTCGGCGCGACCAGCATGCGCGACATCGGCCGGGTGATGGCCGACGTCATGCCCCAGGTCGCCGGGCGCGCCGACGGGTCGGCTGTAAGCCAGCTCGTCCGCGAAAAGCTCGCCTGAGCCGCGCCGCGTCCCCTGGGACACTTGGTCCCTGAGTACGGTTCGCCCGGCCTCCTCCCCGAGGCGATCGTATCGGGGAAACGCGCGCGTGTCTGTCGCGGAGCGTGCCGATTGTGTAACGCCTGCGGGACGGCCTCGGTGCCCGCTGCAGCCCCTACACTGAGGCTCCAATGCAGGAGGTTCTCTCCGTCTCGAACGACGTCGCGGCCGAGCTCGCAACCGTGGGCGACGGCGTGCTCGAAGCGCTTCGGGACCGGCTCCGCTGCACGATCCTGCTCCGCGGAAACCGCCTCACGATCGAGGGCTCTGACCCCGACGTCGCGCAGGCCCGCGCGGTGATCGACGAGCTCGGCGAGCTCGTCGAGGGCGGCCACGAGATCGAGCCGAGCACGGTTGACGCAGTCCTTTCGGCCCTCGACCAGGCCGAGGACCTGCGCGATGTCTTCGAGGACGTCGTCTGGCGCCATCGCGGCAAGAGAATCTCGCCGAAGACCCTTAACCAGAAGCGCTATGTCGACGCGATGCGCCGGCACACGGTGACCTTCGCGATCGGGCCGGCGGGCACCGGCAAGACGTACCTGGCGATGGCGCTCGCGGTCTCGGCGCTGTCGGACCGCGAGGTCGGGCGCATCATCCTCACGCGGCCGGCAGTCGAGGCGGGCGAGCGGCTCGGCTTCCTGCCCGGTGACATGCTCGCGAAGGTCGATCCCTACCTGCGACCGCTCTACGACGCGCTCTACGACATGCTCGATCCCGACCGGCTTGCCGCGTACATGGAAAAGGGCACGATCGAGGTCGCCCCGCTCGCGTTCATGCGCGGGAGGACGCTCAACGACTCGTTCATCATTCTCGATGAGGCCCAGAACACGAGCCCCGAGCAGATGCAGATGTTCCTCACCCGCCTCGGCTTCGGCTCGAAGGTCGTCGTCACGGGGGACGTGACCCAGATCGACCTCCCGCGGGAGCAGGCCTCGGGCCTGATCCAGGTTCAGGACATTCTCGGCTCGATCGACGGGATCGCGTTCATCCGTTTCGGCCACGAGGACGTCGTCCGGCACCGGCTCGTGCAGCGGATCGTCGAGGCGTACAAGCTCCACGCGGAGGAGACGGGCACGCAGCGCGAGCGGTAGCGATGGTCGCGGTCGAGGTGGCAAACCGCAGCGGCGTCGAGGTCGAGGAACAGGCGGCGGTCGCGCTGGCGCAGCGCGTACTCGCCGACGAGGGCGTCGAGGAGGGTGAGCTCGGGCTGCACTTCGTCGGGCCCGACGAGATGCGGACGCTGAAGCACGAGCACCTCGGCGCGGACGAGGTCACAGACGTGCTCTCCTTTCCGATCGACGGACGGGAGGAGCTACGGCCCGGCCTTCCGCGGCAGCTCGGCGACGCGGTCCTCTGCCCGGAGGTGGTCGGCGACGCGTGGCGCGCGCCGCTGGTGCACGGCCTGCTGCATCTGCTCGGTTACGAGCACGGCGTCGAGATGGAGGCACGGGAGGCGCGATGGAGCGATTGACACATCGCCGTGCGCGGACCCTCATCGACAGCTTCAACTTCGCGGTCGAGGGGATCATCCACGTCCTCCGGACGCAGCGGAACATGCGGTTCCACTTCCTGGCCGCGGTCGTCGTCCTCGTCGCCGCGATTGCAATCGGGGTCTCGAAGCTGGAGCTGATCGCGCTGCTGCTCGCGATCGCCTTCGTGTTCATCGCCGAGATGTTCAATTCGGCGCTGGAGCAGGCCATCGACGTCTCCACGACGTCGTTCGATCCGCTCGCAAAACTGGCGAAGGACATCGCCGCAGGGGCGGTCCTGATCGCCACGATCAACGCAATCGCGATCGGCTATTTGGTCTTCTCGGGCGAGATTGCAGACCGGAGCTCGCGGCTGCTCGAGAGCCTGCGCGACGCGCCGGCGCAGCTGACGCTGATCGCGCTCGTCGTCACGGTCATCGCGGTGATTGCGGCGAAGGCTTACACGGGTCGCGGCAGGCCGCTGCGCGGCGGGCTTCCTTCGGGCCACGCGGCGGTCGCCTTTGCCGGGTGGATGGCGGCGACGCTCGTGATCGGCAACTCGCACCGCTTCCTGATCTCGTCGCTGACGTTCATCATGGCGCTGCTGGTGGCGCAGACGAGGGTCGAGGCCGGGATTCATTCGGCGCTCGAGGTGACCTACGGCGGTTTCCTCGGCGCCCTCGTCACGCTGGCCGTCTTCCAGCTCTTCTCGTGACGGACGAGCTGTACGAGCGGGCGGTGGCGGTGGCGGAGAGGGCGTATGCACCGTATTCGCAGTACCTCGTAGGCGCGGCGGTGCGGACGCGGGATGGGCGCGTGTTCGAAGGCGTGAACGTCGAGAGCGCCGCGTACCCGCTCGGCATCTGCGCGGAGAAGGCGGCGATCTCGCGCGCCGTCGTCGACGGCTGCCGGCCGGGCGACATCGAGGCGATCGGGATCACCGCGTCGCCGTGCGGAGGGTGCCGCCAGTGGCTGTACGAGTTCCGGCTCGACCGGGTCACGTTTCGCAACCGCGCGGGCGAGATCGTCACCTACTCGCCGGCCGAGCTGCTGCCGGAGACGTGGGAGCTGGACTGAGCCCCCGCGTGCGAGCCGCGCGCGGGCGGGACGAGAAGTCGCAGAATCGGCACGAAGCGGTCACACAGACGTGCGCAAAATCGGGGTACGCTCGCCGTAGAGGGCGGCGGGTAGGAATCCCCACCCGGGTGGGGGTATGAGCCCGTGAGATCCGGTTTCGCCGCGGTCGTGGGTCGGCCGAACGTCGGGAAGTCCACGCTCGTCAATGCGCTCTGCGGTGGCAAGGTCGCGATCGTCTCCGACAAGCCGCAGACCACCCGCCGCCGCATCGTCGGCATCGCCAACGGCGACGACTACCAGCTCGTGCTCTCCGACCTCCCCGGCTTTCAGCGCCCGCGCGACGCGCTCACGGAACGCATGCAGCGAACCGTCGACCAGAGCATCGACGACGTCGAAGCGATCCTCTTCGTCCTCTCGGCGCGGGAACGGATCGGCGCGGGCGACCGTTTCATCGCCGAGCGCGTCTTCGCCCTCGACGCCCCCGTCGTGATCGTGCTCAACAAGGTCGACCGCCTCAAGCCCGGCCACATCGCCGAGCAGATGGCGCGCGCGGCCAAGCTCGGCGACTTCCACGCGCTGCACCCGGTGAGCGCGGTCACCGGCGACGGCGTCGACGCTCTCCGCGACGAGCTCGTCGACCTGCTCCCCGAGGGGCCGGCCTACTACCCGCGGGAGCAGCGCACGGACCTGGAGCCGGAGCTCCAGATCGCGGAGCTCGTCCGCGAGAAGTCGCTCCAACTGACACGCGAAGAGGTACCCCACGCGATCTCCGTCGAGGTCGACGAGGTGACCGACAAGGTCGTCCGCGCGACGATCTTCGTCGAGACGGAATCGCAGAAGCAGATCGTGATCGGCAAGGGCGGCTCGGTCGTGAAGCAGATCGGGACGCGCGCCCGGCCGGAGATCGAGCTCGTGCTCGGCCACCCTGTCTTCCTCGAGCTGAAGGTGAAATCGCGACCCAGGTGGCGTCGCGACGAGGCGATGCTCGAGCGTCTCGGGCTGTGACGCCGCTCCTGGTGCTGTTTGACGTCGACGGCACGTTGCTCCTGACGCACGATCCGCTCTCCAGCGACGCGTTCCAGCCAACACTGCGCGAGCTCTATGAGGTCGATCCGCCCGCGGACGCCGTCGAGCGCGTCGACCACGGAGGCCAGACCTGCCTGCGCATCGCCCGCGAGGTGCTCCGCGCCGAGGGCCTTGCTGACGACGCCATCGACCGGCAGCTCGGCCCGTGGTGCACTCTCTTCGCGGAGCGCTACGTCGACCTGCTTGCTGACGCGAGCACCGACGACTGGCAGGTCGCCCCACATGCGGAGAGAGCGCTCGCCCAGCTCGCAGAGATGGGCATCCGTCTCGCTTTGCTGACCGGCAACCCTGAACCGATGGCCCGCGCCCGGATGGCGCGCCTGGGTCTCGACCGGTTCTTTCCCCGGGGGCAAGGCGCGTTCGGCTGCGACGCCGAGGAGCGCAGCGAGCTGATCCGGATCGCCCGTGAGCGCGCAGGGGACTGGCCTCTCGATCGAACGGTAGCAGTGGGAGACACGCCGCGCGATGTGAGCGGCGCCCACGCCGCCGGGATCCGGGCCATTCGCGTGAAGCCCGGCGAAGACTTGAACGAGGTCGCGGACGTCCTGATCGCGTGGAACCGCCGGCCGTAGCGACGGGGATACACTCATCGTGATGGCGCAGGCGCCTGCACTTCCGACTGGATTCGAGCTGCCGCTCGAGCCGCGGCTGCCGAGGATCGGCTCGATCGACCAGGTCGCGATCGAGGAGCGCGCCGGCACGCTCGCGAAGCGCTCGATCAAGCGCGAGTCCAAGGTCTTCGCCCTCGAGCTGGCCGTTCGCATGACCGACCTGACGACGCTCGAGGGCGCCGATACCCCCGGCAAGGTCGCGGCCCTCGCCTCCAAGGCGGTTCGGCCCGACCCATCCGATCCGGGCATCCCGTCGGTAGCCGCGGTCTGCGTCTACCCGAACCTCGTCCCGACCGCCGTCGAGCGGGTGCGGGGGAGCGACGTCAAGGTCGCGTCGGTCGCGACCGCGTTCCCCTCCGGCCAATCGCCGCTCGAGGCGAAGCTCGACGAGGTGCGCTGGGTCGTCGAGCACGGCGCCGACGAGGTCGACATGGTGATCGACCGTGGCGCGTTTCTCGCCGGCCGCTACGCAAAGGTCTACGACGAGATCGTCCGGGTCAAGGAGGCCTGCGGCGACGCCCACCTGAAGGTGATCCTCGAAACCGGAGAGCTGGGCACCTACGACAACGTCCGTCGTGCCTCGCTGCTGGCGATGGCCGCCGGCGGCGACTTCATCAAGACCTCCACCGGCAAGCTCCCATCGGCGGCAACGCTGCCGGTCGCGCTCGTGATGCTGGAGGCGATCCGCGACGTCTACGAGGAGACGGGCCGCCGCGTCGGCTTCAAGCCCGCGGGCGGGATCCGCAACGCCAAGCAGGCCGTGCAGCACCTCGTGCTCGTCCACGAGACGGTCGGCGTCGACTGGCTGACACCCGACCTCTACCGCTTCGGCGCCTCGTCGCTACTCAACGACATCCTCATGCAGCTGCGGAAGGAAAAGACGGGCCGCTACCAGAGCCCGGACTACTTCACGATTGACTGAGCTTGAGCGAAAGCAGGATCGCGCTCCCATCCCGTCCGGGTGGGAGTACGCGACCGCGCCGGAATCGCGCGAGATCGTCCAGCTGCGCGAGCGCTACGGCCACTTCGTGGGCGGCGAGTGGCTCGAGCCGAAGGAGAGCTACGCGACGATCGATCCCGCGAGCGAGGAGCCACTCGCCGAGATCGGGCAGGCGACCGACGAGGAGGTCGGCCTCGCCGTCTCCGCCGCGCGCGAGGCGTTCGAGAACGGCTGGTCGGCGCTTCCGGGCTCGGAGCGAGCGAAGTACCTGTTCCGGATCGCGCGCGTCCTGCAGGAGCGCTCGCGCGAGTTCGCCGTGCTGGAGTCGCTGAACGGCGGCAAGCCGATCCGCGAGTCGCGCGACGTCGACCTGCCGCTCGCGGCGGCGCACTTCTTCTACTACGCGGGCTGGGCGGACAAGCTCGAGTACGCGTTCCCGAACCGGAAGCCGCAGCCGCTCGGAGTCGCGGGCCAGATCATCCCGTGGAACTTCCCGCTCCTGATGCTCGCCTGGAAGATCGCGCCGGCGCTCGCGGCCGGGAACACGGTCGTGCTCAAGCCGGCCGAGACGACGCCGCTCTCGGCGCTGCTCTTCTGCGACGTCCTCCGCCAGGCCGAGCTGCCCCCCGGGGTCGTGAACATCGTCACCGGCGATGGGCGCGCTGGGGCTGCACTCGTCAAGGCCGAGGTCGACAAGGTCGCGTTCACGGGCTCGACGGATGTCGGGAAGGCGATCCAGCGCGAGCTCGCGGGCACGGGCAAGAAGCTGACGCTCGAGCTCGGCGGCAAGGCGGCGAACGTGATCTTCGACGACGCGGCGCTCGACCAGGCTGTCGAGGGGATCATCAACGGGATCTACTTCAACCAGGGCCACGTTTGCTGTGCGGGCTCACGGTTGCTCGTGCAGGAGTCGATCTACGAGCCGGTGATCTCGAAGCTCAAGCGGCGGCTGCAGACGCTGCGCGTGGGCGACCCGCTCGACAAGAACACGGACGTGGGCGCGATCAACTCGCGCGCCCAGCTCGAGAAGATCGAAGAGCTCGTCCGAAGCGGCGAGGAGGAGGGCGCCGAGATCTACCAGCCGCCGTGCCGCCTGCCGGAGAAGGGCTACTGGTTCGTGCCGACGGTCTTCACGAACGTGGCGCAGAGCTACCGGATCGCACAGGAGGAGATCTTCGGGCCGGTGCTCTCGGTGCTCACCTTCCGGACTCCGGACGAGGCCGTCGAGAAGGCGAACAACACGCCGTACGGGCTGTCCGCCGGCGTCTGGACGGAGAAGGGCTCGCGGATCCTGTCGATGGCGCAGAAGCTGCGGGCCGGCGTGATCTGGGCCAACACGTACAACCGCTTCGACCCGAGCTCGCCGTTCGGCGGCTACAAGGAATCCGGCTTCGGCCGCGAGGGCGGCCGGCACGGGCTCGAGCCGTACCTGAAATTCGAATGAGCCGTCTGCCCGTTCGCAAGACGTACAAGCTCTTCATCGGGGGCGAGTTCCCGCGCTCCGAGTCCGGTCGGACGTACGAGGCGGAGGGGCAGAACGTCGCGCGCGCCTCGAGGAAGGACGTGCGCGATGCCGTGCGGGCCGCGCGGGGGGCCTTCGGCAAGTGGTCGGGGATGACGGCCTACAACCGCGGGCAGGTGCTCTACCGGATCGCCGAGATGATGGAGGCGCGCCGGGCCGAGTTCGCGAACTTCTGCTCGGGGCCCAAGGAGGTCGAGCGCTCGATCGACCGTGTCGTCTGGTACGCGGGCTGGGCGGACAAACTCGCGCAGGTGCTCGGCTCGTCGAACCCGGTCGCGGGGCCCTACTTCAACTTCACCGTGCCGGAGCCGACGGGCGTGGTCGGGATCCTCGCGCCGCCGGAGCCCGCGCTGCTAGGGCTCGTTTCGCGCGTTGCGCCGGCGATCGTCGGCGGCAACTCCGTGGTCGTCGTCGCCTCGGAGCCGCACCCGCTCGCGGCCGTCGAGCTTGCCGAGGTGCTGGCGACCGCGGACGTACCGGGCGGCGTCGTCAACATCCTGACCGGCCGGCTGGAGGAGCTCGCACCGGTGCTGGCCGGGCACATGGACGTGAATGCGCTCGACGTTTCGGGCGCGGACGGCGAGGTTGCCGAGCTCGAGCGGCTCGCGGCGGAGAACGTGAAGCGTGTCGTGCGTGGTGACGCGGACGACCAGAGCCCCTGGGAGATCGCCGGCTTCCTGGAGTTGAAGACCGTCTGGCACCCGATCGGCGTCTGAGGCCGCGCGCGCCCTGTTTGAGGCACACCCAACCTCCTCCCCGAGGCGATCGTATCGGCGAAATTCGCACGCGTGGGTGACGCCTTTGCGCCAGAATTGCGACTTGTGCTGAGGCGTCGCTTGCGATGCCGACCTAGAGGCCGGACGGGCTTTGCCCGTGCGGCCGTCTTACGCCGGCTGTTGAATCGGAGACAATTGCCCTGGGACATGGCCACGTGATTGCGATCTCGGAAGGCGACGGCATTTCGATCATCGCCGAGGTCAGGGAGCCGGAGGCGGCACAGCTTGCGGAGCGCGACGGCGCCGAAGGCGTAGTCGTGTCTACCGGCTATGAGGAACGGCTTGCCGGGATCGGCGAAGCCGTCTCCGTGCCGATCCTCTTCTACTGGAACGGCCAGCGGGCCGATCGGATCAGCGGCGCCGATGCCTGCGTCGTCGACGCGGCACTGTGGTCCGGCGCAAGCGGCGACCTCGTCGAGGAAACGCTCGACGACCAGTTCGAGCTCGTCCTCCGCGTCGAGCACGAGGAGCAGCTCGAAGAGGCGCTGGAGCGGTTCGACCCCGAGCTCTTCGTCCTTGTCGGCAAGGACGAAGAGGCGCTCGAGCGCGTCCTCGACCTGCTCCCCGACGTCCCGGCCGGGAAGCTCGTCGTCGCGGAGCTGCCGGCGATCACGCGCGCGGACGTCGACGAGCTCGAGCGCGCGGGTGTCGACGCGGTGATCGTCCGGGCCGGGAACATCGCCGAGCTCTCCGGCGAGCCGCCGCCCGAGGTCTGAGCGTCAGCGCGCAAGAGCGGTCCCGGGGAAACCCGCTCGGCGAACCGTGGCTCGCCCTCGCGGTGATCCTGGCCGGGGCGGCGATCCTGCGGATCGTCGGAATCGCGTACGGCCGCCCCTTCCCGCTCTTCAGCCCGGACGAGAAGAGCATCGTTCCGCGCGCCTGGCAGATGGTCCACGGCGGCGGCCTCGACCCGCACTGGTTCGACTACCCGAGCCTGCTCATGTACCTGCTCGCGCCGTTCCAGAGCTGGCAGGGGGCGCCCTCGTACCTGACCGCGCGCCTGGTCGTGCTCGTCCTCGCGCTCGGCGCGATCGCCGCCGCCTGGTGGCTCGGCACCCGCGCCTACGGCGTCACGGCCGGGGCGGTCGCCGCGGGGGTCGTTGCAGTCGAGACGACCGAGGTCGCGTACTCGCGGATGGCCGTCACCGACGTCCCGCTCACGCTTGGAGTCGCCGCGGCCCTCGCGCTGCTCGTCGGCGGCCGGATCGAGCTCGGGGGGCTCGTCGCCGGTCTGGCGACGAGCGTCAAGTACCCGGGCGTCCTGCTGCTCGTCCCGCTCGTCGTCGCGGGCTACCGGCAGCCGCGTCGCCTTGCCGTCGGCGCCGTGCTCGCCGCCGTCGCGTTCTGCGCCACGAGCCCGTTCTTCGTCGCACACTTCGGCTCTGCCGTCTCGGATGCCTACCACGTCCAGAGGCTTGCGCACCACGGCTGGCTCGGCTTCGAGCACGATCACGTCGCGCCGATCGCGTTCATCGTGCGGCTCTGGCACGGGCTCGGGCCCGCGCTCCTCATTTGCGCGCTCGGTCTCGTGGTCGCCGTCGCGCAGCGCAGGCGCAGCGATCTGATCCTCGCCTCGTTCGCGATCGTCTACTTCCTCGACCTCTGCACGATCGGCGCGCACTTCGACCGCTACGTGCTGCCCCTGCTCGCGCCGCTCGGCGCGCTGGCCGGCCGGCTGCGTGCGCTCGCCCCGGTGACGTTGCTGCTGCTCGTCGTGCCGCTCACGTGGGCTGTCCGCGACGCGGGCAAGCTGACGAAGACCGACACGCGCGTCGTCGCCCACCGCTGGGTCGAGACCCACCTGCCGCACGGCGCCCGCCTCGCTGTCGATCCCTCGCTGACGCCGTTCGCCGGTTTCCGCGTCCTCCAGCTGCAGCTTCCGCTACCGGAGGAGGCCCACCCGGACCCGAATCGCTACGTCCTCCGGCTCGTCGAGGAACGGATCCGCTACGTCGTCGTCACGGGAGCGATCGCCGATCGCGTGCTCGCAGCCAGCGAGCAGTACCCGGCAGAGGCCGAGTTCTACAACGACCTGAAGACGCGAGCCAAGCGTCTCTTCTACGTCCAAGAGGACGGCCTCAACGGCCCCTGGGTCGCGGTGTACCGGATCTAGCCGAAGAACGCCTTCGCCACTTCGTACCAGTCTTCCGGAACTGTTTTCAGCTCGCGGGTTGCCTCCTCGAGGGAGACGTCCACAATCGCGTCGCCGTGAAGCGCGGCCATCCGGCCGAAGCGGCCCTCGTGGACGAGGTCGGCCGCCTTCAGCCCGTAGCGCGTCGCGAGCACGCGGTCGCGCGGCGTGGGGGAGCCGCCTCGCTGGACATGGCCGAGGACCGTCACCCGTGTCTCGTAGCCCGTCCGCGCTCCGATCTCTCCCGCGAGCCGCGCGCCGACCCCGCGCTCGGAAAGCCGCACGTGGCCGAACTGGTCGACCTCGCTCTCGTCGGCCATCCCCTCGAGCTCGTAGCCCTCGCTCACGACCACGATCGAGAAGTCCTTGCCACGCTCGTGCCGCCGACGGATGTCGTCGCACGCTTCTTCGACCGAGATCGGATGCTCGGGGATCAGGATCACGTCCGCGCCGCCCGCGATCCCGCTCATCACCGCGATCCAGCCCGTGTGCCGGCCCATCACCTCGACGACCATCACGCGGTTGTGCGACTCCGCGGTCGTGTGCAGCCGGTCGATCGCCTCGGTGCAGATGAACACCGCGGTGTCGAAGCCGAAGGTGTAGTCCGTCGCCGAGAGGTCGTTGTCGATCGTCTTCGGCACGCCGACGACCGGGAAGCCGTGCTCCGCGTGCAGCCGCGCGGCGACGCCGAGCGTGTCTTCACCGCCCACCGCGACCAACGCGCCGAGGCCCTCGCCTTCGAAATTCCGCAACACCGCGTCGACGGTGCCGAGCTTGTAGGGGTTGGTGCGCGAGGTCCCGAGGATCGTCCCGCCGCGCGGGAGCAGGCCGGAGATCTCTCGCGGCCCGAGCGGCTCGAACATCGCCTCGACGAGCCCCAGCCACCCCTCGCGAATCCCGACTACCTCGTGGCCCCGCTCGGCCGACCGCCGCGCCACGGCGCGGATCACCGCGTTCAGCCCGGGGCAATCTCCGCCGCCCGTGAGGACACCTACCTTCACCCCGCCATCCTAGGTCAGTGCCGAAGGTGGGAATCGAACCCACACGGGCCTCGCGGCCCACCGGATTTTGAGTCCGGCGCGTCTGCCAATTCCGCCACTTCGGCGCAGAGGAAGAGTAGCCCGGCCGAGTTGTCGACACGGCCTCGCCGGCTCGGCAAGACCGCGCTCTTGCCGAGCCAAAGGACGCTGGTGGGGCGAGAAGGAGGGGGTTCATCGGGGAACCACGGGTTCACCCGTGCTCTCCAGCGCGTCTGCCAGTTCCGCCACTTCGGCGCAAAGGAAGAGTAGCCCGGCGGCGGAATCTCATAAGGAGTTGCGAAGGTCGGGCTGTTAGCCCGATACTTGCTATCGATGTCGGGCTATGGAGGAGGGCACGTGAAGAAACGAATTTGGCTTGGAGCGCTCCTTGCCGCTGTGGCAGTGCTCGCGCTGGTCGCGGCCGGCTGCGGCGGAAGCAAGAAGAGCTCCGGCGGAAACAAGGGAGGCGGAGGCGGCGGCGTGACTGCGCTGCCGGCTTCTTCGTGCAACGCCATGCAATACAAGGGTTCGGGTAAGCCGGACTACCTGGTCGCTTCGGATCTGCCGCTGATCGGCGGCTCGCGCGAGCAGACGGTGCAGATGAACAAGGCGATCGCGTACGTCCTGCAGCAGCAGAGCTGGAAGGCCGGCAAGTACAACATCGCCTTCCAGGCGTGCAACGACGCCTCGGCCCAGCTGGCAAAGTGGGATCCCACCAAGTGCAGCGCGAACGCGCATGCGTACGCGGCCAACAGCAGCCTGATCGGCGTCATCGGGACGTTCAACTCGGGCTGTGCCGCGATCGAGATCCCGGTGCTGAACCAGGCTCCGGGCGGCGGGCTCCAGCTGCTCTCGCCGGCGAACACGTACGGCTGTCTGACGGAGCACTGCTCCGCCACCGAGCCGTCGAAGTACTACCCGAGCGGGAGCCGCAACTACGCCCGCGTCGCCCCGAGCGATCCGAACCAGGGCGCGGTCGACGCGGCGTTCCTGAAGAGCAAGGGCGTCACGAGCGTCTACATCCTCAACGACAAGGAGGCGTACGGGCTCGGCGTCGCAAAGAACTTCAAGGGCGCAGCGACGGCCGCCGGGATCAAAGTCCTCGGCTTCGACGCGTACGACCCGAAGGCGCCGAACTACCAGGCACTGTTCACGAAGATCAAGAACACCAATCCGGCCTCCGTCTTCATCGGCGGCCTGATCGACGAGAACAGCGGCCAGCTGATCAACGACAAGGTCAGCGTCCTCGGCGACAACACCAAGGTGAAGCTGATGCTGCCGGACGGCTTCACCACCGACTCGGTCTTCCAGCGCTCCCAGGGCGGGACGCCGAAGGCCGACGGCGCGTACTTCAGCGTCGCGGGCGTCGGGATCGACCAGTACAAGGGAGCCGCGCAGACCTTCATCAGCGGCTTCAAGTCGCAGCTTGGCGGAAAGCCCGTGGATCCGTACGCGATCCTCGGCGCCCAGGCCGCGAAGGTGCTGCTCGACGCGATCGCGAAGTCCGACGGCAGTCGTTCGCAGGTGATCGCAAACGTGTTCAAGACGCACGTCTCGAACGGCCTGATCGGCAGCTTCTCGCTGAACAAGAACGGTGACCTGTCCGGTGCGACGGGCGCCGCGCTCAAGTTCACGATCTACGTCGGGGCGGCCAACCACCTCAAGACCATCCTGACGACGAGCCCGCAGGCGAACCTCGTCGCTGCGGCAAGAAAGGGTTAGAGGAACTGGGGTAGGTCCGGGAGAACTGAAAAGTCCTCCCGGACCTCCCTAGAATCCCCCGAATAGCAGTCGAAGCCCGTACCGACCAGCCCTCGGCGCTCGCCGCGGTCCGACGCCGAAACCGTCCATCGGCGCTTTCGGTTCTCGGTCTCATCTTCGTTGGCCTGCTGCTCGCCTGGCTGGTCAAGAACGCGATCGACACTCCCCGGGACTTCTTCAACGTGGCCCTGATCGGCCTCACGACGGGGGCCGTCTACGCGCTCGTCGCGCTCGGGTACACGCTCGTCTACGGGATCCTGCAGCTGATCAACTTCGCGCACGGCGACGTCTTCGCGCTGAGCGGCCTCTTCGCGACGACGATGATCGGGGGCGCGGTGTTCGGTCTCACCGACACCTCGACCACGCTCGGGGTCGTCGGCGGGCTGACGGCCACCTTCGTCATCGCGGCGGTCTTCGGCGCCGCGGTCAACTCGTCGATCGAGTTCGTCGCCTATCGTCGGCTACGTAGCGCGCCCCGGCTGGCCGTCCTGATCACCGCCGTGGGCATGTCGTTCATCGTCCAGAACATCTCGCTGGCGATCTACGACGTGAACGCCCGCAGCATCCCGCCGCTGATCTCCGGCCACACGGTCTTCAACATCTCCGGAGTCGTGTACACGTGGGACGCCTTTTTTGTCGTGCTCGTGACGGCCCCGGTGCTCGTCCTCCTCACGTGGCTCGTGAAGTCGACGCGCCAGGGCAAGGCGATGCGCGCGACCTCCCAGGACCCCGAGGCCGCCGCGATCATGGGCATCAACGTCAACCGGACGATCTCGTTCACGTTCGCCCTCGCCGGAGCGCTCGCGGGGATCGGCGCGACGCTCTACCTGGTCGAGTTCAACATCCGCTACGACACCGGCTTCACGCTCGGGCTGATCGCGTTCACCGCAGCCGTGCTCGGCGGGATCGGGAACCTGACCGGAGCGGTCCTCGGAGCGATCCTGATCGGGATGATCCAGGCCTTCAACGAGGGCCTCTCCTGGAACGCGCCCGGGACGGCCTGGACGAAGTCGATCGTGTTCGGAATCCTGATCGCAATTCTCGTCTTCCGGCCCGAAGGGCTGCTGGGCGAACGCACGCCGGAGGGGGCGTAGCGTGGCCTCCAGCGGCCGTCGTGCGCGTGCGTCCATGCGTGGCTATCGCCAGCGCGCCGTCCGCGCCAGCCGGCTGAGCCGCGTCGCGGAAGCATGGGGCACGCTGCCGGAACGGACCCGCTCGCTGACCCCGGTCGTGATCGTCGTGGCCCTGGCAGTGACGTATCCGTTCTATGTCGACAGCGTCCCCACGAACCTCCCCGTGATCAAGACGGTCCCCCCGCTGCACGACGCGGTCACGATTCTCGTCTTCGTGATGATGGGCGTCGGCCTGAACATCGTGGTCGGCTACGCGGGGCTGCTCGACCTCGGGTACGTGGCCTTCTACGCGATCGGCGCCTACACGGCCGGCTGGCTCGCCTCCGGCCAGTTCGAGCAGGTCAAGGTCCACTTCGGCGCCGTCGGCATCCCGTCGTCGGCCACCGGGATCCACATCTCCATCTGGCTCGTGCTGTTGATCGCCGCGGTCGTGACCGCAGTCGGCGGGATCCTGATCGGCCTGCCGACGCTACGCCTGCGCGGCGACTACCTCGCGATCGTCACGCTGGGCTTCGGCGAGATCATCCCGCAGTTCGTCCGCAACGGCGATGAGCTGCACGGCTTCGACCTGACGCACGGCACTTTTGGAATCAGCCCGATCGACCCGCCGGGGTTCGGACACACGCTGAACAGCGCGATCGGCCTCCCGGTGCGCTACGACGAGTCGTTCCCGCCCACCCCGGACCGCCTCTTCTTCTGGACCATCCTCGCGCTCATCTTGCTGACGCTCTTCTGCAGCATGCGGCTGCGGGACTCGCGCCTCGGGCGAGCCTGGATCGCGATCCGCGAGGACGAGACCGCGGCCGGCGCCATGGGAATCCCGCTGATGCGGACGAAGACGTGGGCCTACGCGGGCGGCGCGTTCTTCGGCGGGATCGCGGGCGCGTACATCGCGACCTTCAACTCCGGGGCGTTTCCCACGCAGTTCGACTTCAACATCTCGGTCTTCCTGCTGTGCATGGTGATCCTCGGCGGCATGGGCAGCCTCTGGGGAGTCGTGGTCGCGGGGACGATCCTCGCCTGGCTCAACTTCGACGGCCTCGGCAACATCGGCTCCTGGATCAACACCACGCTTCTTCCGTCCTCGCACCAGATTGACGTGCCGAAGTACTCGTTCGGGATCTACGGCATCATCATCGTGCTGATGATGCTCTTCCGGCCGACGGGGCTCATCCCCGAGCGGCGTCGCAAGCGCGAGATCGAGGAGGCCACGCACGGCGGCCCGCTCGACCAGCCCCTCTACGAGATGCGCGGGGCCGACGAGCCGGGCGCCGGAGAGCGTGGCGAGCCTGGGAAGGTTCCACGCGGATGAGCGAGCCTGCGCCCACCCCCGCGAAGAACGACGACCTCCTCGTCGCGATGAGCGTCCGCAAAGAGTTCGGCGGCCTGCTGGCCGTCAACGACCTCGACTTCGCGATCCCTCAGCGCGCGATCGTGAGCCTGATCGGGCCGAACGGCGCCGGCAAGACGACCTTCTTCAACATGCTCACCGGCCTGTACAAGCCCACCGCCGGCGCCGTCATCTTCGACGGCCACGACGTGACCGGTAAGCCGCCGCACACGATCACGAAGGCCGGGATCGGCCGCACCTTCCAGAACATCCGCCTCTTCCCGCAGATGACCGCGCTCGAGAACGTTCTCGTCGGCATGCACTCGCGCCTGAAGGGCGGGATCCTCGGCTCGATCTTCGGGACGCCTCGCGTGCGCCGCGAGGAGCGCGAGGCGAGCGAGAAGGCGCGGGAGCTGCTGAGTTTCGCCGGGCTGCGGCGTGTGGACCACGAACTCGCCGAGAGCCTCTCCTACGGTGATCAGCGCCGGCTCGAGGTGGCCCGCGCGCTCGCCACCGAGCCGAAGCTGCTGCTCCTCGACGAGCCGACTGCCGGCATGAACCCGCAGGAGACGGTCGCCTTCCTCGACTTCGTCTCGAAGCTGCGCGAGCAGCGCACCATTGCGATCCTCCTGATCGAGCACGACATGAAGGTCGTCATGGGCGCATCCGAGCGGGTGACCGTGCTCGACTACGGCGAGAAGATCGCAGAGGGGACACCCCACGAGATCCAGCACGACGAGCGCGTGATCGAGGCCTATCTAGGAAAGGCGGCGACAGGTTGAGCACCACCGCAGGTAACGGGCAGGTCATCCTCAAGCTGGACGGCGTGCACACGTTCTACGGCACGATCGAGGCGCTGAAGGGGATCACGCTCGAGGTGCACGAGGGCGAGGTCGTGACGTTGATCGGCGCCAACGGCGCGGGCAAGTCGACGACGCTGCGCTCGATCAACGGGCTCAACACCCCGCGCGAGGGCTCGATCGTCTTCCAGGGCAAGAACATCACGCGGCGTCCTCCGCACGAGATCGTCCAGATGGGCATCTCACAGTCGCCCGAAGGCCGGCGCCTGTTCCCGCACATGACCGTCCTGGAGAACCTCGAGATGGGCGCGTTCCAGCGGAAGGACCGCTCCGGGATCCGCGAGGACCTCGACCGCGTCTACGGGCTCTTTCCGCGGCTGGCCGAGCGCAAGGGCCAGCGGGGCGGGACGCTCTCGGGCGGCGAGCAGCAGATGTGCGCGATCGGGCGGGCGCTGATGGCGCGGCCGAAGCTGCTGATGCTGGACGAGCCGTCGATGGGGCTCGCGCCGATCTTCGTCGAGAAGATCTTCGAGATCATCGGCGAGATCAACTCGCAGGGAACGACGATCCTGCTGGTCGAGCAGAACGCGCTGATGGCGCTCGACGCGGCGCAGCGCGGCTACGTGCTGGAGACCGGCAAGGTTGCGCTGACGGACGACGCGAAGCGCCTGCGCGAGAACGAGCAGGTCCGCAAGACCTACCTCGGCGAGGAGTAGCCCTCCCCAGCTCAGACCGTCACGCGCAAAGGGAAGTAAGGCGGTGAGAGCAGGAAGCCGATCCGCGCGTCGTCGCCGTGGCGGCCGCGGGCCATCTCGAGGGCGGCGCCGATCCCGTGCGTCGGGACGAAGCCGAGCTGCCGCGCGGCGACGGCGTCCCGGCAACCGGCTATGAGCACCGTTCCGAGGCGGCCGACCGCGGGCGCGCAGCCGGCCCAGTCGGCAAACGGCAGCAGCGGGTGACATGTCCGGCCGTTGCGGTAGTCGGCCACGGCGCGCGGGTCCTCCGAGGCCAGGCGCTCGGCTTCGGTGAGCTCCTCGGGCTCGCGCGGGCCGGTTCGCAGCGCCTGAAAGATCGCGCGGTACGGCTGCTGCGTGGGGTGCGCGAAGTGGCGCGTGAAGCGGTTGAGCAGGATCACCGTCCCGCCGTCGACCACCGGGAAGTGGTCGCGCCAGAGCCGTAGTGCCAGCCCGAGCCCGAGATAGGCGGCGAGCAGCGGGTTCGGCCGCTCGCGTGGAAGGTGCGGCGTCGTCCGCGGAACGCCGATGCAGATCGCGTCGAGCCTGCCTTCGAGGGCCGCGGACCGGGCCTCGACCGCACGCAGCAAAGCCTCGGCATGCGCGACCGAGGGCGGGCCCGCGAACGCGCCCGCCGCGGTGAGGTCACGGCGAAACGACCGCATCACGCGATCGCGCGCAAAGCCGGGCAGCACCGCGAAGCCGCGTCGAAACGGCGAGCGCGCGATCCGGTCGAACGATTCAGGGTCGTACGGGTAGCCGCGAGCGGCGCCCGTGTAGAGGGGCTGGTTGAGCACGAGCGAGACGCCGACCAGCGCGGTCCGCTCGGCGAGGCGGCGCTCCAGCTCGAGGGCGACGCGCCACCCCATCGAAGCGCTGGTCTCGAGGAGTGAGTACGCGCCCGCGGCCCGAAGCGCGGCGCTGCCGCCCGCCCCGAGGAGGAGGCCGGGGCCTCCGTGCAGGACGCTTTCGGCCGCGCTGACCGTGACGACGAGATCGGTCTCGACAAGCGCGCGATTGACCCGCAGCGGGGCGTTGCCGGCTGCGCCGACGTCCACGAGCCCGGGGTCCTCCGCGTCGTGAATCTCGACCTTGCCGTCGAAGCTGCGGGCGAAGGCGTGCGAGACGATGCCGAGGCTCTCGAGCTCTCGCGCGACCGGCCGGCGCATCAGGCCGCCGGCCACGAGCAATGTCTGGCGCTCGAGCGGGATTCCGGCGCGCACGAGCTCCGCGGAGGCCGCCGCGAGGGCAGGCTGGCGTGGGTCGTGCTGGGCGGCCGGGAGCGGCAGGCTCGGCGGCTCGACGACGATCGTCGCTCGGCGAGCGCCTGCCGCGAGCGTCTCCAGCGGCTTGCCGGCGAGCGGGAACCGCAACGCGTCGCGCACCGCCGCGCCCGCGTCCGCGACCGGCTCTCCGGGCGGCGGCGGCCGCAGCACGACGGAACCGTCCGGTGCGTCGACGACCACCACGCGGCTCCCCGACAGGAGCGGCAGCTTCACGGAATCGAGCGGTACAGGCGCAGGAAGCTGGTGCGAAAGCCGCGCTTCGGCCAGAACCGCGAGGC
>VAXM01000175.1 GCA_005883335.1 Actinomycetota bacterium
TGACCGAGCCCGACCCGCGGCGCGCGCTGCTTGTCATGACCGAGCTGCAGCTCGAAACGGTCGTGCTCGCGCCGAGCGGCCCCAACGTCGACCGCGCGCGCACCTGGCTCGCCGAGGCGGCGGAGCTGCTGCGCTAGCGGCGCTCGATGAGCTCGATGCGGTAGCCGTCCGGGTCTCTGACGAACGTCAGCCGAGAGCCGCCCTCGCGCACAGCGTACGGCTCGCGTTCGGGCTCGATCCCCTGCTCGCGCAGCTTTGCCAGGCTGCCGTCAAGGTCGTCGACGCCGACCGCGATGTGTCCGTAGCCGGTGCCGAGGTCGTAGGTCCGGCCGTCGTGGTTGTAGGTCAACTCGAGCACGGACTCCTGCTCGCCGAGCGAGAAGAAGTAGTTCGTCGCCTCACGCTGGCCGTCGCGGACGATGTCGAAATCGCCCGCGAACGTGAACCCGAGCGCCTCGTAGAACGCGCGGCTTTGGTCCGGATCGGTGATCCGGACCATCGTGTGCAGGAAGCGCGCCACGACGGCGATCGTAGCGCCTACCCGGCCTGCGCGAACGCGACGATCTCGTCCGGCGTCATCGCCTCACCGCGCGCCCAGGCAGCGGCGAACGCGTCGTCGCCGAGCGCCGCCTTCGCATCGGCAACGGCCCGCTGGTGGGACTGCTCCTCCTGCTCGTCCTCGAGGCCGACCACGAGCTCTTCGCGGATAGATGCGGCGGCGCCGAGGAGCTGCGCGCCGCGCTCCTCCTCCCGCCGAGCGATCAGAGCCCCTCCGAGACCGACCGCGTTGACAGCGATACCCCGCAACCACCCGAGGCGAGCAGCGAGCTCGAGGGCGTCGCGAAAAAACGCCTCTGCGCGCGCCGGATCCGAGAGGCCGAGGCTGCTCCAGCCGCAGTTCTCGAGCGCGACGGCCACGCCAGAGTCCTTCCCAAGTTCGCGGAAGAGATCAGCGGCCTTTTCCGAGTAGTCGAGGCCGGCGTGGAACTCGCCGGCCCGCAGAGCCACGAGTCCCAAGTTGACTGTGACGAAAGCGACCATCTCACGCTCGCCGATCTCGCGTGCCCGTTGCTCGATCGCGACCAACTGCGCTTGGGCGCTATCGAGCTGGCCCTGCCCGGCGGCGTTCATCGCTGCCGAGTTCATTGCCAGAAGCACCTGACGCGCGTGCCCCTCCTGCTCGGCGAGACTGCGCCATTCTGCGATCAGCGCGTCCGAGCGCGCCCAGTGCCCTTGAGCGCCTGCGCGGATGCACGCCAACCGTAACGCTGCCATCCGTGCCTTGACCGGCGCTGAGGCGCGCTCGAGCGCGAGGGAGAGCCAGGCGTCCGTCTCCTGGTAGAGCCCGCGGCCAACCCAGGACCAAGCGACGGCCGCAGTAAGGCGCAGGAGGATCTCGTCTTCACGCGAGTCGCGCGACCACTCGAGCGCGGCCCGCAGATTGTCCTGCTCGGAGAGGGTCCGTGCGAGCACGACCGCTTGATCGCCGCCTTCAGCAATCTCGAGCTCCGCGGCCTCCCCGAAATCGAGGACGAAGAGGGCATGCCGCCGACGCAGTTCCGCCTCCTCGCCGATCGCTGCGAGCCGATCGCGGGCGTACTCGCGGATCGTCTCCAGCATCCAGAAGCGCTCGCCCGTGTGCCGGACGAGGCTCTTGTCGACGAGCGACTGGAGCGTGTCGAGGTCGGCGTCCGCGACCTGCTCGGCCGCCTCGAGCGTGCACCCGCCGCGGAAGACGGCCAGGCGGGCGAACAGGGTCTGTTCTTCCGGCGTGAGCAGCTCGTGGCTCCACTCGATCGTCGCCCGCAGCGTCTGCTGGCGCGCGTCGGCGTCCCTACTTCCCTTGAGCAGGTCGAGCGCCTGGGAGAGCCGCTCGAGGATCTGGCCGGGCGAGAGGACGCTCGTCCGAGCGGCGGCGAGCTCCAGCGCGAGCGGGAGGTCGTCCAGGCGGCGGCAGAGCTCGGCGATCGTCTCGTTCGGATCGAGCCGCGAGCGGGTGCAGAAGAGCTCGACCGCCTCCGGCTCGGCCAGCGGCGGGACCGGGTACTCGACCTCACCCCCGATGCGCAGGAGCTCTCTGCTCGTGACCAGGAGCTTGAGGTTGATGCAGCGTTCGAGCACCTCCGACAGCTCGGGCGCCGCCTCGACCACCTGCTCGAAGTTGTCGAGCAACAGCAGCAGCTCGCGTTCGCCGATGTGTTCGGCAAGGCCGTCATTCGCGCCGAGAGTCTGGGCGATCGTCTCGGACACGAGCGCCGGGTCGCGCAGCGCGGCGAGCGCAACCCAGAACACGCCCGCCTTGAAGGCGGGGACGAGTTCCGCGGCCGCCTCGAGCGCGAGGCGCGTCTTGCCTGCGCCGCCTGGGCCGCTCAGGGTGAGCAGACGCGTGCCGTTCGAGAGTAGCGACACAAGCTCGTCCCGCTCGTGTCGCCGGCCGACGAAGGAGGACGCAGGGCGCGGCAGGTTCGTGTTCGAGATCGTCTTCAGGGGCGGGAAGCGATCGGAGCCGAGCTGGAAGAGCGCGACCGGTTCGTGGAAATCCTTCAAGCGGTGCTCGCCGAGCTCGGTCAGCCCACCCTCCACGAGCGCCTGGGTTGCCGCCGAGACGACTACCTGGCCGCCGTGGCCCGAAGCGGCGATTCGGGCGGCGCGGTGGAGTTCGCGCCCGGCGTAGCCCTCGCCCGTCAGGCGCGGCTCGCCGGTGTGCAGGCCCATCCGCACCCGGACAGGTCCGCTCTCGAGCGCCTGCTGCCCCTGAGCAGCCGCCGTGAGGGCCTCAGCGGGATCGCGGAAGGCA
>VAXM01000045.1 GCA_005883335.1 Actinomycetota bacterium
ATTCGACCGGGGGATCGAGGCGGGGGATGCTCGATGCAGTCGAGAAGGCACTCGGGTCGGGAGCGAAGCTGCAGGAAGATCTCTTCTTCGGCCAGGAGTCGATGTTCAAGGTCGAGCACCCTGCGATCTCGGACGAGGAGTTCGAGAAGAACGAGCTCCTCCGCCGGGAGAAGGAGACGCTCGGCCTGTACATCTCGGAGCATCCGCTCGACGCCGTGCGCGACCAGCTTCGCCGGAAGACCGATACGTCTCTGGCCGATCTGGAGCGGCGGCGCGACGGCGAGATCGTGACGGTGGCCGGGATCGTCTCGGCGCTGCGGCAGCTGACGACCAAGAAGGGCGATCCGATGGTCTTCATGCGGCTCGACGACGTGCTCGGGAGCGCCGAGGTGGTCGTCTTCAACTCGGTCTACGCCGCGGCGCGGGAGCTGCTCATGGTGGATTCGGTGCTGGTCGTGAAAGCGCGGATCGACCACAAGGAGGGGGAGACGAAGCTGATCGCCCTGGAGGTCTCCTCCTTCGAGGCGGTGCCCGAGCGGCGGGAGGTGCGGCTGCGGGTTGACGCGCGGTCGGCGCGGGCGGGGATCATCCGCGAGCTCGCGGCTCTCGTTCGCGATTTCCCGGGCGAGGCGCCCGTGGTGGTCGACATGGTCACATCGGAAGGCCCGCGGGTCTTCCAGCTCGGGCCGGACTTCCGGGTGCAGCCGGTACCCGACTTCTTCGCCGAGGCCAAGGCGCTCCTCGGCGAGGCCGCAGTCGTCTAGGCGAGCACCTCGCGCAGCTGGTCGGGGCTGATGTTGCCCCCGCTCAGAATGAGCGCGACCTTCTTGCCGGCGAGCCGGTCTCGCAGTCGTAGCGCTGCGGCGAGCGGTGCGGCGCCGGCCGGCTCGACGAGGTTGCGCGTCCCCTCGATCATCAGGAGGACGGCTCGGCCCAGCTCGTCCTCGTCGACGAGGACGAAGTCGTCGAGGTGCTCCCAGAGGATTCGCTGCGGGAGCTCGAACGCGACGCGGGTTGCGAGACCTTCGGCGCGCGTCTCCATCCGGTCCTCGAGCAGCTGCCGCGCCTGCCACGAGCGGTAGGCCGCGGGCGCCGCCGAGGACTGCACGCCGATCACCTCCAGCTCCGGGCGGATCGACTTCCCGGCGATGCAGGCGCCTGCAGCACCGCTCCCACCGCCCACGGGCACGATCACGACGTCGACTTCGGGTTGCGTCTCCAGGAGCTCCAGCGTCGCCGTGCCGACGCCGGCAATCAGGTGCGGCTCGTTGCCGGAGTGGATGTACCGGTAGCCGTGCTCGCGCGCGAGCGCCTCACAGTGCTCGCGGGCGTCGTCGAAATCGCGTCCGTGAACGATTCGCGCCATCTGGAACGCAGACGATCGCGCGTACGCCGAACCGGCCCGCGGCGAACGCAATCGACTGGCCGTGGTTGCCCGTCGACGCCGTCACGACGCCCCCGCGCCGCTCGTCCTCGCTCAGCTGGGAGACGAGGTTAATCCCGCCGCGCACCTTGAAGGCCCCCGTCGGCAGGTGGTTCTCGTGCTTCACGAAGACCTTGGTGCCGACGAGCTCGGTCAGCGCGCCGTGCGGGTAGAGCGGGGTGGGTTGCAGGTGCGGGGCAATTCGGCGGCCCGCCGCGCGGACGTCGTCGAGCGTCGGGATCTGCTCCGCTGCGATCACGCGAGGCCCTTCTCGCGAAGCTCGGCGCGAGCGTGGTCGGACTTCGGCAGCTCCAGGCGCATGCCCCGCATCACCTCGGGCGTCTTCATGAACTGGATGTCCTCGTAGGCGACGACCTGGACGAGGTTGCCCCATGGATCGCGGAAGTTGAGCCCCCGGCCGGGGAGGATTTCGGCGGCGGCTGCCTCGAGCGCCGCGCGCGCGGCCTCCTTGTCGTCGACCACGAGCCCGAAGTGGCGGTGGCTGTCAGGCGGCTGGGTGCGTCCCCGCGAGAACGCGATGAACTGGTCGCCCATGTCCACGAAGGCCATTCCGGGCTCGCGGCCGCGCAGCTCGAAGTCGAAGATCCGGCCGTACCACTCGAGCGCCTCCTCGACGTCGCCGACCTCGAGCGCGATGTGGTTGATCCCGACGAGCCTCGGCACCTCGTGAGCGTAGCGACGCCTAGCTTCTCCGGCGCCTGAAGAAGACGGCCGCGCCGGTCAGGGCGAGCGCTCCGGGGATGCCGATCCCGGCGAGCAGCGCCAGGTTCGAGCCGGAGGAGCCGCTGCCGGCCGCGCGGGCGGGCAGGCCCTGCTTGATCAGCGTCCGCTTCAGGCCGTAAGCGCGGTACCAGCCGCCGCGCGTGCCCATCCCGAAGATCGGCTGGTTCGGCTTCATGTACGTGACCGCGCCGCCCTTCGCGTAGGGGTAGACGTCCTGGCTGACGCGGAACGTCTTGCCGTCGCCGCCCGGGACGACGTAGCGGACGGTGAGCTTCGGGCCGAGGTTGCCGGAGGGGCGGGCCGGCAGCATCGGGTCGGGCGACTGCCCGTAGGCGGCCGGGAAGAAGCCGGCCTCCATGGTCAGCTGGCCGAGCGGCGTCCCGTCCGTCTCGCCGTTGCCGGCGAGCTTGAGCGCCTTGCTGAGACTGCCGCCGGTGATCGACGCCTCGGACGGGCCCTTCGCGGCCGCGGCCGTCGGCAGCAGAAGCGCCAGCGCGAGCGCCGCGAGCACGAGCATCGAACGGTTCATCGGAACTCCTTTCGGTGTCGCGGCTGATACACCGCCGGCCCTGGCGCGGTTCCGGCGTCACACTTCCGCGCGCGTGTCTGACACCGGGCGTGGCTCGCCCGGGCAGGGCCGTCGCGGGAAGCGCTAGACGCGGCTCGAGCGCGCGGTGAGCTCCTGGGCGATCTCGAACTTCTCGACGCTCAGAACGGTTCCGCCGACAGAGCTGGCCGCCTCGCGGCGGAGCTTGCCGGCCGACCGCTCGCTGTTCTCGAGCGCTGCGAAGTTCTCCCAGAGCGTCAGCGTCATCGTTCGTCCGTCCTCGTGGTCGACGAGGACGTATCCCCCCGCAAAGCCTTCGAGCTCCTCGATCTCCTTGGCGGCCTCGCCGAAGGCGGTGACCGCTTCGCCGATCCGGTCGGAGTCGACTTCGTAACGTGCAACTCGTGCCAGCATTGATCGGAACCCTAACCGACTCTCGGGTGTAGTAACGGCGGTGGTGGACCGGCCACTGGAAGAAACGGAGCTCGTCGAACGAGCGCGGCGCGGCGACCTCCGCGCCTGGGAGACGATCGTGCGCACACACCAGGGAATCGCCTTTCGAACCGCCTACGTCCTGACGGGAAGCGCCGCGGACGCCGAGGAGGCCGCCCAGGACGGGTTCGTCAAGGCGTACCGCGCGCTCGGCCGCTTTCGCCGCGGAGCTTCGTTTCGGCCCTGGCTGCTGCGCATCGTTGCGAACGAGGCGCACAATCGCCGCCGTTCGGCCGCGCGGCGCGAGCGGCTGTCGCTGCGCGCGGCCGCCGAGGCCCGCCCGGGGGACGCGGTCCCGTCCCCCGAGGCGGCTCTGCTCGCGCGCGAGAACCAGGAGCGTCTGCTGGCCGCCGTCGAGCGCCTCTCCGACGACCACCGCGACGCGATCGCGTGCCGCTTCTTCCTCGACCTCACCGAGGACGAGACCGCAGCGGCACTCCGCGTGCGCCGCGGAACCGTCAAGTCGCGCCTCTCGCGCGCGCTCGAGCGCCTGCGCGAGGAGCTGGAGGGAGAGCTGTGACCCCTCTGGAGCTACGGCTGCAGGCGCTCGGCCACGAGCTCGAGGTGCCGCCGGCGCCTGACCTCACGGCCGGCGTCTTGCAGAGGCTGGAGGGCGGGCGCCCGTTCCCGTGGCGCCGTGCCGCCGTCCTTGCGCTCGCGCTCGTCGCCATCGCCGTCGCGACTGCCTTCGCCGTCCCGCAGGCGCGGACCGCGATCCTCCGCTTCTTCCACATCGGCGGTGCCACGGTCATCCGTGTCGACACGCTGCCGCCGGCGGTCGAGCGAAAGGACGCGGGTGGGCTCGGAACGCCGCTGTCGCGCGCCGAGGCGGAGCGGCAGCTCGGCTTCCGGCTCGCGCTGCCTCGGTTCACCGGCGAAGGCCCGCGCCGCGTCTACGTGATCGCGGACTCGGTGGGGACGGTGGTCGTCCGCTGGCACGGCCGGCGCGTCCTCCTCTCCGAGTTCCCCTCATTCGGGGCGACGAGCCTCAAGAAGCTGGCGGTGAACGCGACGATCGTCGACCCGGTCGAGGTGAACGGCCGCGCCGGCCTCTGGCTCCAGGGCGGGCCGTCGCACACACTGACCTACTTCGACCGCCAGTTCGGCTTCCGGGAGACGACGGTCGTGATCCGCGGCAACGTCCTGCTCTGGGTCCGCGGCCTGCTCACGCTGCGCCTCGAGGGCAAGCTCACACGCCGGCAAGCGATCGCGCTCGCGCAGACGATCCGCTGATATCCCCCCGCCGGGGGAGATCCGTGCGGCCGAATCTCCCGAATACGGAACGATGACCACTGCGGAGATTCAAGAGGTCGGCGAGACCGAGGTTCAACGCGTCGAGCACTGGCGAGCGGAGGAGCTGATCCGCGCGGGCTACACGCCCACGGATGCGGTTGCCTTGGCGGCCCGCCACGACATCGATCTGCATCACGCGGTCGAGCTGATGACGCTCGGCTGCCCGTACGAGCTCGCGATCGAAATCCTGATCTAGCGGCAGGCGTTCAGCCGCGCGGGCAGAATGTCGAGCCCGTGATCCTCGGCTCGATTCCGTCCCCGCACACCGGCACGATCGATCTCGGGCCGGTGACGATCCACATGTACGGCCTGATGCTGCTGCTCGCGATCGCGGCCTGCATCTGGCTGACGGGCGTGCGCTGGGTTCGGCGCGGCGGCGACTGGGATCTCGTCCTGCGCGTCGCGGTGTGGGGCGTCGCGTTCGGCATCGTCGGCGCTCGGGCCTACCACGACATCACGAGCTGGAACGAGGTCTCGAAGCCGAAGTGGAAGGGCATCTTCGCCGTCTGGCAGGGCGGCCTCGGCGTTTGGGGCGGCATCCTGCTCGGCTGCCTCGCGGGCGCGGTGGTGGTGCGCCGCTCGGGAGTGCGCGCGCGCGACTTCATGGATGTCGTCGCGCCGGGACTGTTGCTCGCGCAGGGGATCGGCCGCTGGGGGAACTGGTTCAACCAGGAGCTCTACGGCAAGCCGACGAGCCTCCCGTGGGGCCTGAAGATCGATCCCGTCCATCGCGTCGGGGGCTACGAGCAGCACACGACCTTCCAGCCGACCTTCCTCTACGAGTTCATCTACGACACCCTGATGGTGGGCGTCTTGCTGTTACTCGACCGCCGCTACCGCTTCCGGCCGCCCGCGCTGTTCGCGCTGTACGTCTCGATCTACACCTTCGGACGCTTCTTCGAGGAGCTCCTGCGGATCGACCCTGCCCACGAATTCGCCGGCCTGCGCCTGAACGCCTGGGTCTCGATCGTGGTCTTCGTCGCCTCGACCTCGTTCTTCATCTGGTGGCAGTTCATCCGGGGCGGCGAGGCTGAGCCCGGGAGACCGTCGCGGCGGCGCGTGCCCGAGGGGCCTGCGATGGCGATCCCGAAGGGCCGCGTCCGGCCGTAGCGTTAGCTTGCCGCGGGTGGAAGTACGCGAGCTGGAGCTCGACCTCGACGCATTCGAGGGCCCGTTCGACCTGCTCCTGACGCTGGTCCTGAAAGAGGAGCTCGACCTCGCGGAGGTCGACATCGCCGGGATCGTGATCGCGTTCTGCGAGCGGCTCGCGGAGCGCGGCGAGCTCGACCTCGAGGCCTGCGGCGAGTTCCTCGTCCTCGTCGCAGCGCTGCTGGAGCTGAAGGCGCGCGGTCTGTTCCCGGACGAGGAGGCCGAGTTGCTCGAGCTCGAGCCCGAGGAGGCGGCCGAGGAGCTTGCGCGGCGGCTGGCCGAGTACCGGCGCGCGAAGGAGGCGGCGGCGTGGCTGGCCGAGCGGCTGGAGGGCGAGGGCGACCGGTTCTTCCGGCTAGGGCCCGCGCCGCTAGCGCCTCGGGTGGAGCGGCGCCTCGCGCCGCAGGAACCTGCTGTGCTTGTTGCCGCGTTGCGGGCGCTGGCGGCCGAGCCGCCCGCAGTCTCGCTTGCGCACCTGGAGCTGCGTTTCCCACCGGTGTCGCAGTTCCTCGAGCGCTTCCGCGCGCTGCTGGGGCGCAGGAGGGTGTTCGACCTGGACGCGGAACTCGACGGGATGACGCGCATCGAGCAGGCCGTCGCCTTCCTGGCGGTGCTCGAGCTGCGCCGCTCGGGCGAGGTCGCGCTCGAGCAGGCGGCGCCGTTTGCGCCGATCCGCGTTCGGAGAGCTGAGAGCGAAACCGAGAGGAGGCCCGCGTGGACGGGGACCGCCCGCTCCGCCTGATCACGTCAAGCCCGGTCGACCGCCTCGCCCGCACGGTCGAGGCGCTGTTGGTCGTCGCGTCGCAGCCGTTGTCGGCCGACGAGCTCGCGGCGGCCGCGAACGAGGATCCGGAACGCATTGAGACGGCGCTGCGCCTGCTGGCGGAGCGCTTCGCCGAGGGGCGGAGCGGGATCGTGCTCGAGCACGTGGCCGGCGGCTGGGCGTTCCGCGCCTCGCGCGAGGCCGCCGAGGCGTGCGGGCGGCTGTTCGAGCGGCCGGTCGAGCGCGGCCTGACCGCCGCGTCGCTCGAGACGCTCGCGATCGTCGCCTACCTCGGTCCGGTCAGCCGGCCGGAGATCGCGAGGATCCGCGGCGTCGCGGCCGACTCGGTAGTCGCGGGGCTGGTCGAGCGCGGGCTGATCGCGGAGGCCGGGCGCGAGGAAGGCATCGGCGGGGCGGTGCGCTACCGGACGACGCCGCTGTTCGAGCGAGTGTTCGGGCTGGAGTCGCTCTCGCAACTGCCGCGGCTGGACGACGTGGGCGAGGACGCGGTCGAGATCCGCGCCCGGCTGGAAACCGTCGCCGAACGCCGCGGCGCGTAGCGCTCGCGAGCTCCAGCGGCGACCTCTACATCTTCACGCGCGCGGATCCCCACCCGGGTGGGGATTGAAGGTCCACCCGCCTCCCGCTGTGAGCCTAACCGCGAAATGCACGCGCGTGGGTGACCGGACCGTGACGAATCCGTGACTTCTGCCGGCGCACCGCCGAGCCGGGCTCAAAGGCGCCGGATGATCTCCTCCGCCTCGTCGCGCGTGAACGCGCGCAGCGTCTCGGTGTGCTCGGCACCGTGGCGCTGGAGCTTCAGGATGATCTCGGCGGCCAGCTCGTCGTCGGGCGCTTCGAAGATCTCGACCACGTCGTAGCGCCCAAGCGTCACGTATACGCCGATCAAGGCGCCGCCTGCCTCCTGGATGATCCGCTCGCCCTCCTCGACGCGCTCCCGCCACGCCGGAAGCCCGGCGACTCCCTGCGACGTCCAGCGCATCAGCGACACGTAGTGCGGCACGGCCCACGAATAATGGCGGGTATGCGGCTCAATGCCTATCTCGCACGCGCCGGGGTCGCCTCCCGCCGCGGAGCGGACGAGCTGATCAAGGCCGGCCGGGTCACCGTCAACGAGGAGCCCGGGCAGCTGAACACGTTCGTCGAGGCGGGCGATCGGGTCGAGCTCGACGGGCGAACGCTTGAGCTCCAGCCCCTCGCGTACGTGCTCCTGCACAAGCCCGCCGGCACGGTCACAACCGCCCGCGACCCGCAGGGCCGGCGCACCGTCGTCGACCTCGTCGACCACGCGGCCCGCGTCGTTCCGGTCGGTCGCCTCGACGTCGACACCACCGGCGCGCTCCTGCTCACCAACGACGGCGAGCTCGCCCACCGCCTGGCCCACCCCCGCTACGAAGTCGAGAAGCTCTACGAGGCGACGGTCGAGGGTGAGCCCGACGACGCCGCGCTCAAACGTCTTGAGTCAGGCGTGGAGCTCGACGACGGCCGCACCGCGCCCGCCCGGGTGCGGCGCCTTGCACCGTCCAAGCTCGAGCTCGCGATCCACGAAGGCCGCAAGCACCAGGTCAAGCGGATGCTGGAAGCCGTCGGCCACCCGGTGACCAGGCTCCACCGCAGCCGCTACGCGGGCCTGACGCTCGAAGGGCTCGAGCCCGGCGCGTGGCGCGAGCTCGAGCCCTCCGAAGTGGAACGCCTCAGGAAGAGGCAGCCAGGTCGTGCGCCTGCTGGAGCAGGTCGTTCGACCGGACGATCCAGTCGTTGATCTGGTGCTCGCTCAACTTCGTGCCGTTGAACTCCGCGTCGTTGATGCCGGCGCGGATCTCGGCGGCGAGAGCGTTGCGCTGGTTCGTCAGATCCTGGATCTCCCCCTCGATCGTGGTGTAGGTCGCATCGCCCGCTGAATTGCTCGAGAGCGCGGTCGTCGAGGCGACGAGCGTATCCATCGAGAACGAGCCGAACGACGCCATCAGCTGCTTGTACGACTGGCCCAGCCGCTCGAGCCACGGATGGTGCACGCGCAGGCTGACGGGCAGTGCGTTCTCGTGCGCGATCTCGGTGACTGCCCGGCCGTCGGTCTGGTAGTCGTCCCGCAGTCCGAGGAGCGTCAGCACCGTCGGCCTGTGGTCGGTGTGGTCGGTCCAGATCGAGTTCGTGTCGCCCAGGTTCTTGATCCCAGGCCCCACGTAGCCGGCCCATGTGGACGCGATCTCGTCCTGGATGTCGCCGTGGTTCCACGCGAAGCTCTGGGCCGTCCGCGCCGGAATGAAGGCGCATTCGGCCTGAGTTGCGCAGTTGCCGCCGCCGGTCGCGAAGAAGAACCAGTTCGGATCGGCGAAGGGCGTGAACGTCGGCGTTCTGAACGGGTCCGCCGTGACCATGTGCAGCGTCTTCATCTCGGTCTTGTCGGCGAGCGCGACCATGATGTGTTGCTCGTCGGCCCCCGTGTACGGGTTCAGCCAGTGCAGCTGGGCCATCTCCCGCTCGAGGTTCCGCGTCACCGGATCGATCTGGGACGGGTTGCCCGTGATGTAGACGTTCGGGGCGTCATCCGAGTGGACCGTGAAGTTGGTCGTGTCGCCGTACTGCGTGCGGATCATGCGCCGCAGGTCGCCGTTGATCTCGCCGACGGGCTTCCCGGTGTAGTCACAGGCGACGGTGACGCCGTCGCAGTCCGGGTTGTTCGGGGTCGAGCCCGCGAAGTGGTCGCCCTCGTCGACGGTGAACAGGAACAGCGTGTTCGACTTGTTGATCCCGTCCGCGGCGAGCCGGTCGAAGAACTGCTGGAACGCCACGTCGTAGGCGTGCAGCTGCTGGACGTAGCCGGCTTCGCCGGGGGCGAAGGCGAAGTGGATGTTCCCGGAGTTCCCATGATCGTCGTGGGCGTCCGAGACGTACCCGTAGGTGACGGGGATCCCGGCCTCCTGCATCTGCGCGATGAAGGAGAGAGAAACCGTCGCCTCCATCCCGTCGAATCCGGGGAAGCCGATGTGGTTGTTCTGGTCCTTGATCACGTTGCCGTTCAGGTCCGTCATCGGCCCGCTCGGCTTGATGACCGGATTGACGTACTTCGCGCCCATGAGCGCGTTGAAGCCGTTGTAACCACCCGGCTCGTCCGTCAGGAGGTCCGCGTGGGCATGCGTGGACGCACCGCAGATCGCCGAGGCCTGAGCGCAGTGGACGCCGATGCCGACGTAGTCCGCGAACGTCTGCGTCGCGGATGCGCCGGGGCTGTCGCCGGCCGCCTGGATCGCCTCGGGCGAGCCCGGCCCGAAGAACGACGGGATGTCGATCCCGGTGTTCTCGAGGACCGTGTTGGCGGTCGCGACCTGGCCGACGTCACACCCGTTCCGCGTGTACGGGACCCACGGAGCCGGGGCGACGACCCCGTTCTCGTTGATCATCTCCGGCGAGAGGTCGGTCTGCCCGGGCGGCGGGAACGGCGGGCCGGCCGGGTCGTAGATCGGCGCCGTCCAGTAGGCGAACGCGACGCCGGTGCGCGTCGTTCCGCTCGGCGTGAAGTAGCGGAAGCTGTTCGAGACGGGCTGCCCCATGCGGTCGGGGTAGACGCCCGTCAGGGTCGAGAGAATCCCCGTCGCCGTGTGCGAGATCAGGACGGTGTGGTCGTTCGTGAGCAGCGTGCCGTTGCCGCGGATGAAGTTGAGCAGGTGCGGCATCTGCTCGAGATCCGACGGGACGTTGCCGCGGTCCCGCAGGAAATGCGTGTTGTCGAACTGAATCGAGATGACGTGCTTGATGCCGTTCGCGAAGTGGCAGTTGCCGCCGGGCGGCGGAGGCGGGCTGCCGGTCGCGGACTGCACCGTGCCGAGTCCCAGGACCGCGATCGCCGTCAAACCTGCGACGGCAAGCACGGCGAGGACACTCCATGCTCTCCCCTTCAATTGGCCCTCCTTCGTAGTCCTGTCCGTCTGTCGACGAATCTACATGATCGATATTGACGGCGTTCGCATGACTTGCGAAGGTGCCTAGCGCACTTCCAAGGGGAGAGTCACAACAGAGGAGGTCATCGCATGGGTAGGCGCTTACCGGCGCTTTTCGCGGCCGCGGTTGGGGTGCTGACGATCGCCGCGGGCTCCGGCGCTGCGGCAGGCAACTCCAACGGCAACAAGCTCAGCACCATCGACCACGTCGTGGTCATCTACGAGGAAAACCACAGCTTCGACAACCTGTACGGAGGCTGGGAGCGAGTGCGCGGGCTCGGCGACGCCGACGCGGCGCACACCACCCAGCTCGGGCAGACGGGGCCGACCACGTTCGCCCCGTTCGAGTGCCTGTACATGGACGACGTCAACCTGCAGGCGCAGTCGGCAGCGAACCCGACCGCTCCGCTCACCGACACCTGCGACAACACGACCGGCGGCTCGTTCCCGAGCCACTTCACGAACGCGCCGTTCCGGATCGACGACTACCTCGGGCCGGACGACACCACGTGCCCGCCGAACCCGCTCCAGGGCTTCGCCCGCCCGAATGGCTGGCTCAAGGGCTCCGGCGCTCCGGGCGGCTGCACCCGAGACATCGTCCACCGCTTCTACGAGGAGCAGTTCCAGCTCAACGGCGGGCAGCAGAACCGTTACGTCGTGCAGAGCGACGCAGGCGGGCTCGTGATGGGCACGTACGACACCACCGCGCTCCCGATCTACCACTACCTGCACGAGAGCGGCCATCCGAAGTACGCGATCCTGGACAACTTCTTCCAGTCCGCGTTCGGCGGGTCGTTCCTGAACCACCAGTGGCTGATCGCGGCGGCGTCGCCGATCTGCAACGCGGCGAATAACTGCCCGGCGAACGCGACCCACTCGGTGCTCGACCGCAACGGCAGCGCGACGGCGAGCTCGCCGCCGGCCGCCCAACGGCCGCCGGGGATGGGTCCGCTCTACCTCTCACCCGACACGGGGCTCGTGAACGGGCCGCTGACGCAGGCCTGCGGCCTCGCGACGACCCGTCCCGGGCTGGCGTGCGGTGACTTCGGCGTCAACACGATGCAGCCGACCTACCAGCCCTCAGGGCTCTTCGGAGCGAAGCTGCCGCCGCAGACCCAGCCGACGATCGGCGACCGCATGACGGGCGGCAGCGTCGACTGGGCCTGGTACTCGGGCGGCTGGTCGAATGCGAACGG
>VAXM01000083.1 GCA_005883335.1 Actinomycetota bacterium
ATCATGTCCGTGTGCGCCTCGGGTAGGAAGTTCGCCTTCTCGATGCTCTGGCCGAGGCCGCGGCCGAAGACGCCGCCCGAGCCGAGACCGATGATCGCCTGCACGGTCTGGTAGCCGGCGCCCTGCGCGTCGTGCCATGGGTTGATGAAGCTGAATAGTCGCGCCCGGCGGTACGGCTCGAACCAGACGGCGAGCAGGCTGGCCACGCCCGCGATCGAGAGGCCGGCGCCGAGCGTGCGTGTAGGCGTGCCCGCGACGAGCAGCATCCCCGCGAGCATGAGCAGGATCGTGATCGCGGTGCCGAGGTCGGGCTCGGCCAGCAGCAAGACGCAGAAGACCGTCGCGAGCAGGCCGATCGGGCGCCAGAGCTGTTTGAGCGTCTGCGGCGGCCGTCGTCTCGTCAGGTACGAGGCGGCCCAGACGGCGAGGGCGAGCTTCGCGAGTTCGGAGGGCTGGAAGACGAGTGGCCCGAGGTTGATCCAGCGGCGCGCTCCGTTGACAGCCTGCCCAAGCACGAGCACGGCGAGGAGGAGCAACAGGCTCGTCACGACGAGCGCCGGGGCGAGGCGGCGGAGGACACGGTAGTCGAGGCGGGAAGCCGCGACCATCAGCACCAGGCCGAGCAGCGCGTAGCCGGCCTGGCGCTTGAGGAAGTACGCGGGGTCGCCGTTCGCCAGCGTCGCCGAGGCCGACGTCGCGCTGTAGACCATCACGAGCCCGAACGCGACCAGGCCTAGAGTGACCAGCGTCAGGACGCGGGCCTCGAGTTGTCCACGCTTCACGCGGACAGGTTCTGCACCAGCCTCCTGAATTCCTCGCCGCGGTCCTCGAAGTCGCGGAACTGGTCGTAGCTCGCGCAGGCCGGCGAGAGCAGCACGACGTCGCCCGGCTCGGGGTGAATCTCGTGGAGCGCGGTTGCGAGATCGCCGTCTCTCTGCGCTCCGGGGATCGCTGCGGCGAGCTCGTCGGCGGTCTCGCCGATCAGATGGATGCTCCTCACGTTTGGCCCGATCGCCTGCGCGAGCGGCGTGAAGTCTTCTCCTTTGCGCGAGCCGCCGAGGATCAGGTGCACCGGCTCGTCCTCGTACGCGGCCAAGGCGCGGAGCGCGGCGGCGACGTTGGTCGCCTTCGAGTCGTTCACGTAGCGGACGTCGTTCAGCTCGCGCACGAGCTCGAGGCGGTGCGGGACTCCGGGGAACGTGCGGAGCGCTTCGGCGATCTGAGGGTCCGGTATGCCGGCGGCGCGTGCGGCGGCGGTTGCGGCGGCGGCGTTCTCGCGGTTGTGCACACCGCGGATGAGCGGCTCGGCTGGGAGCGGCTCGTCGGCGGCGAACTCGATCCCGTCGAGACCGAAGCCGCGCGGGACGATCCTGGTGCGAGCGCGCTCGAAGATGCGGAGCTTCGCGTCGCGGTACGCCTCGAAGGAGCCGTGGCGGTCGAGGTGGTCCGGCTCGAGGTTCAGGAGAACGGCGATCTCGCAGGCGAGCTCGTGGACGTCTTCCAGTTGGAAGCTCGAGAGCTCGCAGACGACCCAGGCGCCCGGCTCGACCTGGCCGTCGAGGTCGGTCAGGGCACGACCGACGTTCCCGGCGACCGGTGCCTGCAGCATGACGCCGAGCAGCTCGCAGGTGGTCGTCTTGCCGTTCGTTCCGGTCACGCCGAGGAGCCGGGGCCGCAACAGGCGGTAGCCGAGCTCGACCTCGCTCCAGATCGGTATCCCGCCGCGCCCGGCCTCGGCGACGAGCGCGACCTCGCGTGGGACTCCGGGGCTCTTGACGAGCACGTCGACGCTGTCGAGCAGCGACAGGTCGCCGTCGTTCCCGAGCTCGCGGTCGGCGCGAACGACGTCCACTCCGCGCCGCTCCAGCGCCGCCGCGGCCGCCTTCCCCGAGCGCGCGAGCCCGAGCACCAGCACCTTCCGTGGCAGCTCAGTCACAGTCCGGTGACGGTGGCTGCCACCGACCCTCTCCTACGTGCCGGACCGCGGTCACCGCCTCCTTACAGATGCGTTGCAGTCTCGCGCGGGTGGCTGCCACCGGGCGGGTCCTAGCGGAAGCCGGTGAAGTAGCGGTAGTACAGCGCGAAGCCGATCGCGCAGAGAATGCCCGTCACGATCCAGAAGCGCACCATCACCTTCGTCTCGGACCAGGCTTTCATCTCGAAATGGTGGTGGATCGGCGCCATCAGGAAGATGCGCCGCCCGAGGTACTTGAACGTGAAGACCTGGAGGATCACCGAGAGCGCCTCGATCACAAAGATCCCGCCGATCAGGAGTAGCAGCACGACCGTCTTCGTGAAGATCGCGAACGACGCAAGCGCGCCGCCGATGGCCATCGAGCCGGTGTCGCCCATGATCACCTCGGCCGGCCAGGCGTTGTACCAGAGGAACCCGATCGCAGCCCCGATCAGCGCGGCGGCCACGATCGCGAGGTCGAGCTTCGTCTCGAACCGGTGGCCCGGGCGCCCCGAACGGATCCAGGCGATGACGTTCATCGCCGCAAACGTGAACAGCGCGATGATCCCCGTCCCCGCGGCGAGCCCGTCGACCCCGTCGGCGAGGTTCACCCCGTTGGCCGCGCCGGCGATCACGAGGAAGAGCAGCCCGTACCAGGCGTAGGAGAGCTGCAGCGCACCGACACCGGGGATGTACACCTCTGTCGGCAGGTGCTGGTGCCGCGCGGCAACGCCCACGCCGACGGTGATCGCGCCGAGCAGGAGCAGCTTCCAACGCGCGTTCAGCCCGAGCGAGCGCTTGTGCGTGAGCTTGATGAAGTCATCCAGGAACCCGACTGCGCCGCAGCCGAGTGTGACGAAGAGCACCGCGAGCGCAGGCACCGTGTAGCGGCTGAACGAGAGGAAGCCGATGCTCGCCGCGAGCAGGATCAGCAGTCCGCCCATAATCGGCGTCCCCTGCTTTGAGACGTGGTGCTCGGGCCCCTCCTCGCGGATGTGCTGGCCGTACTCCTTGCGCCGGAGGTACGCGATGAACTTCGGGCCGGACAGGATCGAGATGAGCAGCGCGACGACGCCTGCGATCAGAACTCGGCTCAAGCGCGCACCGCGGCCAACGCCTCCGCGACGACCTCGAGCCCGACTGCCCGTGAGGCCTTGACGAGCACGCAGTCGCCCGGCTCCACGACCTCGTCCGCGGCCTGGACCGCAGCCGATGCGTCCGCAACCCAACGCGTAACGGGAACGCCCGTCGCGCCGTCGAGGTAACTGCGGGCCAGCTCACCGACCGCGACGAGCACCTCGACGCCGGTCCGCCCCGCCTCCTCGCCGACCTGGCGGTGGAACTCCGGAGCCCCCGGGCCGAGCTCCGCCATGTCGCCGAGGACAACGACCCGGCGGCGCGAGCCCGCCCGCTCAGAGAGGTAGTCCAGGGCCGCACGCATGGAGATGGGGTTCGCGTTGTAGGCGTCGTTGATCAGCAGGCCGCCGCCGGGAAGCTCGAGCTCTTCGCCGCGCCAGCGCGAGAAGTCGACGTCGACACCGGCGGGCCGCGGCAGGCCGAGCGCGTCGAGCGCCGCAAGCGCGGCGGAGGCGTTCGCCGCCTGGTGCCGTGAGCTCACGTTGAAGCTGACCCCGCCGACGGAGGCCCGGCCATTCGCGAACGCGACCTCCGGCTCGGCGAGCCGAACGACCTCGATGTCCTCGCGGTCGACCGGAAACTCTTCGGGCACGATGGCGGTGCCGCCCTGCGGCAGAGCGGCCACGAGCTCGCTCTTCGCGCGCAGCACACCCTCGAGCGATCCCACCAGCTCGAGGTGCGCCGGCCCCACGTTCGTCACGATCCCGATCTCGGGACGGGCGATCTCGCAGAGCTCCGCGATCTGGCCGAAGCCGCGCATCGCGAGCTCGAGGATGCAGACCTCCGTTTCGGGCTCGAGGCGGCACAGCGTCAACGGCACGCCGATCTCGTTGTTGTAACTGGCCTCCGCCGCAACCGTGACTGCGGCGGGCGCGCACAGCGCGGCCAGGATGTCCTTCGTCGACGTCTTTCCGGTCGACCCCGTGATGCCGACGACGCGCGCGGACGAGCGGCCGCGCACCGCGTGCCCCAGTGCGGCCATCGCGGCGAAGGGTTCGTTGGGAACCAGGGTCGCGGCTGCTCCGCCCGCGAGCGCATCATCGAGGTGGTCGACGCCTCGGCCGATCGCGACGAAGAGGTCGCCCGCCTCGATCCGGCGCGAGTCGACCTTGACGCCGGTGATCTCGTCCGCGCTGGGCGCCGTCGTGAGCCGTCCCTCGGCGAGCGCCGCGACCTCGTCCAGGCGAAGCGGGATCATGCCTTCGCCCCGAGCCGGCGCAGTACGTCGCGTGCGACCTCGCGGTCGTCGAACGAGATCGTCCGGTCGGCGAACTCCTGCCCCTGCTCGTGGCCCTTGCCCGCGATCAGGACGACGTCGCCGTCGTCCGCCACCGAGATCGCGCGCTCGATCGCCGCGGCCCGGTCGGGCTCCACCTCGACGTCCGTCGTCACGCCCGCGAGGATCTCGTCGATGATCGCCTGCGGGTCTTCGCTGCGCGGGTTGTCGGAGGTGACGATCGCGACGTCGGCGAGCTCCGAGGCGATCCGCCCCATCAGCGGGCGCTTGCCGCGGTCGCGGTCGCCGCCGCAGCCGAAGACGCAGATCACGCGCCCGCCGGTTAGCTCGCGCGCTGTGCGCAGGACGCTCTCGAGCGCGTCTGGCTTGTGCGAGTAGTCGACGATCACTTCGAACGGCTGGCCCTCGGCGACCGACTCGAAGCGGCCCGGAACGCCCCGAATAGCCTCCAGACCGCGGGCGATCGCGTCGTCGTCGATGCCGAGCAGGCGGCTCGCGGCCAGCGCGCCGAGCGCATTCTCCGCGTTGAAGCGGCCGCGCAGCTTGATGTCGATTCCGTCCAGCTCGTCCGGGCCGACCTCGGCCCCGTCGGCGAACCCGAAGGTCAGCGCGTCCGGCCGGTCGGCCGCGAGCTTGCGGCCCCAGTCGTTGCCGACATTGATTGCCGCGGGCGGACGGCCGTCGACGAACAGCCGTCGCTTCGCCTCGAAGTAGCGCTCCATCGTCTCGTGGAAGTCGAGGTGGTCCTGGCTCAGGTTCGTGAAGATGAGCGCCGCGAATCGCACCCGGTCGAGGCGGCCGAGCTCCGATCCGTGCGAGGTCGCCTCCATCGCGCAGCTGCGGTCGCCGGCGTCGAGCATCTCGCGGAAGGCGCGCTGGACGTCGATCGCCTCGGGGGTCGTACGGATCGCGGGACGGCGCTCGCCCCCGACGCGGCTCTCGATCGTGCCGAGCAGCCCGGGACGGCGGCCGGCGGCGGCAAGGATCGAGTAGAGCAGGAACGCGGTCGTCGTCTTCCCGTTCGTGCCGGTGACGCCCGCGACCTGCAGCTCCTCGCTCGGCCGGCCGAAGAACTCCTCGGCGAGGGGCGCCATGGCGCGGCGAACATCGGGGACGACGAGCTGTGGGACGTCGAGGTCGACCGGGCGCTCGACGACCAGCGCCACGGCGCCGTTCGCGACGGCGTCCGCAGCGAAGTCGTGCCCGTCGGCGCGCGTGCCCGGGACGCAGAAGAACAGCGAGCCGGGCCCGGCCGCGCGGGCGTCGTAGGCGAGGTCGCCGATCTCCACGGGGGCGCGTCGCAGGACGTCCGCGGGGGCGAGCGCTGCGATGACGCGCTCTAGGTGCATCGGCGCGCGAGTCTACCAAGCGGGCCCGCCGAGACAGCGGCGCGTGCTCGCCAGGAACCGGTCCATTTGCAGCACTTTCGTGACACTCTCGTGACAGACACGCGCGACTTCTCTCGTTATGATCGCCTCGGGGAGGAGGCCGGGCGAACCGTACTAAGGGGACGCGGTGTACGTCGAGGAGCTCGTCGACGTCCACGGCGCGTCGGGGGTGATCCCGCCGTCGAGGTACTGGAGGTCGAACCGCGCGATCTGCGAGAACGCGGGCGCCGCAACGACGCCGCCCCAGATCGCGCCGCGCGGCTCGTCCACGGACACGAGGATCACGAGCCGCGGCCTCGAGGCGGGCACGACCCCGATGAACGACGCGACGTAACGCGAATCCGAGTACGTGCCGTCAGGATCGACCTTCGCCGCGGTGCCGGTCTTCCCCGCAACCTGGTATCCCGGCACGGCGGCGAGCGTCCCGGTGCCGTCCAGAACGACGTTCTTCAGCATCGCCAGCACCTGCTTCGAGACCCGCCGCGTGACGATCCGGTGCCGCGGCTCGAACACCGACCGACCGTCCCCGACGTGGTCGACGAGGTGCGGCCGCACCCAGATCCCGCGGTTCGCGATCGCCGCGTACGCGGAGGCCATCTGGATCGGCGTCACGGCGATGCCCTGCCCGATCGGCACGTTCCCGATCGTCGATCCGGACCAATGACGCTCGGGCACGACGATTCCCGGGCTCTCTCCCGGATAGTCGATCCCGGTCGGCCGGCCGAAGCCGAAGCGCGAGATCCACTGCGCGAGCCGGTGCTGCCCGAGCTTCTCGGCCAGCGTGATCGCGCCCACGTTCGACGACCGCGACAGGATCTGGGCGACGGTCATCGTCTCGGTCCCGCGGGGCTCGGCGTCGTGGATGATCCGGTCGGCGACGTGGATCGAGTACTGCAGCACGAAGCTCGTCGACGGCGTCACGAGCCGGTCGGACAGCGCGCCCGAGACCGTCATCAGCTTGAAAGTCGAGCCGGGCTCGTACGTGTCCGTGACCGCGCGGTTCCGCTGGTAGCCGCGCCAGATCTGCGGGTAGATGTTCGCGTCGAAGCCGGGCGCGACCGCCATCGCGAGCACGCCGCCGGTGCGCGGGTCGAGCACGATCGCCGTCGCGCTCTTCGCCTGCCACCGGGCGACCGTCTGCTTGAGCACGGCCTGCGCGTTCGCCTGGATCGTGTGGTCGAGCGTCAGGTAGACGTCCGAGCCGTCGCGCTCCGTCTGCGACTGAACCGTGTCGATCGCCTGGCCGGAAGCGTCCTTGACGATCCGCTCGCGGCCCGGCCGTCCGGCGAGCGCCCTGTCGAGCGAGAGCTCGAGCCCCGCGAGCCCGTGGTTGTCGACGCCCGCGTAGCCGAGCACCTGCGACGCCAGAGCGCCCTGCGGATAGAAGCGCCGCTCCTCGGGATAGAAGCCGAGCCCCGGCAGGTGGCGCAGCTTCAGCTTCGCGGCCAGAGCGGGGTCGGCCTTGCGCGCGACGTACACGAAGCCGTGCGCGCGGTCGGCGAGCTCCGTCGCGACCTGGCTCGGATCGAGGTGCATCACCTGCGCGACGACCGCGGCCTCACGACGCGGATCGCGAACCAGGCGCGGATCCGCGTAGACCGTCGTCGCCTGCTCGCCGATCGCCAGCTGGACGCCGCCGCGGTCGTAGATCGTCCCGCGCGCGGCCGGGATCGTGACCTCCTCGCTGTGCTGGCTTGCGGCGAGCCGTCCGAACGAGCCGGCGCGCACGCCCTGGAGCCAGGCCGCCCGGAGGAACGCGATCGCGAACGCGAGGCCGAAGACCGCGAGCAGCAGCCGGATCCGCCGGTTCGCAACCCGGGCGCTCAACGCGAGCCGGGTCGGATCCGAACGTAGGTCGTCTGGGTCGGATCGGCCTGCACGAGGCCTTCACGGCGCGCCAGGCTCTGGATCCGGGGCGAGGCGGCGGCGAGCGACAGCTGCGCGGCCATCGCCTGCTTCTCCGAGCGCAACTGCGTTCGCTCGACGTTCAGCTTGTCGAGCTGGACGTTCAGTCGCAGGACGGCGACGTTCAGCGCGACGATCCCGGCGAGCAGGATCGCCACGAGGACGATCCAGGCAACTCCGCCTGCGACTCCGCGACGAGCCTGCGGCCGGCGCTTCGGCGCGCTCCGCCGGCGGCGCTGGGGCTGCGGAAGGGGGAGAGCGTGAGCGGCGTCACTCCACGAAGCCAACGGTTACTCCTCGGCGGTCTTGACGGCGGCGCGCAGCCGAGCGGACGCGGCGCGCGGGTTGGCGGCGATCTCCTGCGCGGTCGGGCGGATTGCGCGGCGCGACTGAGCGCGCAGAGCGGGCTCCTGGCCGCAGACGCAGACGGGGAAGTCGGGCGGGCACGTGCAACCCCGCTCCTGCGAGCGGAGGAACCGCTTCACGATCCGGTCCTCGAGCGAGTGGAAGCTGATCACGGCAAGACGTCCGCCGGGACGCAGCAGCTCGAGCCCGGCGGGCAACGCGGCCTCGAGAGAGCCGAGCTCGTCGTTCACGGCGATCCGGAGCGCCTGAAAGACGCGCCTGGCCGGATGGCCGTCGCCGAAGCGCGCGGGCGCGGGAATCGCGGCCTTGATCGTCTCGACCAGCTCGCCCGTCCGCTCGAACGGCTGCTCGCGCCGGCGCTTGCCGATCGCGCGGGCGATCTGCCGCGCGTAGCGCTCCTCGCCGTAGTCGCGGAAGATCGCGGTCAGGTCGCGCTCGCTCGCCTCGTTCACGAGCTCGCGCGCCGACAGCTCCGCGTTCGGATCCATGCGCATGTCGAGCGGCGCGTCGGCCGCGTACGAGAAGCCGCGCTCCGGCTGGTCGATCTGCATGCTCGAGACGCCGAGGTCGAAGAGCACCGCGTCGGCGCGCACGCCGTTCGACGCGAGCTGCTCGAGCACCAGCGAGAACTCACCGCGCAGGAACCGCCCCTGAACGGCGGTCCGCCGGCGGAAGCGGTCGAAGTAGGCCCGCGCCGAGGGGTCGCGGTCGATCGCGATCAGCTTGCCCTCGCCGCGCAGGTCGGCGGCGAGCAGCTCGGCGTGCCCGCCCGAGCCGAAGGTCGCGTCGACCACGGTGTCGCCCGGGCGCAGCGCAAGCGCCTCCCGGACCTCCTCGGCCAGGACGGGAACGTGATCAGTCGCGTTGGGTCGCAAGACGTTCGGCAACATGCTCCGCACTCCCTTCGATCTCCCTCAAGTGCTCGTTCCAGGCATCGCGGCCCCACACCTCGAGGTGGTCCCGCACCCCGGCGACGACGACCTCGCGGCCCAGCCCGACACTCTTCGCGAGCGCGGCGGGCACGACCACGCGGCCCTGCTTGTCGGGCTCGGTCTCCGATGCTCCGCCGAAGAAGTACCGCTGCATCAGGCGGCCCTCGCGCGAGAACGGGTCGAGCCCCGCGAGCCGCTGCTCGACGACGCGCTCCCAGTCCGCGCGCGGGTAGCAGTAGAGGCACCCGTCCATGCCGTATGTGAGAACCACGCCCCCGGAAAGCGCTTCGCGAAACTTGGCCGGTAGGGTGAGGCGGCTCTTGTCATCGATCGTGTGCTCGAAAGCGCCTAGCAGCATCTTCCACTCCGCCCCACTTTAGACCACGATCTGCCACTTCGCAACCCCGCGGGACCACTCGTCCCCAGGGCGCGAAATCCCGCTGAGCCCGGGTTACTGCAGGAGTGAGGCGACCGAGTTGATCGCGAGCGCGACGATCACGGCGCCGAAGAGGTACGAGAGGAGCGCGTGGCGGGTGACCAGCCGGCGGACGGACTTGTCCGTGATGGTCGTGTCCGACACCTGAAACGTCATCCCGATCGTCAGCGCGAAGTAGGCGAAGTCACGGTAGTCGGGCCGGTCGCGCTCGTTGAACTCGATGCCCCCGACCGGATCCCCGTAGTAGACGTCGCCGTAGCGGACCGCGTAGACGAAGTGCACGGCGAGCCACGAAAGTGCAACCACCGCCACCGCGAGCGCGATCAGCATGCCCTTGCCGGTGCCGCTGCTGTGGCGTGCCTCTACGAGCGCGAAGCCGACGGAGACGAGGCTCGCGACGCTCGAACCGAGCACGATCAGGTCGGCGATCGGGCGCGAGTAGTCCTCCGCCTGCGCGTGCGCTGCGGTCTCGTCGGCGTCCATCGAGCCGATCCGGATCCAGGTCGAAGCGAAGCTGAAGAGCGCCGCCGCCGCCCAGCCCGCGGACAGCGCGACCGTCCAGCCTCCGCCTACGACGAGCGCGATCACCAGCACGGCCACGCCGACGCCCACGCCCAGGAGAAGGCGCCGGCCTGCAAGACCCTGCCGCTCGACCTTCGGAGGCATCGCTCCAGGATGCATCTCACACACGACGGCGCCGCTCCGTTAGTAGCAATGATGGAGCTCGTGAGCGTTCCCCCCTTCGAGCGGTTCTACGAAGAGCACAAAGGACCCGTGCTCTCCCAGTTGCGGCGCCTCCTCGGCCGTGATGCGCCCCACGCTCGAGCACGGCCGCCACCTGCGCGCCTGGGCGCTCACGATCGCCCGCAACGTTGCGACCGATTTCCATCGGCGCGAGCACGTCACTTCGGCCGACGTCCCCGACCTCGAGTCGGTCGACGAGCCGCTTCCGTACGAGGAGCTGCGCCGCCTGACCGCAGAGCTGCCGCAGAAGGAACGCGCCGCGGTTTTCCTCCGCTACGGCTACGACCTCAGCTACGAAGACATCGGCAACGCGCTCGGCTCGTCGAGCGAGGCCGCACGCCAGGCCGCATCCTCCGGTGTCCGCCGGCTGCGCAGAAAGGAGCTGTCATGACCGTTTCCCCCGAGCTCGACGCACGCTTCCGCGAGGCCGCCGCGGCCGAGGGCCTGCTCGACGTCGCGTACGACCTGGTCGACACGCCCGTCGGGCAGCTGCTCGTGGCCGTCACCGACCGCGGCCTCTGCGAGGTCAGCTTCGACCCGGAGCCGGAGCGCGAGGTCGAGACGCTGGCGCGCACCTTCGGCGCGCGGGTGCTGCGCTCGCCGCGGCCCACCGATGAGGCCCGCCGCCAGCTGGACGAGTACTTCGCGGGAGAGCGACAGCGCTTCGATCTACCGGTCGACCTGAGGCTCGCGCGGGAGTTCGCCGGCGCGGTTCTGAAGGAGCTTGCGCGGGTGCCGTACGGCCAGCTGACGACCTACGGGACGCTCGCGGCGAAGGCGGGCCGGCCCCGCGCCGCGCGCGCCGTCGGGACGATCATGAACCGCAACCCGGTCCCGATCGTGCTGCCGTGCCACCGCGTCGTCGGCTCGACGGGCGCGCTCACCGGCTACGGCGGCGGTCTCGACCGCAAGCGCACGCTGCTCGAGCTCGAAGGCGCGCTCAGCCCTTTGACGTGACCTGAGCGTGGATCTCGCGCGTGAGCGCGGCGACCTTCTCCGTGAGCTCCTTGTCCTGCCGCGTCAGCTCCGTGTTCGAGCTCAGCAACTTGACGAGCTGCTCGGTTCCAGTCCTGATGGCCTCTTCCCGTTCGGCTGCCATGCGCTCGAGGCGCTCGTGGTGCCGCTCCGCGCGCTCCTCCGAGCCCTTGTCCCGCTCAGCCTGGCGCGTCTGTGCCAGCAGGATCAGCGGCGCGGCGTAGGCGGCCTGGGTCGAGAACGCGAGGTTGAGCAGGATGAACGGGTACGGGTCCCAGCGGAAGCTGATCGCGACCCCGTTGAGTGCGATCCAGGCGATGACGACGAGCGTTTGCCCGATGATGTACTGCGGCGTCCCGAAGAACCGGGCCGCGTGCTCGGCCCCGCGGCCGAAGACGTCCGGGCCGAAGGTCCCGTGATGCTCCATGTGCTCGGCCACCCGCCGCAGGCTAGGCAGCGCGGCGGACGGCTTAGGCTTCGGTCACTCCGATGATCTCGCGGGCTCGCTCGAGATCGGCCTCGTGGACGAGGATCTCGTGAATCCCGTCGCTGCCGATCCCCTCGAACGCTGAGTCGTTCTCGGGAGTCGGGCGGTGAGCGCACTCGAGGCCTTCGCTCCGAAGCAGCCCGCAGAGCGCGTCGGCCTCGGCTTCGCCGGGGACCGTCGTCAGGCGAACCGCGTCATCCACGCGCCGAGCTTACGTCACTACGCCGTGCGGCGGACCTCTTCGTCGCCGAGCAGCCGATAGCCCACGCCCCACACGTTGAGGACGCAGTCCTCCGCGCCGGCAAGCGCGAGCTTGCGCCGCAGTCGCGAGGCATGCGAGTCGAGGGTGCGCGTTCGGCCGAGGGCCACGAAGCCCCAGACCTCGCGGAGCAGTTCCTCCTTCGTGAACACGCGCGTGGGGTCGGTCGCGAGCTTGGCCAGCAGCTCGAACTCCTTCGCGGCAAGCGCGACCGGGAAGCCGTGGACGGTGACTCGACGCGTCGCGCGGTCGAGGGCGACGGGCCCGGCCGCGAGCCGCTCCCGCAGTTTCGGCTGCGTCCGCCTGAGCACCGCGTGAATCCGCGCGACGAGCTCCTCGTAGTGGAACGGCCTCGGGACGAAGTCGTCGCAGCCGCGCTCGAACGCCTGCACCCGGTCAACGGCGTCCGCGCGCGACTCGCCGAGGACGATCACGGGGACGTTCTGGTCCCACGACCGGCCCGGCACGCCCTCGCGTAGCCGACGGCAGACTTCCGCGCTGGAGGCGTCTTCGAGCGCCCCGATCAGCACGAGGTCGGGCCGCGCCCGCTCGGCGAGCTCGAGCGCCTCGAGCTCCGCGTCCGCGCCGAGCACCTCGAACCCCTCGCTCGCCAGGTGCCGCTCGAGGAACGCCCTCGTCCCCGGCTCGGCCTCGGCGAGAAGCAGCGCCCGCGACATGCGAACGACGCTAGCCGCGACGCCCCGCCACCGCCAGATGTCCTTTCGCGCGAAAGTGCGCCGAACGATTGACAGTCTCATCCGTGAGGCGTGCCCGAAGTCCAGCAGAGGTGCTTCTCCGGCTTCGTCCGCACCAGCCAGATCTGGGACTCGAGCAAACGCGTGCCATCGTCCGAGTATGCGACAAACGTCGGGTTCCAGTCCTTGGCTGGACAGACTGGATCGCCGCTCTCGACGGCCGCGACATAGAAGCCGCTTGAGCCAATCGGCCTTTCGATCGGCGTTCCGTCGGGTCCCGAAAACGAGATCGTCCGAGCGTGCCGGTCCGCCACCCGGCCGGCAACCACCCACGTGCCGGGGGCGCCACCGATCACCCCAGCCGTGAGAGGCGGTCCGAGAAACGTCCTCGGCACGCAGGTGCCACCGTCGTTCGCGCTCGGTGGCTTCCAGGGCTCGTCGACGACGAGGCAGTACGTCCCTTCGCGGTTCGGCGTCGCGTAGAGCTTGATCACCCCGTCCTGCGCCACGAAGACGGCTCTCCCAGGCTCGGCCGAGACGACCGGAGGTGGCGCGGGCTCGCCCGTGAGCCAGCCGTTCGCGGCAATCGAGAGGCTTGTGGCAACTCCCGCGACGACGACAACAGCGAGAACGATCAAGCGCCGCCGCCGGCGCCCGGCGCTGATGCGTCGAGAAGCTGCCGAGAGAAGCTCGGCCCGCAGCTCGACAATGGGATTCGCAGTTGTGTTCACGGTCGACCTCCTGAAAGTCGAAGACGGAGCGCGCGCAGCCCGCGAGAGACCCGCGCTCGCACGGCCTCCTCGCTCGCACCGAAGCGCCCTGCCAGCTCCGCGTACTCGAGGCCGCCCGCTACGCGCCCGACGACGGCGTCCCGCTGATCGTCGGGAAGCTCGTTCAGCGCGGCACGAAGCTCGTCCTCGTCGACGCGGTCAATCAGCTCGTCGATCGCCCGAGCGTCGAAGCGGACCGTCG
>VAXM01000176.1 GCA_005883335.1 Actinomycetota bacterium
GCAGCACCTGTTGGTCGAAGTTCTCTTCGGTAACAGCGTCCATGGATTTCCTTTCTACCTCACGTTCCGGATAGTCCAAACGTGCGAACGGGAACTGTTGTTCCCGCTCGGTACCATCGGCAGATGGAGCCGGTCTTCCAGCCGCTGCCGCCCGTTCCGGATCATCCGGCGCTCGAGCGCGAGGTCCTGCAGCGCTGGGAGGAGGAGCGGACCTTTGAGCGGCTGCGCGAGCAGAACCGCGGCAACGAGCGCTGGAGCTTCATCGACGGGCCGATCACGGCCAACAACCCGATGGGCGTCCACCACGCCTGGGGCCGCGCGCTGAAGGACGTCTTCCAGCGCTACAAGGCGCTCCGCGGCTTCGACCAGCGCTACCAGAACGGCTTCGACTGCCAGGGCCTCTGGGTCGAGGTCGAGGTCGAGAAGGAGCTCGGTCTCAACTCGAAGCGGGAGATCGAGGACTACGGGCTCGCCGAGTTCGCGGAGCGCTGCAAGGAGCGGGTCGCGAAGTTCGTCGGCGTGATGACCGAGCAGTCGAAGCGCCTCGGCCAGTGGATGGACTGGGGCAACGACTACCTGACGTTCTCGGACACGAACATCGAGTACATCTGGCGCTTCCTCGCCGAGACGAGCCGGCGCGGCTGGCTCTACAAGGGCCACCGCTCGACCCAGTGGTGCCCCCGATGCGGCACCTCGCTCTCGCAGCACGAACAGGCCGGCGAGGAGAACTACAAGGAGCTCGAGCACCCGTCGCTCTACGTGCGTTTCCCTCTCAAGGGCCGCGAGGGCGAGGCGCTGACCGTCTGGACGACGACGCCGTGGACGCTGCCGGCAAACGTCGCAGCTGCGGTCAAGCCCGACGCCGACTACGGCCTCCGCGACGGCGGCTGGCGGCTGGCGGAGGACGGCGACTACGACCGGGTCGTGAAGGGCGAAGAGCTCGTCGGGCTCGAGTACGAGGGCCCGTTCGACGAGCTGCCGGCCCAGGAGAACGTCGTCCACAGGGTGATTCCCTGGCGAGAAGTCGCGCTCGACGAGGGAACGGGGATCGTCCACATCGCTCCCGGCGCCGGCGCCGAGGACTTCGAGCTCTCGCGCGTAAACGACCTGCCCGTGCTGGCCCCGATCGACGAGGGCGGCCGCTTCCTGCCCGGCTACGGCCCCTTCGAGGGTCTCTCGACCGACGAGGCCGCCGAGCCGATCGTCACGGCGCTGCGCGAGCGAGGCCTGCTCGCCGAGGCCGGCACGATCGTCCACCGCTACCCGATCTGCTGGCGCTGCAAGACGCCGCTCGTCTTCCGCGTCGTCGACGACTGGTTCATCGCCTGCGACGACCTGCGGCAGCCGCTCCTGGACGCCAACAACGAGGTCGAGTGGACGCCCCCGCAGTACAAGAAGCGGATGGACGACTGGCTCCGCAACATGGGCGACTGGAACATCTCGCGGAAGCGCTACTTCGGCCTGCCGCTGCCGTTCTACCCGTGCCACTGCGGGCACCTGAACGTGATCGGCTCGCTGGCCGAGCTGAAGGAGCGCGCGACCTCAGGGCTCGAGCAGCTGCAGGAGCTGCACCGGCCCTGGATCGACGAGGTGCCGATTCGCTGCGAGAGCTGCGGCGAGGATGTGCGGCGGATCCGCGAGGTCGGCGACGCCTGGCTCGACGCGGGCATCGTCCCGCTCTCGACGCTCGGCTGGCAGAACTCGGAACGCATCGAGCACGGCTACGGCACCGGCGCGGCGAAGGGCCTGACCGGTGCCGACCTTCCGGACAACGCCTATTGGGAGCTCTGGTTCCCGGCCGACTGGATCTCGGAGAGCCGCGAGCAGATCCGCCTCTGGTTCTACTCGATCTCGTTCATGTCGATGACGCTCGTAGGCCGGCTGCCGTACAGGGCCGTGCTCGCGTACGAGCGCGTGCGCGACGAGCACGGGCGCGAGATGCACAAGTCGACCGGCAACGCGATCGAGGCGAACGAGGCGTTCGAGCGGATGGGCGCGGACATCGCGCGCTGGCTCTACTTCGCCCAGCCGCCGAGCCAGAACATCAACTTCGGCTACGGGCCCGCGGACGAGGTCAAGCGGCGGCTGCTGACGCTCTGGAACTCGGTCGGCTTTCTGGTCACGTACGCGAACATCGCGGGCTGGCGGCCGGAGTGGGGGGCGGAGCCGAGCTCGGAGCAGCCGCTCGACCGCTGGCTCGTCGCCCGCACCGGGGCGCTCGTGGGCGACGCCGAAGCTGCGTACGAGCGCTACTGGACGCCCGAGCTGACGCGCGTCTTCGAGACCTTCGTCGACGATCTTTCCAACTGGTACATCCGCCGCTCACGGCGGCGGTTCTGGAACGGCGAGCCCGAGGCGCTGGCGACGCTCTGGTGGTCGGTCGCCCAGGCGCTGCGCGTCGTCTCGCCCGCGATGCCGTTCCTGGCCGACCACCTCTGGGGCGTCCTCGTCATCGACGGCCCGGATTCGGTTCACCTGGCGGGCTGGCCCGAGGCGCGCGAGGCCGACGAGACGCTGCTCACCGAGGTC
>VAXM01000084.1 GCA_005883335.1 Actinomycetota bacterium
CGGGACGAACAGACCTCTGGTGTATCAGTCGTCGTGCCAACGGCGCTGCTGATTAGCCACGTCTGGATGGGATAACCGCTGAAAGCATCTAAGCGGGAAGCCCACCTCGAGATGAGGCTTCCCATCCCCTAGAGGGAGTAAGGGCCGTGGGAGACCACCACGTCGATAGGCGGGACGTGCAAGCGCAGCAATGCGTTCAGCGGACCCGTACTAATTGCCCGAGGTCTTGATTTTGAACACGTTGGAGCTGCTATGGAGTTTTGAGGGTGCACACGCGCCTGACAATTTTCGGCGGTGATAGCGGCGGGGGTACACCTCTTCCCATTCCGAACAGAGCAGTTAAGCCCGCCAGCGCCGATGGTACTCGGAGGGCAACCTCCCGGGAGAGTAGGTCGCCGCCGAATTATCTTCGAACGGGCCGCGAGAGCGGCCCGTTTTGCTGTCTGGAACATTTCGAGCCTGATGGGCTGGGTGACATGTGACCTCACCGAGGCCGGCGTTTTGCCGATCGGGCTCGTGCGGCGTTCGCCGCGGCGGCCTAGGCCGCGCGCAACTTTTCGCGCCAGTCGGGATCGAGCTCTCGCAGCCGGCGCACGCGCTCGCCCACCGACGGGTGCGTGACGAAGAGCGCGCCGAGACCTTCCTCGGCGAAGGGGTTGAACGTGTAGAGCGGCTCGGTCGCCGGGTTGGCCCGGAACTCGACGAGCTCCGAGGCCTGCTCGAGCCGGATCAATGCATCGGCGAGCCCGTGCGGCGAGCCGCAGAGCATGGCGGCGCCCCGATCGGCATCGAACTCGCGTTTCGGCGAAAGGACGAGGTGGACGAGCGCGGCCGCAATCGGCGCGAGCACGAACAGCAGGGCGCGCTCCATCCAGCCGCCGATCCGGCTCGTCTCGATGAGCGCGGCCGCGAGGACGACCACCGAGGTCTGGACGAGGACGTCGCGGTGGCGGATGTGGACGAGCTCGTGCGCCAACACGCCCTCGAGCTCTGCGGGCGTTGCAGCAGCGAGCAGCCCCTGGCTGACCGCGATCGCGGATCCTCGCGACCCGCGCCCGGCGACCAGCGCCCGCGGATGGCCGTCCGTCAGCAGGTACAGCCGCGGCTTGGCGACGCCGGCTAGCCCGGCCAGCCGTCCGAGCGTGGCGTGCACGCCGGGCGCCTCCCCGAGCGGCAGCTCCCGCGCCCGGACCATCCCCAGGGCGACACGGTCCGCGTACCAGTACGCCGCGCCGGCGATCAGCAGTCCGAAGAACACCAGGAACGAGACGAGCCGGTAGCCGCCGAGCGGCCATGCGATCGCCCCGAGGGCGCCGCAACCGCCGAGCAGCAGCAGCCAGGCTTTGAGGACGTTCCAGGCGACGAGCGGGCGCCCGCGCAACTAACTAGCTCTCGTCCTGTTGCTCGTCCTCCTCGAGCCCGCGCGGCGGCCAGTCGGGCTCGGGGGCATCGCAGCGGCTCGAGCAGTGGAGGGAGGCGATGTTCTGCAGGGGGATCAGGATGTGCCCGTTCAGCTCGATGTGGGCGACATCCTCGACGAGGCAGTATGCGGTGAGCACGCCGTCCTGGTAGTCGCCGCCGAAGAGCGCAACCTCGACCTGCTCGCCCTTGTACTTGTTGGTGTAGTCCTCCACCGGGGCAGGCCTCAGTCTAGCCGCCGGAAATCTCCGTCCCGGACGGCAAAGCGGGCGACGAAGCAGTTCCCGAGCACCGGGCCGCGGCGTCGGGCTTCGGAGTGGCTGATCCCTTCGGCCCGCGCGAGGGCAGCCCGGATCGGGCCGCCGTGGGTGACGGCGACGATCCGTTCGCCTTCGTGGCGCGCCGCGAGCTTCTCGAGCGCGGCCAGCGCGCGCTCGCCCATCGCCTCGTAGGTCTCGCCGTCGTCCCAGCCGCGCTCGTATCCGAGCCAGCGGCTGAACTGCTCCGGGAAACGCCGCTCGACCTCGCCGCGGGTCAGCGCCTGCCACGAGCCGACGTCGACTTCTCGCAGCGCCTCGACCGGGATCGCGGAGAGCCCGTGCGGCTTCGCGACAGTATGCGCCGTCTCGAGCGCGCGCTTCAGCGGGCTCGAGTAGACCGCGGCGAGCTCTTCACCGGCGAGCGCTGCTGCCAGCTCGGCGGCCTGCTCCCGGCCGAGCTCGTTCAAAGGCGGATCCGCGTGGCCCTGGAAGCGGCTCTCACGATTCCATTCCGTCTCGCCGTGTCGAACGAGCAAGATCTCCGTCATCGCGGATTAGGCTAGTCGCCATGGATCTCGGCCTCCGCGATCGCGTTTGCGTCCTGACCGGCTCGACCGGGGGGATCGGGCTCGCGACTGCGCGACTACTCGTCGACGAGGGGGCACGGGTCGTAACCTCCGGTCGGAGCGATGAGGGCCCGGGGATCGGAGAGGCGCTGCACGTCGCCGGCGACCTGGCCGAGCCCGGCCGGCCCGAGCGGCTGATCGAAGCCGCAGTCGCCGAGCTCGGCGGCCTCGACTGCCTCGTCAACAACGTCGGCGTCGCGAGGATTGCTGACTTCGAGGAGGTCTCCGACGACGAGTGGAACGACTACTGGCAGCTCAACGTCATGAGCAACGTCCGGGCGATCCGCGCCGCGCTCCCGGTGTTTCGAGCGCGCGGCGGCGGCACGATCGTGAACGTCTCGTCGACCGCGGGAAAGCGCCCCTCGACCGGGATGCCGCACTATTCGGTGGTCAAAGCCGCGCTGCTGTCCCTGTCGCGCCTGGTCGCCGACGTCTACGCCAAGGAAGGCGTCCGCTGTAACGCCGTCACGCCCGGGCCGACCGCGACCGAGGCGTGGCTCGGCGAAGGCGGGCTCGCAGATCAGCAGGGCGACCGCGAGGAGGTGCTTGCGAAGGTCGGAGCCGGCCGCCCGCTCGGCCGGCTCGCTGAGCCTGATGAGATCGCCGCGGTGATCGCCTTCCTCTGCTCGGACCGTGCCTCGTACGTCACGGGAGCCGCCTGGAGCGCAGACGGTGGCACGGTCCCGATCATCATCTGAGCGCCGTCCGCGCGAACACGCGGATCGAGACCGCGGTGAGCGCGGCCGCGAAGACGGCCACGACGCCGAGGCTGAGCGCAGCCATGGCCGTGTTGCTTCCCATGCTCCAGATGTGCTCGAGCCCGCTCGCGTCTCCGAGCAGCCCATAGCGCATCAGCGCCAGACCGTGGGTCAGCGGCAGGAAGCGCGCCACCCAGGTGAGGAAGCCGGGCAGCGCGGTGATGGGGAACAGCGCGCCGGCGAGGAACCACGGCACGATCGCGATCGCCGGGACGCGCGCGATGTACTCCTCCTGCTTCGGGACGCGGTTCGCGAGCGTCTCGGCCATCCCGTACATGCCGATCGCGAACAGGACGCCCGCACCGACGAACCAGCCGAGGCCGGCGGCGCCGGTGTGGAAGTCGATCCCGCGCGCGAGCGCGAAGAGGATCAGCGCGACGACCTGGAACGCGGTCACCGCGAGGGCGACCGAGAGGTTGCCGAGCACGAGGAACGAGCGCGGAACCGGAGCGGCGAGCAGTTCCCGCTGGGCGCCGTTCTCGCGGTCGACGATCACGCTGAGCCCGGAGAACATCGTGTTCAGCGGGACGAGCAGGCCGACGGTGCCGACGGCGACGAAGGCCTCGTACGCCGTGCCGGTGTGCAAAGCCTCCTTAAGCGCCGGCGCGATCACGAGCGCGAACAGCATCGGCGTCACGAGCGGAACGAGCAGCTCGCGAGGCGTCCGCGTGGTGAGCTGAAACCGCCGGCGCGAGAGCGTTGCGAGGGGGGCTAGAGCTGTCATCGAAGCTCCTTTCGATCAGGCGGCCGGGGCGAGCCGGTCGCCGGTCAGCCGCAGGTAGACGTCGTCGAGGGTCGGCTCGCGAGCGCTGATCGCGGTTGCGACGCCGAGGTCGTTGATGGTCGCGATTGCCTCGCCGGCCGAGAGGTCGCGCAGCGGGACGGTGAGGGTCGAGCCGACCGAGAACGCGTCCTCGGCGGGGATGCCGTGGGCGCGCAGCACTGCGAGCGCGGCGGGCAGGTCGTCGCGCACGTGCAACTCGACGAGCTCGCGGCCGAGCTCGTGGCGCAGCCGCTGCGGATGGTCGAGGGCGACGATGCGGCCCTCGTGCATCACCGCGATCCGGTCGCAGAGCCGCTCCGCCTCGTCGAGGTAGTGCGTCGTGAGCAGGATCGTCAGGTCGGTGCCGGCGCGGAGGCGACCGATCACCTCGAGCAGCTCGTGCCGAATCCGCGGGTCGAGCCCGACCGTCGGCTCGTCCAGGAAGAGGACGCGCGGTTCCGAGACCAGCGCGCGTGCGATCTCCAGCCGCCTGCGCTCGCCGCCGCTGTAGTCGCCGACCGCGCGGTCGAGCAGGTCGGCGACGCCCAGCGCGTCCGAGAGCTCGGCGATTCGCTGCCGAGCCACTCCCGGCTCGACCCTCCAGAGTCGCGCGTGCAGCTCGAGGTTCGTGCGGCCGCTCAGCGACCGGTCGACGACCGGCTCCTGGAAGACGACGCTGCTGACCCGCCGGGCCGCGAGCGGATTCTCGGCCACATCGAAGCCGCCGACGCGCGCGGACCCGCCGCTCGGCCGGATCGTCGTCGTCAGCATCCCGATCGTCGTCGACTTGCCGGCGCCGTTGGGCCCGAGCAGGCCGAAGATCTCGCCGGGAGCGACCTCGAAGTCAATGCCCTTCACGGCCTCGACGTCGCCCGGGTACACCTTGCGCAGTTGTCTCACTTCGATCACGGGTTCTCCCTTCGTCACATCCGCCGTGCGGCGGTCGTCACCGCTATGACGGAACGCGACGAGAGGATGTGACGTGAACGAGCGAGACCACCTGGCAGAGCAGTTCGAGCAGGCGAGACCGCACCTGCGGGCCGTGGCCTACCGGATGCTGGGCTCGACAAGCGAGGCGGAGGACGCGGTGCAGGAGGCGTGGTTCCGGCTGGCCCGCTCCGACGCGGACGCGATCGAGAACCTGCGCGGCTGGCTGACGACGGTTGTCGGGCGCGTCTGCCTGGACCTGCTGCGGGCCCGGCGGGAGGAGCCCAGCGACTCGCTGCCGGAGCCGATCGTCATCGAGACGGAGGGCGATCCCGAGCACGAGGCTCTCATGGCCGAATCGGTCGGGCTTGCGCTGCTGGTCGTGCTAGAGACGCTGAGCCCGGCCGAGCGGCTCGCCTTCGTCCTGCACGACATGTTTGCGGTGCCGTTCAGCGAGATTGCGGAGATCCTCGACCGGTCGCCGGACTCGGCACGGCAGCTCGCGAGCAGGGCCAGGCGGCGCGTTCGCGGCGCGAGGCCGGTCGCCGAGAAGGATCTCGCGCGGCAACGCGAGGTCGTCGACGCGTTTCTCGCAGCGTCCCGCGCGGGTGACTTCGAGCGGCTCGTTGCCGTGCTCGACCCGGAGGTCGAGTTCCACGTGGACATTGGTCCGCCGCGCGAGCGGGTCGCTGTCGGCGCGGAGACCGTGGCCCAGCGCGTGCTCGCGCGCGGCAGCCGGTTCGCGCCGTTCGGGCGGTTCGCGATCGTGAATGGTGGCCCCGGGGTGCTCGTGGCACCTCCTGGGAAGCGGCCCATGGCCGTTGTCGGCCTCACGGTCGCCGAAGGCCGGATCTCGGCCATCGAGGTTGTTGCGGATCCGGCAAAACTGAGGAGGCTCGGCGTCAGCCAGAGCGACTAGCATCGTCTCGATGCCGGAGCTCGCCGGACGGACCGCCGACGCCTTCGAGGCGGGCGTTCGCGAGCACGAAGAGCGGTGGCTCTCGCCGCTCGCCGTCCGCTCGTACGAGACGCGCGGGCGAGCGCAGCCCGAGGCCGAATGCCTCCTGCGCACGCCGTTCCAGCGCGATCGCGACCGGATCGTGCACACGAAGGCGTTCCGGCGGTTGATGCACAAGACGCAGGTCTTCGTCGACCCCGCCGGCGACCACTACCGCACGCGCCTCACGCACACCCTCGAGACGACCGGCATCTCGCGCGGCGTCGCGCGTGCGCTACGTCTGAACGAGGATCTCGTCGAGGCAATCGGGCTCGGCCACGATCTCGGCCACCCGCCGTTCGGGCACGCGGGGGAGGAAGCGCTCGACGAGGTGCTGCAAGAGCGGTTCGACCGGCGCTTCCGGCACAACGAGCACTCGCTGCGCGTGGTCGACGTCCTCGAGCGCGACGGCCGCGGGCTCAACCTCACCGCCGAGGTCCGGGACGGGATCCTCAACCACACCGGCTCGAACGAGCCGGACACGCTGGAGGGGAAGATTGTCCGCCTCGTCGACCGTGTGGCCTACATCAACCACGACATCGACGATGCGATCCGCGCCGGAGTGCTGGACGCGGCCGATCTCCCGCGGGAAGAGATCGAGCTGCTCGGGCCGACCGGCTCGCGTCGCATCGACGCGCTCGTCCACGACCTCGTCGAGACCTCGGCGCGTGAGGGCGACATCCGGCAAACCGAAGAGGTCGGCAACGCGATGCTCGCCCTGCGCTCCTTCATGTTCGAGCAGGTCTACCTCGCGGAGGAGGCCCGGGCCGAGCACAGGCGCGCGCGAGCGACGGTACGGCGGATCTTCGAGCACCTCGTCGAGCGCGGCGATCCCGTGGACGACGTGATCGACTACGTGGCAGGCATGACCGACCGCTTCGCGCTCTCGTACGCAGAGTCGCTCCAGTAGTGGCCCGGATCCAAGAGTCATCCGTGCGCGAGGCCGTCGAGGCGGCCGACATGGTCGAGGTCGTGTCGGCCCGGACGCAGCTGCGCCGCAGCGGCGCGCGCTACACCGGCCTCTGCCCCTTCCACGACGAGAAGACGCCGAGCTTCTCGGTCAACCCGGCCGAGAAGCTCTTCTACTGCTTCGGCTGCGGCAAGGGGGGCGACATCATCACGTTCGTCCGCGAGACCGAGCAGCTCGACTTCGCGCAGGCGGTCGAGTTGCTGGCCGAGCGCTATCGCGTTCCTCTCGAGTACGAGGAGTCGTCGCCTCGCCAGGAGGCCGAGCGGAGCCGGCGCGAGCGGCTGCTGGCGCTGCTCGAGCAGGCGACGAGCTTCTACGAGCGCTACCTCTGGGACGCCGTCGCGGGCGGGCCTGTTCGCGCATATCTGAGCGGGCGGGGTCTCGGCGAGGACGTGTGCCGCGAGTACCGGCTCGGGCTGGCGCCGGGCGGGCAGACGCTCTCGCGCAAGGCGCGCGAGAAAGGGTTCTCCACGGAAGAGCTTCGCGCCGCGGGCCTCGTGAACCGGCGCGGGAACGACTATTTCTCCGGGCGGCTCCTCTTCCCGCTCGCCGACGCGCGCGGCCGCGTACGCGGCTTCCAGGCGCGCCAACTCCACGAGGACGATCCGCTGAAGGCGAAGTACGTCAACTCACCCGAGGGCGAGCTCTTCCGCAAGGGCGACCTGCTCTACGGGCTCGACCGGGCGCGCGCCGCTGTGACGAAGCAGGACCGCGCCGTGATCGTCGAGGGCAACACGGACGTGCTCGCGCTGCGGCAGGCCGGGCTGGAGCCGGTCGTCGCCTCGATGGGGACCGCGCTCACGGGCAAGCAGCTGCGCGAGCTCTCGCGCCTGACCCACCGCGTGTGGCTCTGCTTCGATAGCGACGCGGCCGGGGAGGAAGCGACCCTGCGCGGCATGGAAGCTGCGGTCGCCGGCGGGTTCGAGGTGAAGGTCGTGGCGCTCGAGCCGGGAAGCGACCCTGCCGACTCGCCGGAGGGCTTCGAGGAGCGCCTCGCCGCAGCCGACCCGTATCCGCTTTACCGCGTCCGGACGGAAATCCGACGCGCTCCGGACACGCAGGCCGCTTTCGAACGGGCCAAGGCGGTTCTCAACCGGGTACCCGACTCGCCGCAGCGCCAAGAGGCGTGGCGGTACGCGAACGACAAGCTCGGGATGACGGTTCAGCTCCAGCGCGGGGTCGCCACGACCGCCGTGGGCGAGGAGATGTCGCCGCGCCTGCTCGAGGCGGCGGAGCGGCTCGAGCGCGACGCCCTCGCGGGTGTCGCCGCTCACCCGGAGCTGCGCACGATGCTCGAGAGTCTCTCGCCGGAGCACTTCGATTCGACGCTGCACCGACGCGCTCGGTCCCACCTGCTCGAGCAGGGCGAGTCGCCAGACGAGGAGCTCGTCCCCCTGCTCGCGGAGCTCGACGCACGCGCGGCGGCCGGGGGGATCGACGAGGACACGGCGAGGGAGCTGCTCTTGCGGCTCCGCGAACGGCAGCTCCGGCGCGAGCTCGCCGGAGCCGACCTGGAGCGTACGAAAGAACTGCAGGAGCAGCTCGCGAAGATCCGCGCGACCGCGGCGAACCTCGCCTAAGAGCCGCCTCAGTGGATGTGCAGGTTGATCCCGATCAGGATCAGTGGCCAGAGGACCGTCGCGAGCAAGCCTGAGCCGATCGCCTTGAGCGAGTGGATGTGCGACCAGTAGTGATGCGTGGCCGCGACGATCCCTCCGACGACGAGGTAGACGACGAAGAGCAGGCTGAACCCGGGCCTCGAGCGGGTTGCTGAGGGCGCGTAAGAGGACATTCGGATCGACACCTCCTTTCTCTGGAACCCGGTCTGCTACCCGGGGTTCGCCGATCGAAAACGACACGTTTTGCGTTCGAATCGCGAGGACATCTGCGCGGCTGGAAAGGAGGTCGCATGGGCGATCGAACGCAGCGAACGAAGGGCAAGGCCCAGGAGCTGAAAGGCAAGGCGAAGTCGACCGCCGGCTATGAGACGCGCAGGCCGTCGACCGAGGCGAAGGGCGCTGCCGAGACCGCGAAGGGCAAGGCCAATCAGGCCGCCGGCAAGGCTCGAAGCGCCGTCAAGAAGCGAACCCGCTGAGTGGGAAGGTTAGGAGATCTTCCGAGCGGGCAACGACGGGTCCCACAAGAAGGGAGGTAGGTCATGCCGTTGCTCTGGCTTCTAGTGATTCTGCTGGTGATCTTCGCGATCGCCGGAGGGGTCGCGATCAACAACTTCCTGTGGTTGGTGTTGGTCATCGCCCTGGTGGTCGCGGTCCTGGCGATGCTGTGAGAGACCTCGCCGCCCGCCCGTGACGCATCGCGGGCGGGCGGTTCACCAATCCGGGAAGGAGGCCGTACATGGCCGATGCTGCGCAGGAGCTGAAGGACAAGGTTTCACCGGACGGGTCAGGAGACGCGGGCGGCCGCTCCCGTCTTTCGGGACTGGCGGGTAACGGAGTCCTGGTTCCCGCCGTCGCAACCGCGGCGGCCGCCGCCGCGGCCGGGCTCGCTGTCAAGAAGGGGCCGGACCTGCTGAGGAAGCTTCAAGGTGAGGCTGGCGAGAAAGGCGCGGAGGGTCTCAAGGAGGGCCTCGCGTCGAGCGGCGCGATCGGCAAGGTTGCGTCGACGCTGGTCGGCGGAGGAGGCGGCGACCAGAAGGGCGGCAAGACCCGCCGACTGCCGATTCAGCGCTGGACCGACGTCGCCGTGCCCGTCGACAAGGCGTACCAGGCGTGGACGCAGTTCGAGGAGTTTCCGAAGTTCATGCACCGCGTTCTCGACGTGAAGAAGGAGGACACGAACAAGATTCACTGGCGCGAGAAGATCTGGTTCAGCACGCGCGAGTGGGACGGCGAGATCACCGAGCGCCGCAAGAACGACCGCATCGCCTGGAAGTCGGTCAAGGGCACGCAGCACTCCGGCCTGATCAGCTTCCACAAGCTCGACGCGAACCTGACCCGCGTGCTCGTCACGGTCGACTTCGTCCCCTCGGGAATGATCGAGAAGCTGGCCTCGGGCCTGCGCTTCGCGAAGCGCGCCGTCGAGGCCGACCTCGCGCGCTTCAAGGCGTACGTCGAGCTCGGCGACGCCAGAGGCCTCGAGTACAAGTCGACGCCGGCCGAGATGGAGCAGCACCGCGACGGCGACGACTCCGAGGAGGACGATCGCGACCGGGGCTCGGAGCGCGAGGAGCGCGCCGGCCGCCGCGACGAGCGCCGCAAGGCGCTTTCGACATCGTAGCCATGCGGTTGAAAGCTGACGATCCGGGCAAGGTCTGAGGACGATGGCGGTCGCAACGAGAGGCACCGCGAGGAACTACCTGCAGCGTGCGCCGAGCCCAAGCGGGCTCGCGGATGTCGTCGACCTGATTCTCGACAAGGGGCTCGTGATCGATGCGTACGTGCGCATCGCGGTCATCGGGATCGAGCTCGTCACGATCGACGCGCGCATC
>VAXM01000177.1 GCA_005883335.1 Actinomycetota bacterium
CGAGCCGAGCACGACGGCGAGGAAGCCGACGACCCAGCCGAAGGCGCCCTTGTGCGGGGAGCCGAGGACGACCATCGCACCGACGACGACGATCCCGTGGATCGCGTTGGTGCCGGACATCAGCGGCGTGTGCAGCAGCGTCGGCACCTTCGAGATCACCTCGAAGCCGAGGAAGATCGCGAGCACGAGGATCGTGACCTCGAAGACGAGCAGCGTGTTGTGAGTCACGCCGTGTCTCCCGGGGACCCGCCGATCCGGGCCATGACGCGGTACCCCCCACCCAGGGTGGGGCTTGTTGTCCCGCCGCCCTCGGCGTTGACGATACCGGCCGATCTAGCACGTGTCTGTGACGCGGGCGTGCCGAGTCCGTGACGATTCGTCCCCAGCCAGGGCGCGGTCGGCAGCAACAGCGGCCGTCTCACGCGCGTACCTCCTCCTTCCGCGTCACGCAGGCGCCGGCGGTGATCTCGTCCTCGAAATCGAGCACCGGCTCGCCCTCGGGCGCAAGGTGGTGCAGCAGCGCCGACACGTTTCGCGCATAGAGCTGGCTCGCGTGGTACGGCATCGTGCTCGGCAGGTTCAGCAGCCCGACGATCGTCACGCCCTCGCGTTCGACCACCTCGCCGGGAGCGGTCAGCTCGCAGTTCCCGCCCGCCTCGGCCGCCAGGTCGACGATCACCGATCCGGGGCGCATCGCCGCCACCGCGCCCGCCGGGATCAATCGCGGCGCCGGCCGGCCGGGGATCAGCGCGGTCGTCACGACCACGTCGAAATCCGGCAGCCGCGCCTCGAGCTCCTCCTGCTGCTGCCGCTGCTGATCCTCCGAGAGCTCCTGCGCGTAACCGCCCTCGGTCTCTTCCCCGACCACGCCCAGATCGAGCCAGTTCGCGCCGAGGCTCTCGATCTGCTCGCGCACGACCGGCCGCACGTCGAACCCCGTCACGACCGCCCCGAGCCGGCGGGCCGTCGCGATCGCTTGCAGTCCCGCAACCCCGGCGCCGAGCACCAGCGCCTTCGCCGGCGCAACCGTCCCCGCGGCGGTCATCAGCATCGGAAAGAACTTCGGCAGCCGGTCGGCCGCGAGCAGCGCCGCCTTGTAGCCCGCGACAGTCGCCTGCGACGAGAGCGCGTCCATCGGCTGCGCGCGCGTGATGCGCGGAATCGACTCCATCGCGAACGCGATTACGCCGCGGCCCGCCAGCCGTTCGATGCCCTCGCGGTCGGTCAGCGGCTGCAGGAAGCCGATCAGGATCTGGCCCTGGCGCAGCCGCCCCGCCTCCTCCGCGGTCGGCGCCTGCACCTTCACGACCGCATCCGCGTCGTACACATCAGAGCCGATCGAGGCCCCGGCTTCCTCGTACCCGGCATCGGGAAACGAGGCGGCCTGACCGGCTTCGCGTTCGACGACGACCTCGAAGCCACCCGAAGCGAGCCGGGCGACGACCTCGGGAACGAGAGCCACCCGGCGCTCGCCGGGCACGCTCTCTCTCGGCACTCCGACCCGCATCCCGCGCGAATGCTAATTCGCAAGCCGAACGGCCTGCGCTTGACACGCGCGGCCGGCCAGCGCAGGATCGCCGGGCGCACCAACGTTTGCGGTCAGCCTCGCGCCGCAGCCGGACGACAACGCGCTCTCGGCGCGGATGTTCGCGCCGACGTGCGGTCTGGGGATCGGCATCGACACCACGCTGCTGCCCGCGACGAAGCCACCCGGCAACCGGGCGCCGGCGCCGACGCCCAACCCGCACCGCACCGCGTATTGACCGTCCCCGAGATCCCGCTCCGCGAGACCAAGTACGGCCTCGTCGCCGACGGCGAGGGCTGGTTCGTGATCAACGCCCGCGAGAGCCGCTGGCGCGACGCGGGGCACTTCGGACTCTTCTGCAACTTCGAGGGGAAGCGGCGCTTCCGCCAGCTCGGGATCAACCTCAACGTCCTCGAGCCCGGGCAGCCGATCGGCATGTACCACCGCGAGCTGCACCAGGAGGACTTCCTCGTCCTCGCCGGAGAGTGCCTGCTGATCGTCGAAGGGCAGGAGCGAAAGCTGCGCGCCTGGGACTTCGTGCACTGCCCTCCGGAGACGAACCACATGATCGTCGGCGCCGGCGGCGGCCCGGCAGTCGTCCTGGCCGTGGGCGCCCGGGGCGGGCGGAAAGGCCTCGTCTACCCGGTCGACGAATTGGCCGTCGCGCACCGCGCGGGCGTCGAGCGTGAGACGACGAAGCCCGAGGAGGCATACGCCTCCTTCCCGGCCTGGGCCCGCTGCCGCTACCACGAGGGCTCGCTGCCCGACTTGTAAGGTTGGATCCGTGGCCGGGCGGCTTGCCGAGATCGCGGACAGCTTCTTCACGCCGGCGGTCAACGACCTCGTTCCGTACGAGCCGGGCAAGCCGGTCGAGGAGGTGCAGCGCGAGCTCGGGCTCGACCGAGTCGTCAAGCTCGCCTCGAACGAAGGCCCGTTCGGGCCGTTCCCGGAAGCGCGCGAGGCGATCGAGCGGTGCGCGCCCGAGCTGAACCGCTACCCGGACGGCGGCGCCTACCGGCTCCGGACGGCGCTCGCCGAGCGGTTCGACCTGCGCTTCGAAGAGGTCGCTCCCGGTGCAGGCTCCGACGGGCTCGTGGACTGCCTCAGCCAGGCGATGCTCGAGGCCGGCGACGAGATCGTCTGCGGCTGGCCCTCGTTCCCTAGCTACGCGATCGACGCGCGCAAGCTCGGCGCCGTCCCGCGCACGGTCGAGCTGCGGGACGGCCGCTACGACCTCGACGCCATGCTCGACGCCGTCGGCCCGCGGACGAAGATCGTCTACATCTGCCTGCCGAACAACCCGACGGGGACGACCAACACGCGCGCGGAGCTCGACGCCTACTTCGAGCGCGTTCCCGAGCACGTGCTCACCGTGCTCGACCAGGCGTACTTCGAGTACATCGACGACCCGGACTACCCGGATGGGGTCGAGGACCTGAATGCCGGGCGGCGCGTCGTCGTCCTGCGCACCTTCTCCAAGATCTACGGGCTCGCCGGGCTGCGGATCGGCTACGCGCTCGCGCCTGCCGCGGTCGTGACGGCGATCGGGAAGGTACGGCGCGCCTTCGACATCACGACCCCTGCGCAGGAGGCGGCCCTCGCGAGCCTCGATTCTCCGGACGAGCTCGAGCGGCGCCGGCGCACGAACGACGAGGGACGCCCCGAGCTCGAGGCGATTCTGCGGGAGCACGCCCTCGACCCGGTCGGGCCGGCGCTGGCGAACTTCCTCTTCGCCGAGGTCGGCGACGACTCGCGTCCCTTCTTCGAGACGTTGCTGCGCGAGGGTGTGATCGTGCGGCCGACGCACGGCTTCGGCGCACCGGACGCCGTTCGCGTGACGGTCGGAACGCCGGACGACCACCGGTTTCTGGCCGAGGCGCTCGACCGGGTTAGTACCTTTTCAAAATAGGAATCGAAACCCTCGTTCGAGGCCCGACACCGGTGTTACCGTGAGCAGAAGATGGATAGCCGCCGTCCGTCCGAGCCGCAGCGCCGCCTAGGGCTGCTCGGACGCGAGCCGAGCTTTACGCGGCTCTTCCTCGCAACGATCGGCTCCGGCGCCGGGACGTGGCTGGCGCTCGTCGCGCTCGAGATCGACGTCTACGAACGAACCGGCTCGTCCGCCTGGATCGCGGCGCTCCTGATCGCCGACCTGCTTCCGACCTTCGCGATCGGGTTGCTCGTCGGCCCGCTCGTCGACCGGCTCTCGAGGCGGAGCCTGATGATCAACGCCGACCTCGTCCGTTTCGGAGCCTTCGCCGTCCTGCCGTTCACGACGAGCGCGGCCCAGGTCGTGGTGCTGGCCGGAATCGTCGGCGTGGCCACGGGATTCTTCCGGCCGGCGGTCTACGCAGGGCTGCCGAATCTCGTTCAGGACAGCGATCTCCCCGCCGCCAACTCGCTGCTCCAGGGCGCCGACAACCTGACCTGGGCGCTCGGTTCCGTCGCCGGCGGAGCGCTCGCCGCCGCGGCAGGGGTCGACGCGGCTTACTGGTTCAACGCCGCCACCTTCCTGCTCTCCGCGGCCCTCCTGATCGGGATCCCGCGGAGCCTGTTGCAGGCCGCTGCCGCGGCGAGTCGCGGCCACTGGCAGGACGTGAAGGACGGCTTCTCGCTGGCCGTGCACTCGCGGCCGATCCTCACGGTCCTGATCGCCTGGAACGTGGCGATGTTCGCGATCGCAGCGATGAACGTCGCCGAGCCGCG
>VAXM01000085.1 GCA_005883335.1 Actinomycetota bacterium
CTCCGCGTCCTCGGTCGGGAAGTCCTTTGTCGCCTCGTAGGTCAGCAGCAGCGTCAATTCGTTGGCGAGCTTGCGGAAGTGAACCGTCGGCGTGTCCTTGTCGCGTAGGTACGCGAGCTTGTGCTGGACGAGCGGGTGCGTGACCACCGTCACGCCGCTGGCGATGTCCGTGCTCACGCCTGGTACGTGGTGAAGCCGCGGAAGCCCGGGTAGAGCGGCCGCTTCTCGCAGAGCGCCTCGCTGCGGGCCGCGAGGGCCGCGACATCGCCGTCGCCGAGCGCCTCGACGATGATCCGCCCGACCTCGCGGAAGTCGTCCTCGTCGAAGCCGCGCATGGTGGCGGCGGGCGTCCCGATCCGGATGCCGGACGCGACGGTCGGCGGACGCTCGTCGAAGGGCACCGTGTTGCGGTTGACGGTCACCTTCGCCTCGGCGAGGCGCTCCTCGGCGTCCTTGCCGGTCCAGTCCGTCGAGCGCAGGTCGACCTGAAGCAGGTGCGTGTCGGTGCCGCCCGTGAGCACGTCGAGCCCGCCGTCCTGCAGCGTCTCCGCGAGCGTGTCGGCGTTCGCGCGGACCTGCTGCTGGTACTCGCGGAACGCCTCGGTGCCGGCGATCAGGAAGCAGGTCGCCTTCGCCGCGATCGTGTGGACGAGCGGGCCGCCCTGCATCCCCGGGAAGACGGCGCGGTCGATCGCGGTCGCATGCTCTTCCTTGCAGAGGACGAACCCGGCCCGCGGCCCCGCCAGGGTCTTGTGCGTCGTCGAGGTGACGAAGTCGCAGTGCGGCACCGGGTTCGGGTGCAGCCCGGCGGCCACGAGCCCCGCGAAGTGCGCCATGTCGCAGAGGAGCAGCGCGCCCACCTCGTCTGCGATCTCGCGGAAGCGGTCGGTCTCGACCACGCGCGGGTACGCCGAGCCGCCGCAGACGATCAGCTTCGGCCTGTGCTGCTTGGCGAGCGCGAGCACCTCGTCGTAGTCGACGACGTTCGTCTCGCGGCTGACGCCGTAGTGCGCGATCGTGTAGAGGCGGCCGGAGAAGTTGACCTTGAGCCCGTGCGTCAGGTGGCCGCCGTGCGCGAGCTCGAGCGAGAGGATCGTGTCGCCCGGGTCGCAGGCCGCGAAGTAGACGGCCATGTTCGTCTGCGCGCCCGCGTGCGGCTGGACGTTCGCGTGCTCCGCGCCGAAGAGCTCCTTGGCGCGGTCGATCGCGGTCTGCTCGATCTCGTCGACGACCTCGCAGCCGCCGTAGTAGCGCTTGCCCGGGTAGCCCTCGGCGTACTTGTTCGTCGGGACCGAGCCAACGGCCTCGAGAACCGACGGCCACGTGAAGTTCTCGGAGGCGATCAGCTCGATCTGGCCGCGTTGCCGCTCGAGCTCGCGGCCGATCAGCTCGGCGATCGCGGGATCGACTTCGGCCAGCCCCGCGGTCCGGAGATGCTGGACGGTCTCCTGAGCAACGGCCACTGTCTCACAGATGCTACTCGCCCTCGCGGCGGTAGCGACGGAGCGCTTCAGGCTCGGTAGCAAGCCGCCAAATCCGAGCTCTGGCCTGCCGCTGCGCACCCTAGGCTGAGAGCGTGACGATTCGCACGTTTCCGGTCCTCGGCGCGCTCATTCTCTGCTCTGCCGCGGGAGCAACGCACGGGACGGCGCCGCGGTGGTGCCGTGCGCGGCAGCCGCCTTCGTGGCACCGGGTCTTGGCGAGCTCGGTCGTCTCGCTCTCCCGGCGGGCGTCCGTCCTGCCGATCGCCGGCGCGGGCGACGGGCGACGGTTCTTCGCGCAGCTCTACTCGCCCGACTTCTCCGGGGTCGTCCGGATTGACGCACGCACGAGCCGCCTCACGCGCATCCGCCGCTTCCCGAGCGCGCGCAACGACCAGGCAGACGGAAGCTTCGACGGCCGCTGGTTCGTCTGGAACGAGTACCACTCGCTCTCGGACTTCTTCGCGGATTTCACGACTTTCGCATGGGACTCCCGGACGGGCACGCTGCTGCAGATCGGCGCGGCGAAGAAGGACCTGGACGGGAACTTCTGGGCGAGCCCGTGGCGCCAGCCCGATGTGCGCAACGGCCTGGCGACGTGGACGCAAGGCGTGGGGCCGGACGGCGAGACGACGGAGGTGCACGTCTACAACCTGGCGAGCCGCACCGACCGCATCGTCCGAACCGGCCACGCGCAAGGCTCCTTCTTCGTCGCCGGACCGATCGCCGTCTGGCCGGAGTCGCTCGCCCCGGGAGGGCGCACACGCATGCTGGCCGCAAATCCGTACACCGGTGAGGAGGTGGCGGCACCGGGCTCGCTCGCAAGGCTGCGCGGCATCTCGGCGCTCTTCACGGACGGTCGCACCTTCGCCTACCCGAGCGCGAAGTTCATCTCGCTCTGGTGGTCACCCTCGACGCGCACTGCGCCGCACCGGATCTTCAGCGCCAAGCCGCCGAACTCGTACGTCGACAACTCGGTGCGGATCGCCGGCCGGTTCGTGATCTTCTCGAGCTTGGGCAGAGGCTACGTGGCCGATACGCGCCTCCACCGCTACGTGAAGATCGGCGGCGACCCCGCCGCGATCGACCGCAAAGCATTGATCGTGTCCAGCTGGACCCACGGAAAGCATCTGCACCCGAGGAACCGGATCATGTTCGTTCCCCTGCGCTCGCTCCCGCCGCCAGGGCGTTGCTGAGCGCCTGGGCCGCAGGAACCGCACCCTCGCGGACCAGGCGCGGCTCCGGCCCGGTCAGGTCGAGAACGGTCGAGGACGTCCCCGGTAGCTCGCCACCGTCGACCAGCACCGCAGCGCCGCGCCGGATCTCCTCGGGGACCTCGTCGGCACGGCGCGGGTCGCGGCCGCCGTGCAGGTTTGCGCTGGTAGCCAGAACCACGCCGACCTCCTCGAGCACGGCCGCGGTGGCCGCGGGCAGGTCGGGAACACGGACGCCGATCGTGTCGCCGCCGCCGAGCCATGGGTAACGCCGCTTGGGGTTGGACAGGATCAGCGTGTACGGCCCAGGCAGGAGCACGCGGAGTACGCGCGCATCGAGCTCGGGAATCCGCTCGAGCAGGCGGTCGACGTCGCGTGCCAGCACCGCGATCGGCTGCTGCTCGGCACGCCCCTTGAGCCGCGCGACCTCGCGGGCCGCGCTCTCGCTCTCGGCGTCGGCGCAGAGCCCGTAGACGGTGTCCGTCGGCAGGACGACGGGCCGGCCGGCCCGGATCGCCGCGACGGCCTCGTCGATCACGCCGCGCTCGGAACGCCCAGGAACGAGGTGACCGCCTCGCCGAACGCCTCGGGCGCCTCGACGAAGAGGAAGTGCCCGCAGCCGGGGATGATCACCTTGGCGACATCGGCGAGGCCCTGCTCGATTTCCGCCGCGGGCACGGGGCCCGTGATGAAGTCGTCCGCCCCGGTGATGACGAGGGTAGGCGCCGTGATCATTTCCAGCTCGGGCCGCAGGTCGAAGGTCGCGAGGATCTCCTGGTTGAAGAAGCGGAGCGTGTCCGCGTTCGCGGGGTCCGCGCGCAGCATCTCCGCGTAGCCGCGCTCCTTGTCTCCGTAGCGGCTGAAGTAGAACGGGGACTCGCGAAAGGCGAGATCCGCCATCTCCTCGTCGGTCTCGAAGTCGCCGGCCTGCTCGGCGTCGAGAGCGGCCTTGGCATCCGCATACCAGGGCTCGTTCGCGTGCGAGGCGACCATCTCGGCCATCGCCGCTTCCTGCTCGGGCGCCCAGCGGGGGAGGGTGCTCGCGAGGATCAGGCGCTCGACCCGGTCCGGCTGCCGCGCCGCGTAGGCCATCGCGACGATGCCGCCGTGCGAGTGGCCGAAGATGTTGATCCGCTCGAGGCCGAGACCGAGGCGCAGCTCTTCGACGTCGTCGACGTAGTCCTCGATCGCGTACGCCCGCGGGTCGGCGGGACGGTCGGAGCCACCGGTTCCGCGCGGGTCGAGGAGGACGAGCTCGAGCCGCTCGTCGAGCCCGCCGAGGTTGCCGAGGTAGTGCGACGAGAAGCCGGGCCCGCCGCCGTGGCAGACCAGCGTCGCGCCGGAACCGAGCCGCTTGTAGGCGAGCCTGCGACCGTCCTTGGTCGTCAGCTCTTCCACTTGCCCTCGACCACGCGGTCCCGCCCGGCCAGATCAGGGGTGATCGTGACCCGCTCGTAGCCGAGCTCCTGCAGGAGCTCCTGGATCCGCTCGCCGGTGCCCGCGGCGGTCTCGAGCACGAGCCAGCCTCCAGGCCGCAGCGCCTCCGTGGCCGCGCGCGCGACCTCCTCGGTGGCGCCGCTGGCGACGAGGGCGACGTGCGGCTCCCAATCCCGCACCTCCGGCTGGAGCGTCGGCAGGTCGTCGGGCTCGACGTACGGCGGGTTGGAGACGACGAGGTCGAACTGCGACCGGCCGAGACCGGCGGTGAGATCGTGCTCGACGAGGTCTACGCGGCCGTTCACGCCGGTCAGCTCGCGGTTCTCCTGTGCGAGGGCGAGCGCCTCCGGCGAGGCGTCGATCGCCGTGATCCGCGCACCCGCGTGCTCGTCTGCGATCGCGAGCGCGATCGCGCCGGTGCCGGTGCCCACGTCGAGGACTTCCGGGTCGGCCTCGTCGCGAATGTGCTCCAGCGCGCGCTCCACGACGATCTCCGTCTCGGGCCGGGGGATCAGGGCACGCTGATCGGTCTTCAGCGTCAGCCGGCGAAAGCCCCACTCGCCGAGCACGTAGGCGAGCGGCTCGCGCTGGACGCGACGGCTCACGTTCGCCTCGAACGCTGCCTCCTGCTCCGCGCTCAGCTCGCGATGGAGCTCGGCGTAGAGCAGCGCGCGGGCACAGTCGTCACACGCGCGCGCGAGCAGCAGCTCCGCCTCGAGGCGGGCCGACTCGACCCCGGCCTCCGCGAGCCTGGCGGTCGCGGCCGCGAGAGCGTCGCCGAGCGTCACGCCGACGCGGTCTCGAGCGCTCGGCGCCGGTCCTCCGCGGCCAGCGCCTCGGTGAACTCGTCCAGCTCGCCCTCGAGGATCTTGTCGAGCCGGTGCACGGTCAGGTGTACGCGGTGGTCGGTGAGGCGGTTCTCGGGGAAGTTGTAGGTGCGGATCTTCTCGGCGCGCTGGCCGGAGCCGATCTGGGAGCGGCGCGCGGCGGCCTGCTCGGCCTGCTGCCGCTCGCGCTCCAGCTCGTAGAGCCGCGCGCGGAGGACGCGCATCGCCTTCGTCTTGTTCTGGAGCTGCGACTTCTCGTCCTGCATCGCGACGACGATTCCGGTCGGGACGTGCGTGATCCGCACCGCGGAGTCGGTCGTGTTGACGCTCTGTCCGCCGGGCCCGGTCGAGCGGTAGACGTCGATCTTGAGCTCGTTCGGGTCGAGCTCGACCTCGACCTCCTCCGCCTCCGGCATGACCGCGACCGTGGCGGTCGACGTGTGGATGCGGCCCTGCGACTCGGTCTCGGGGACGCGCTGCACGCGGTGCGTGCCCGCCTCCCACTTGAACACCGAGTACGCGCCGTCGCCCTTCACCGCGAAGACGATCTCCTTGAAGCCGCCGGCTTCGTTGCCGCTGACCTCGAGCTGCTCGACCGTGAAGCCGCGCCGCTCTGCGTAGCGGGTGAGCATGCGGTAGACGTCGCCGGCCCAGATTGCTGCCTCGTCGCCGCCGACACCCTGGCGGATCTCGACGATCACGTCCTTGCGGTCGGCCGGGTCGTTCTCGACGAGCGCGAGCTTGAGCTCCTCCTCGAGGCTCGCTCGGCGCTCTTCCAGCTCCGGGACGAGCTCGCGCAGGTCGCCGTCGTCGCGCGCAGCCTCGAGGTCGTCGCTGACCAAGCGCCACTCCTGGGCCAGCTTGTGCGGGCCTTCGAGCTCTTTCAAGCGACGGCCCACGTCGGCCGCCTCGCGGTGGTCGTTGTAGACGGCAGGGTCCGACAGGCGCTCCTGTGTTTCCGTGTAGGAGCGCTCCAGGTCGTCAACGAGGTCCTGAAAGTCGGCCATCCGGCAAGGTTAGCCCGCTACCGCTGTCGCAGCCGCTAGGCCATGATCTCGACGCGCGAGTCTGCGGCCCGCCCCTCGAGGGCGAGCACCTCGCGCAGGGCGCGGATCGAGACTTCGAGCTGGTCGAGCGTCGGCTCGCGGGTCGTCAGCCGCTGCAGCCACAGGCCCGGCGCGAGCAGCGTCATCAGGACCCGGTTGCCGGTGTGCTTCCCCGCGAAGCGGATCAGCTCGTAGGCGAGCCCCGCGATCACCGGCAGCAGCAGGATGCGCGTCGCGATCAGCCAGTACCAGGCGGGTCGGCCGAAGAACGCGAAGACGAAGATCGCGATCACCATCACCCAGAGCAGGAAGGCGGTGCCGCACCGCGGGTGGATCTGGCTGAAACGCTGCACCGTCTGCGGCTCGAGCTCCTCGCCGGCCTCGAAGGCGTTGATCGCCTTGTGCTCGGCGCCGTGGTACTGGAAGACGCGGCGCAGGTCGGGCAGCAGCGAGATCACGCTCAAGTAGACGACGAAGATCGTCACGCGGATCAGCCCCTCGACGAGCACGAACCAGTTGCCGTTGGAGATCGGGAGCAGGTCGGCGAGCAGCGCGGGGCCGACCTTGAAGAGCGAGATCGCGAAGCCGATCGCGAGCAGGAAGGCGAAGACGATCGCGCCGCGGGAAAGCTCTGCCTCGGCCTCCTCGTTGTCCTCGGCCGCGGCGTAGTTGGCCGAGATCGCCAGCGCGCGGAAGCCGATCGCGAGCGATTCGCCGAGGGCGACCACGCCGCGGACAACCGGAAGGCGGAAGAACCAGTGCCGCTTCATCACCGAGTCGATTGGCCGGCAGACCTCGGCGATCTGGCCATTGGGCTTTCTGACCGCGACGGCCCAGTTCGAGGGGCCGCGCATCATCACGCCCTCGAGGACGGCCTGTCCTCCGATGGGGGCTGACATGGTTCTTTAGGTCTCGGTCTTCCGGCCGGCCTTCTCGAGGCGGCGCTGGAAGCGCTCGACTCGGCCGCCCGTGTCGACGAGCTTCTGCTTGCCCGTGTAGAACGGATGGCAGTTCGAGCAGATCTCGACGTGGAGCTCGGGCTTGGTGGAGCGCGTCTGGAACTCGTTGCCGCAGGCGCAGCGAACGGTTGCCAGGACGTACTCGGGATGGATGCCGGCCTTCATTGTCCGGCCAGGATAGCAACGGCCGTTTCCGTGGCGACATTGCCGCCCGAGACGACCGCGACGACGGTCTCGTCCTTCGTCACGGAGATCTTGCCGGCCAGGAGCGCGGCGACCGGGACGGCAGCGGCCGGCTCGCAGGCGAGCTTCGCGCGCGTGTACAGGAAATGCATTCCGGCCCGGATCTCTCCTTCGGTCACGAGGACGACGTTTTCGACGTGTTCTCGGCAGATCTCGAGGCAGTGCTCCCCGGCAAATGGAGCGGAGAGACCGTCGGCGATGGATTGCGGCGTGACCGGGACCGGCTTGCCGGCGGCGAGCGCCTCGTGGAGGGCGGGCGAGAGCTCCGGCTCGATGCCGATCACGCGCCGGCCTCGCGCCGCGAGGGCGATCCCGGAGATCAGGCCGCCGCCGCCGACCGGAACGAGGAGCGTGGTCGTCTCCGGGAGGTCCTCGACGATCTCGAGGCCCACCGTGCCCTGGCCGGCGATCGTGCGCGGGTGGTCGAACGGGTGGACGAGCGTGCGGCCCGTTTCGCTCTGGAGCGCGGCGAGGCGCTCGAAGGCCTCGGTGGGGCTCTTCGCTTCGAGGTCGACCGTGGCGCCGTAGCCGCGGGTCGCTTCGATCTTTGCCTCGCTCGCGCCCTGCCACATGACCACGAGCGCGTCGATGCCTTCGGTCGCCGCGCCCCATGCGAGCGCCTGCGCGTGGTTTCCGGCCGAGATCGAGATCACGCCTCGGGCGCGCTCCTCCGCGGTGAGGGCGGCGAGGTTGGTCAGCACCCCGCGCGGCTTGAACGAGCCGGTCTTCTGGAACAGCTCGGCCTTGAGGAAGACGCGTGCGCCGGTCAGCTCGCCGAGCGTCGCCGACCGAAAGAGCGGCGTCCGGTGCAACCGGTCGCCGATCGCCTCTCGCGCAGCCGCGAGACCTGTCCCAGTGTCAGACACCGTCACGGAAGTGTGACCGGAAACGGCGAAATCCCTGCTCGCACGAAAACCCGCCCGGTGCCAGACACCGTCACGAGAGTGTCACGGCTTCGTCACGTAAGTGTGTACTCGGGGCCCGAGCCGCCTTCCGGAGGCGTGAGCCGGCCGCCCTTGGCGGTGATCGCCCCGCACTGGACGCAGTTCGACGCGGTCACCTCGACCCCGCCCTTGACCGCTTCGTAGACCTGCGCCGGGCACAGGTGCTCCCAGAGCTCCGCCACATCCGCGGGCACATCGGTGCGAACCCGGATGTGGTTCGGCGCATCGTCCCGCGTCTTGTTTCCGCTCAGGAAGACGGACGAGAGCTTGTCGAACGTGAGCGTCCCGTCCGACGCGGGATACGACGACGCCGCACCTGCGCGGATCAGCTCCTGGTCGGCGTCCGGCTCGGTCCGCGCGTTCCCGGGAGGGAAGGCCCCGCGCGACGCGGTCATCGCGCCGGCCAGCGCGCTCCCGAGCCAGAACCCGCGCCCGAACGCCTGCCGCATGTTCCGCACCCGCCGCAGCTCCTCCCACACCCAGCTCCCGCGCAACGCGTCGTCGTATCCCGCAAGCGCGCCCCGCCGCCACGGCGACTCACCGCGCTGCAAGGCCGAGAACGCCGTCTCGGCGGCCAGCCGCCCCGACTCGACCGCGTAGTGGATCCCCTTCAGCGCGGGCACGTTGACGAGCCCCGCACCGTCGCCGCAGATCAGGAGCCCCGGCGCGTGCAGACGCCGCGGCACGGAGAGCAACCCGCCCTCCGGAATCGTCTTTGCCCCCCACGCGATCCGCTCCCCGCCCTCCAGGATCCCGCGCAGCTGCGGATGCGTCTTCAGCTCCTGCAGCAGGTCGTGCACGGAGAGCTCGACGTCGCGGTAGTCGAGCCCGACGACCATCCCGAGCGTGACCGTGTCCGGGCCCATCGGATAGATGAACGAGCCGCCGAACTCGCGGTACTTCGCCCCCGCCCGGAGCGGCCAGCCCATCGTGTGGATCACGCGGTCGAGCGGCTTCTGCACCCGCCAGACCTCCTTGACGCCGAGCGCCCAGACCTGCGGGTTCTCGCCCGCGAGCCCGAAGCGCTCCAGCGCGACCCCGGTGAGATGCCCCTGCGTGCCCTCCGCGAGCACCGTCACGCGCGCGTGAACATCAGAGCCGGGCTCGAAGTTCCCGAGCTCCTTGCCCGAGCGAGCGCGCCCGCGGTCTCCGGTGCGTACGCCGCGCACCCGCGCGTCCGAGACGAGGAGCGTCGTCGCCGCCGTCTCCGGCAGGATCGTCGCCCCTGCCTCCTCCGCCCGCTCCCCGAGCCAGCGGCCGAGCTGCGAGAGCGACGCGACGAAGTTCCCGTGGTTCCGCATCGTCGGCGGAGTCGGGATCCGCATCGCCCGGCCCGGAGTCAGGAAGTAGACCGATTCGTGCTCGACACGCCCGAAGAACGGCATCTCGCTCGTCCGCACGCGCCCCTCGAACAGCGTTCGCAGCGACCGCGGATTGACGACCGCGCCCGAGAGCAGATGCGAGCCGGGCTGCTTGCCCTTCTCGAGCACGGCCACTGGGACGTCGCCGAGCCGCTCGGCCAGCTCGGGCTCGCCCTCCAGTAGCTGCCCGAGCCGGATCGCGCAGGCGAGCCCCGCCGGGCCGGCGCCGACGATCAGGACGCCGACTTCGATCTCGGGCTCGCCCGGAGCGGCGACGAACTCGTCGGCCGAGAACGGCGGCGGAAACTCGGACGGCTTCACGCGGCTTTTCGCTGCCGCACGAGCTCGGTCAGCTTCGGGACGACCTCGTGCAGGTCGCCGACGACCCCGAGGTCGGCGTACTCGAAGATCGGCGCGTTGGGGTCCTTGTTGATCGCGACGATCAGGCCCGAGCTCTGCATGCCGACCTTGTGCTGGATCGCGCCCGAGATCCCGCACGCGATGTAGAGCTTCGGCGAGACGGTCTTGCCCGTCTGTCCCACCTGCGCCGCGTACGGATACCAGCCCGCGTCGACGACCGCGCGCGTGGCCGCGACCGCCCCGCCGAGGGCCTTCGCGAGCTCCTCGACCAGCGCGAAGTTCTCCGGGGAGCCGAGCCCGCGCCCGCCTGCGACGATCACGTCCGCGTCCTCGATCGACGGTCCCTCGCTCTCCTCGTGCGCCTGCTCGACCATCTCCGCGGCCAGCGAGAAGTCCTGTAGGCGCGACTCGAACGTCTCGACTTCGGCATCACCGGCATCCGCCCTGGCTTCGGGCTCGAAGGTCCCCGAGCGGATCAGCGCCAGCCGAGGCTCCGAGGTCCACCCCACGTCGACGTAGACCGAGTCGCCGAGCGCAGGCCGCTTGCCGACGAGCTTCCCGTCCTCGACCACGAAGTCGGTCAGGTCCCAGTTGAGACCCGCGTCGAGCCGCGCCGCGAGCCCGGCCGCGATGTCTGCCGAGAGCACCGTCGCCGCGAAAAGAATCGTGTCGAAGCCGCGCTCTCCCACGAGCGTCTCGAGCGCGTCGATCCGCGGTTGCGGCAGCGGTTTCGCCAAAAGGACGTCCTCCATCACGTGCACGCGCGCCGCCCCGAAACGCGCGGCCTCCCCGGCCAGGCCCGCGACCTGGGTGCCGAGCAGCACGGCCTCCACCTCGCCGTCGAGCGAGGCGGCCTTGGACAACACGCCGAGCGAATCCTTTTGCAGCTTCCCTTCGTGGTCCTCGAGGAAGACCAGCGTCTTCACAGCGCCTTCTTCTCCTGGAGGAACGCGAGGACCTTCTCGGCCGCGGTGCCGTCGTCCTCGATCTTGACCGTGTCACC
>VAXM01000086.1 GCA_005883335.1 Actinomycetota bacterium
ATCCAGGACGCGACCCGGCGGATGGACAAGTCGGTGGAGGCGGCCCAGACGGAGTTCGCGACGCTGCGGACCGGCCGCGCGTCGCCCGCGCTCCTCGACCGCGTCCAGATCGACTACTACGGCCAGCAGACACCGCTCAAGCAGCTCGCCACGATCAACGCGCCCGAGCCGCGGATGATCACCGTGCAGCCGTTCGACCCGAGCTCGCTGAGCGCGATCGAGCGGGCGATCCAGGAGTCCGACCTCGGACTGACGCCGTCCAACGACGGGAAGCTGATCCGGCTGCCGATCCCGCAGCTCACGGAGGAGCGCCGCAAGGAGCTCGTCAAGGTCGTGCGCGGGATGGCCGAGGAGGGGCGCGTCGCAGTGCGCAACGTCCGCCGCGACGCGATCCACCACCTCAAGGAGCTCGTCGACAAGAGCGAGGTCGGCAAGGACGAGGAGCACCGCGCGGAGGAGCGCGTCCAGAAGCTCACCGACGACCACACGAAGAAGATCGACGAGCTGCTGGAGCGCAAGGAAGCCGAGATCCTCGAGGTCTGAGGGGCTGCACACGCCAGATTCCCTAGCGGTGGACGAAGAGCAGCGCGGCGAAGAGGCTCGTACCGTCGCGATCATCATGGACGGGAACGGGCGCTGGGCCGAGCGGCGCGGGCTGCCGGTCGCCGCGGGCCACCAGGCCGGGACGCGCGCGTTGCGGCGCACCGTCGAAGCCGCGATCGACCTCGGTCTCGAGACGCTGGTCGTCTACGCCTTCTCGACGGAGAACTGGTCGCGGCCCGCGGGCGAGGTCGACTCGCTCATGGACATCTTCGGCGAGACGATCGAGCGCGAGCTGCCCGACCTCGTCCGCCAGGGCGTGCGGACGCGCTTCATCGGCCGGCGCGACCGGGCCTCGGCGGAGCTGCGGGAGCAGATGGCCCGGCTCGAGGAGGAGACCGCGGCGAACGACCGGCTCAACCTCTGGGTCGCGCTCGACTACGGCGGTCGCGCCGAGATCGTCGAGGCCGCCCGCCGGCTCGTGGAGTCGGGGATCGACCCCGCCGAGCTGGACGAGAACCTCCTGCGGGCGAACCTCTACGCGCCGGAGCTGCCCGACCCGGATCTCCTGATCCGCACCTCGGGTCGCCTACTCGGAGCTCGTGTTCACCGACACGCTCTGGCCGGACTTCGGCCACGCGGAGCTCGAGCAGGCGCTCGCCGCCTACGCCAATCGCCGCCGCCGCTTCGGCGGTAGATGAGCTCTTTCTGGTCGCGGATCCTGGTGGCCGTGATCGGCCTGCCCGTGGTGCTCGGGCTCGTCTGGCTCGGCGGCTGGTGGCTGTGGGCGCTCGCCGTCGGTGCCGGCCTGATCGCGCTCCACGAGTTCTACGGGATGGCGCGGCCCCTGCGACCGCTGGTCCCGGCAGGCTACGCCGGGCTCGTTCTGACGCTCCTGGGCGCGCAGCTCGGCGGCACCATCTGGATGGTCGGAGGCTTTCTGTCGACGATCGCGCTCGCCTTCCTGTTGAAGGGCATCTCGGACACTCGGCAGTCGCTGACCGTGGCCGTTGCGACCACGGTCCTGGGCACGGGCTGGACCGGCTTCGGCCTCGCCTTCATGCTGCTGCTGCGAGGGATCGCCCAGCACGGTCGTCTCGCGGTCTTCACGGTGCTGCTGGCCGTGTTCGCGGCCGACACGCTCGCCTACTTCACGGGCCTCCTGATCGGCCGGCACAAGCTCGCGCCCGTCCTCTCGCCGGGCAAGACGTGGGAGGGGCTCGTCGCGTCGACGGTCACCGCCGTGCTGGTGCCGTTCTTCGCGCTCTATCACCAGGACTTCCTGACGATCGGCGAATCGCTCGTGCTCGGAGCCGTGATCGCCGTGGCCGCGCCCGTCGGCGACCTCTTCGAGTCGGCGGTCAAGCGCGATCTCGGCGTCAAGGACAGCGGCCGCCTGCTCGCGGGCCATGGTGGGATGCTGGACCGGCTCGACGCGCCGCTCTTCGCGGCGATCGCCGCGTACTTCACGATCCTCGCTTTGACCTGATCCGAGAAGCAAAACCGGCCGTACACTGAGCAAATGAAGCGTGTTGCGGTGCTCGGCGTCACGGGGTCGATCGGACGCCAGGCCCTGGAGATCATCGAGAGCCACCCTGAGCTCGAGCTCGCGGCCGCCGCGTCCGGCTCGCAGCCGATCGACGGCCTCGCGCCGCTGACGCAGGTCGGCGGCGATCTCACGGAGCTCCTGGAGGGCGCTCGAGCGCGGCGTGACGCTGGCGCTCGCGAACAAGGAGAGCCTCGTCGCGGCGGGCGAGCTGGCGCTCCAGGCGCGGGAGCGGGGAGGAGGGCTCCTTCTCCCCGTCGACAGCGAGCACTCGGCCGCCTTTCAGTGCCTCGAAGGCCGCGCGCCGGAGCAGGTCGACTCGCTCGTCGTTACCGGCTCCGGCGGGCCGTTCCGGGGCCGCACGCGCGACGAGCTCGAGGACGTGACTCCCGAGGAGGCGCTCGCCCACCCGACCTGGCGCATGGGGCCGAAGATCACCGTCGACTCCGCCACGCTCGCGAACAAGGGGCTCGAGCTGCTCGAGGCGCACTTCCTCTTCGGCCTGCCGTACGAGCGGATCGAGGTCGTGCTCCAGCCGACGTCGATCGTGCACGCGCTCGTGCGGTTCCGCGACGGCGCGACCCTCGCGCATCTCGGCTATCCGGACATGCGCGTGCCGATCTCCTTCGCGTTGACGTACCCCGTGCGCGCCGCGACGCCGATCGCGCCGCTCGACCTCTCACAGGGCCTCGTGCTCGAGTTCGAGCCGCCGGATCTCGAGACGTTTCCGCTGCTCGCGCTCGCGCGGCGGGCCGGCGAGCAGGGAGGAACCCGCCCCTGCGCGTTCAATGCCGCGAACGAGGTGGCCGTCGCCGCGTTCCTGGAGGGCAGGCTCTCGTTCCTGGGCATCGCAGCCACGGTCGAGGAGGCGCTGGCCGAGGTGAAGGGCGCGCCTGCACGCGATCTCGACGACCTGGTCGAGGCCGACGCCGAGGCTCGCAGGCTCGCGGGGAGAGGACTGCCGGTCGCATGACGGTTCTGATCGCGATCGCGGGGCTCGGCTTCCTGATCCTGATCCACGAGGCCGGCCACTTCTTCACGGCCCTCGCCGTGGGGATGCGGCCGCGACGCTTCTACGTCGGCTTTCCGCCGGCGCTCGTGAAGACGAAGCGCGGGGGCGTCGAGTACGGCATCGGCGCGATCCCGCTCGGCGGCTACGTGAAGATCCCCGGAATGCATCGTCCGGCCCCCTCGGACCTGGACGTGCACTTCGGGTCGGCGCTCTACGAGGCGCCGCAGCTCCTGCAATCGATCGAGCGCGTCAAGCGGCCGCTCGCCGAGGGCGAGTTCGAGTCCGCCCGCGCCGCGCTGGCGGAGCTCGAGGCGGTCCTCGCCACGACGCAGCTCTCGACCGGCGCGCGCCGCCAGGTCAAGCGCGGGCTAAGCGAGCTCTCCGACGCCCTCGGCTCCGACGCGTACTGGCGCCAGCGCACCTGGCGAAAGCTGGCCGTGATCGCGGCCGGCCCTCTGACCAACCTCGTCTTCGCCATCTTGCTCCTCGCGGTCGTCTACATGATCGGCATTCCGTCCGCGGCCTCCCGACGGGTCGACAGCGTCGATCCGAACACGCCGGCGGCACAAGCGGGGCTCAAGTCCGGCGACACGATCGTCGGCATCAACCGCATGCCCACGCGCACGTTCGCCCAGGTGCGAAACGCGATCCAGCACAGCAAGGGCCGCCCGCTCGTCATCTCGGTCACGCCCGGTTATCGGGAGCTAGGGCCTGTGCGGCCGATGAAGCAGAACGGCACCTACATCCTCGGCTTCCGTCCGGCTGTGATCCGCTACAAGCACTACGGCCCGGTCGCCGCCCTACACCTGGCGAGCGGCGACGCGTGGCTCGTGACGAAGACGATGGGGAACTGGCTCGTCCATGTCACCTCGCCCGCGAACCGGAAGCAGATCTCGACCCCGGTCGGGATCGTGCGCACCTCCAGCGAGGCGGCGAGCAGCGGTTACCGGGACTACTTCGCGATCCTCGCGCTGATCAGCCTCTCGCTCGCGCTCCTGAACCTGCTGCCGCTGCTGCCGCTGGACGGCGGCCACATCGCCTTCTCGCTGGTCGAGGGCGTACGGGGCAAGGCCGTCGGCCGGGCGGTCTACGAGCGCGTCTCGATGGTCGGGATCGCCCTGATCCTGTTCATCTACGTGATCGGCCTCTCGAACGACGTGGGAAAACTGACCGGGGGCTAGACTCCTCGGCGTGCCGAGCGAACGGCAGATCCACGTAGGAAACGTCGCGATCGGCGGCGGCGCGCCCGTCGCCGTCCAGTCGATGACGCTGACGAAGACGCACGACGTCGAGGCGACGACGGCGCAGATCGCCGCGCTCGCCTCGGCCGGCTGCGAGGTCGTCCGGGTCGCCGTTCCGAAGACCGAGGACGCCGAAGCGCTGCCGAAGATCGTCCGCCTCTCGCCGATCCCGGTGATCGCGGACATCCACTTCAACGCGAGCCTCGCGCTGAAGGCGATCGAGGGCGGCGTCGCGGCGGTCCGGATCAACCCGGGCAACATCGGCGGGCCGGACAAGGTCGCCGAGGTCGTCCGCGCGGCACAGAGGGCCGGGATCCCGATGCGCATCGGCGCCAACTCCGGCTCCCTGCCGAAGCATCTCACGGACGTCGCGCACCGCGACCAGGCGGAAGCGCTCGTCGAGGCCGCGCTCGAGGAGGTGCGCCTGCTCGAGAGCCTCGCTTTCTACGACTTCAAGATCTCGGTCAAGTCGAGCCACGTCCCGACGATGATCCGCGCCTACCGGATGCTCGCCGCGAAGGTGCCGTACCCGCTGCATCTCGGCGTCACGGAGGCAGGCACGCCGTACTCGGGCTCGATCAAGAGCGCCGTCGGGATGGGCGCGCTGCTCGTGGACGGGATCGGCGACACCGTGCGCGTCTCGTTGACCGCCGACCCGGTGGAGGAGGTGCGGGCCGCCTACGAGATCCTCAAGGCGCTGGGCCTGCGCGAGCGGGGGCCAATCATGATCGCCTGCCCCTCGTGCGGCCGCGACAACGTGGGCGTGCAGACGCTCGCCGAGACAGTCGAGGAGCGGCTCCGCAACTACTCGCAGCATTTCGAGGTCGCCGTGCTCGGCTGCGCAGTCAACGGGCCAGGCGAGGCAGGCGACGCAGACTTCGGCATCGCCGGCGGCCGGGACGTCGGCTTCGTCTACGCACACGGCCGCGTCCTGAAGAAGGTCTCGTCCGACATCCTGATCGACGAGCTCTTCCACGAGATCGACAAGTGGATCGCCGAGGGCATGCACCGCCCGAAGCGCCTGAAGATGGCCAAGCCCGCGGCGCTCGCCATGGCCGAGGCGAGCCTGATCCCGCTCGAATAGTCTGCCGGGGCAACGGTGATCGCCCGGGCTTCAGAGCTTTTTATTCCGACCTTGCGCGACGATCCCGCCGACGCCGAGGCGGTCTCGCACAAGCTGCTCGTTCGCGGCGGCTTCATTCGCCAAGTTGCGGGCGGGCTCTGGACGTTCCTGCCGCTCGGCTGGCGCGTCCACCGGAAGATCGAGCAGATCATCCGGCAGGAGCTCGACGCCTTCGGCGCGCAGGAGATCCTCATGCCCGTCCTCACACCGGCCGAGCTCTGGGAGGCGACAGGGCGGATCTCGATCCCGGAGCTCTTCCGCCTGAAGGACCGCACGGGCCGCGACTACGTCCTGCCGCTCACGCACGAGGAGACGGTCGCCTTCCACGGGCGAGAGATCCGCTCGTACAGGGATCTGCCGCAGATCTGGTACCACTTCCAGACGAAGGACCGCGACGAGCCGCGCCCGCGTGGTGGTTTGCTCCGCCTCCGCGAGTTCATCATGAAGGACGGCTACTCGTTCGACCGCGACGAGGCCGGGCTCGACCAGAGCTTCCGCAAGCACTCGGAGGCCTACAGGCGGATTTTCGAACGGTGCGGGGTGGAGGCGCACGAGGTCGCCGCCGAGTCCGGGATCATGGGCGGGAGCGGCAGCAGGGACTTCCTCGCGCCCTCGGGGTCGGGCGAGAACACGCTCGTGACCTGCGAGAACGGCGATTACGCCGCCGACCTCGAGATTGCCGAGGGTCGGCCTTCATCAGCGGACTTCCCCGAGGAGCTACCCGAGCCTCATGAGGTCGAGACGCCTGGGCAGCGGACGATCGAGGGCCTCTCGCAGTTCCTCGGCGTCGACCCGCGCGCGACGGCGAAGGCGATGCCCGTCGTGGCCGACGGGCGCGTCGTTCTCGCCCTGGTGCGCGGCGACGACCGGCTCAACGAGATGAAGCTCCTCCAGGCCCTCGGCGAGGACTTCCGGCCGGCCGAGCAGGAGGAGATCCGCCAGGCCTTCGGGGCCGCCGGCGGCTCGATCGGCCCGGTCGGCGCCTCGGTCGAGGTGATCGCGGACGAGACGCTGCGCGAGGGCCAGTACGTGGTCGGCGCCAACCGCGACGACGTCCACCTCCGCGGTGTCCAGGCCGGCCGCGACTACGAGCCCCGCTTCGCGGATCTGCGAGAAATTCGCGAAGGAGACGCATGTCCCAATTGCGGCGGGCATCTACATCTGCAGGTGGCGATCGAGGTCGGACACATCTTCAAGCTCGAGACGAAGTATTCGGCGCCCCTGGGGGCGAGCTTCCTCGACGAGGACGGCTCCGAGAAGGCGCTGGTCATGGGCAGCTACGGGATCGGTCCGGCCCGGATCATGGCGGCTGCCGTTGAGCAGCACCAGGACGAGAATGGGATCGTCTGGCCGCGTTCGATCGCGCCATACGACGTGCACGTGGTCGCGCTCCCGGGAGTCGAGGAGCAGTCGGACGAGGCGGCGCGGATGCTCGACGAGGCGGGCGCCGAGGTGCTGCTCGACGACCGCGATCAGCGCGCCGGCGAGAAGTTCGCCGACGCCGACCTGCTCGGGTGCCCACTGCGGGTGACGGTGGGCAAGAAGACCACGGAGGACGGCGCGGCCGACGTGCGCGACCGGTCCACCGGCGAGGAGCGGCGCGTGCTAATCGCCGAGCTGGGAGGCAGCCTCTAGTGGCGAGGCGGCGGCGCTTCAGCGAGGAGCCGTTCGGCCCGACGATCGAGCGGCTGATGGGGGAGACGGGCGTGACGTACCGCGCGCTCGCCGACAAGACGAAGCTCTCGGCCGGCTACCTCAACCACCTCGTCCACGGCAACCGGCCGGTGCCCTCCGACAAGGTCGTGCGCCAGCTGGCGAAGGCGCTCGACGTCGAGGCCGAGCACTTCCGCGAGTACCGGCTGCGCGTCATCACGCGCAAGCTCGAGGCGATGCCTGATCTGATCGACCGGCTCTACAAGCGCTTGGGGTGACTCAGGCGACGAGCTCGACGTGGGCGCCCGGATTGCGGACGCGCCAGATCCTCAGGTAGGACTCGACCTCCATCCGCGTCCACGTCTCGTTCGCTCTCGCCGGGATCGCGGCGGAGCTCTCGCGGCAGTCGTGGCAGCGCGGCGAGCCCAGCCGGAAGAGCACGAGCTCGATCTGCTCGCCGCAGCAGTAGCAGCGCCCGTCCTGCAGCCGGTGCGCGGCGGCCTCGGGATCGACGGGGTGGCCGACGCCGACGCCGACCATCGTCGGCCCGAGATGCCGGACCTCGCACTGGCAACGGCGCAGAAAGGAGACCAGCTCTGGCGCCACCGACGGGTCGTGGAGTTTCAAGCGCACCATGTGGTTCCGTATGGAAAGTCTGATGCGCGCGTCGGCCGTCGCCCACCCGCGAAAGGCCAGGGTGGCGGGCTAGGAAGGTTGGATGCTCGGTTTTTGCGGAAGCGCGTCCGCGGCGTCCAGAAGGAGCGCCGTGAACTCGAGCGTGTCCAGCAAATCCGCTGCCGAACGGGCTTTCGGCAAGTAGGCGCCGGCGCCCGCGTCGTGTGCCTCGACGGCGTCGACGTCGGATTCCGCGCCGGTGAGGATCACCATTCGCGGCGCGGAGCCCTCGCAGATCCTGCGAGTCACCTCGAGACCGTCGAGATCGGGAAGATCCGCGTCGATCAGGACGATGTCCGGAAGGAGCTCGTTCGCGAGATCCACGGCCTCTTCTCCGTCGAAGGCGACCCCGACGAGCTCGAAGCGCGGATGCGTCGCGAGCATCGTCTGAACGGCGTTCGCGAAAAGCGGGCGCTCATCCGCGAGCAGGACGCGAATCGTATCGGGGGCGGCACCCGCCTGCACCCCACAAGTATCCCGCATCGGCAACACTGAGGGAGGACAGTTTTAGCTAACCAGGAGAACAGACTTGTTTGGGTCAAGCACGTGCGAGTTATGAGCCGACAACAACTTGGCGCAGCCTGCTGAGGCGTCGCTTGCGATGCCGTCTGAGAGGCCGTGCGGCTCAGCCGCGCGGCCGTTCCGCTAACCAGGCGTGCGGTAAAGTGAGCGCGCGACGGGGCGTGGCGCAGCCTGGTTAGCGCGCTAGTCTGGGGGACTAGAGGTCCCGAGTTCAAATCTCGGCGCCCCGATGAGAAAAGCCCCGCTCAGGCGGGGTTTTTCGCGCGGGTTGGCGTCGGGCTCGCCAATCGCGCTCCGCTCTGTGAGGCCGAGCCGGCCCCCGTCGGCTCGACCAGCCCGTGGCGGTAGGCCCAGTTGACAGCCTGCGTGCGGCTGCTCACGTCGAGCTTGCGATAAATGCTCGTGAGGTGGAACTTCACCGTCTGCTGCGCGATCCAGAGGGCCCGGGCAATCTCCTTATTCGACTTCCCTTCGGCAAGCGCTCGCAGAACGTCGAGCTCGCGCCCGCTCAGCCCCGTCTCCTCGACGGCGGGATGAAGCCGGCTTGCGCGTCCGATCGCCTTCGCCACGGGCTTCTCGAGCGCCTGTCGTAGGGCGGCGGCGAGCTCGGCCGGATCGACGCTCTTCCGGATAAAGGCATCCGCGCCCGCTTCGAGTGCCGCCTCGACCACCTCGTGGGAGTCGTGGGCCGAAAGGACGATCGTCCTCACCCAGGGGCACCGTTTGCGTAGGAGCTTGATGCAGGTGATCCCGTCGATTCCGGGCATCAGCAGGTCGAGGAGCACTAGGTCGGGGCCCGTCTGGTTGATGAGCGGGAGGATTTGGCTGCCCGATTCGGCTTCCGCCACGATCTCGAAATCGGACTCGTTTTCGAGGGCGAGCTTGATCGCCTCGAGCATCAGGCCATGGTCATCTGCAATCAGGATCTTCAGCGGCCGCATGGGCGTGTCTCCTTCTGGGTGCTCTGGCAACGGGGCGACCGTCACTGCTGCCTCGTCTGCGGCCGACGAAAGCGGTTGGGGGACGATTCCGGCGCCTGAATTGCTGCATCTGCAACATTCGATGCACGAAATCCACAGAACATGCGCTCGTTGTGGAAAACCTTCCACACCTCTGTGGAAACGGTTCAGCTCTCCGAGGCGCGGGTCGAGTCAAGGCGCGGAAAGTGCCTCAGGCAACTAGCTCGGAATGACCACGTCTGCCGAGGCGCCGAAGACGAGGCCCGCGTGCACGTTCTCCACGCCCGCGAGCGACCGGTGCTCGAGATCGGCTTCGATATCGGGCCAGCGCTCGACCCCTAGGGCTGCGGCTCCCTCGTCGGCGCCGCAGCAGAGGAGGGTCGAGACCGAGAGGACGCCGCGCTTGCCGGTGCGGCGTCGCGCGATGCCCTCCAGCTCCCGCAGTTCCTCCAGGGGATCGATCCTCACGTTCGAGTCGGAGCCGATGCAGATGCCGATCCCGCGCCGGCAGATCTCCTCCACCGGGCAGAAGCCGTCGCCGAGATTCGCCTCGGTGGTCGGGCAGACGCAGACGCGCGAGCCGGCCTCGGCCAGGAGATCGAGCTCGTGCGCGTCCGCGTGGGTCGCGTGCACCACCGTCGCGTGCGGGCCGAGGCAGCCGGTCTCGGCAAGCAGCTCGATCGGGCGCAGGCCGTGCTCGGCCAGGCATTCCTCGATCTCGCGCGGCTGCTCGTCGGCGTGCACGTGCAGCGGCAGCCTCTCCGCGGCGGCGTAGCGGCCGAGCTCCTCGAGCCAGTCGCGCGGGCAGGCGCGGACGGAGTGGGGGGCAAGGCCGACGCGCACTCCGGTCGCCCGCACCTCCTCGAGCTGCGAGAGGTAGTCAGCCGCCGAGCCCTGCCGAAAGCGCTCGAGCCCGCCGCGCCCGTAGGCCGTGAGCAGCAGCACGATCTCGATCCCGGCCTCCGCGGCCGCCTCGACCGCCGCGTGCGCCTCCGCCAGCCCGAGATAGTGGAACTCGCCGACGACCCTATAGCCGGCCGCGAGCATCTCCCGGTAAACCTGGACGTAGCCCGAACGCACCTGATCCGGGGACAGTCCCCCGGCCACGTCCAGCATGGACTCACGCCAGCCCCAGAAGTCCGCGCCCTCGGTGCGGCCGCGCAAGGCCCGCTGAAACGCATGGCTGTGCGCGTTGACGAAGCCGGGCAGCGTGAGGGTCGCCACGACCGCCGTATCCTTTCAGCATGGGGTGGATCCCAAATGCGCTGACGATCGCGCGGCTGGCGATGATCCCCGCCTTCGTGGCACTCGTTCTCGCCTCGGACGGCGGGCACAGCTGGCCGGCGGCGATCATCTTCGGCGTCGCGGGAGTCACGGACCAGATCGACGGCTGGCTCGCCCGTCTCTGGCGTGTGGAGTCCGCGTTCGGCAAGATCGCCGATCCGCTGGCCGACCGCCTGATGATCGACGCAGCCGTGATCCTGCTCTGGCACGCGGGCCGGCTGCCCTGGGTCGCGCTGGCGATTCCCGCACGTGATGTAGCGCTCGTCGCTGGGTACAAGCTCGTCGTGGACCGCGGCTACGACTTCTCCGTGAACCTGGCCGGCAAGGCGGCGACGTGGCTGCTCTATGCATCGCTGGCGTTCCTGCTCGTGACGCGCAAGGGCACCGACTGGCCCCTCTGGATCTTCTGGGCCGGCTTCGGGCTCGCCGCGGCGGCGCTGGCCGGCTACCTGCTGAAGGCCCGGCGCGAAGTGAGGCCGGCGTGAAGGCCGTCGTGATGGCAGGCGGCGAGGGCACGCGCCTGCGCCCGCTCACCTCGAACCAGCCCAAGCCGATGGTGCCGATCGTCGGCAAGCCGTGCATGGAGCACATCGTCGAGCTGCTCAAGCAGCACGGTTTCGACGAGGTGATTGTGACCGTCGCGTTCATGCCGCAGGCGATCCGGAGCTACTTCGGCGACGGCGAAGCGCTCGGCCTCGAGGTCGAGTACTCCGTCGAAGAGTCGCCGCTCGGCACGGCCGGCTCGGTCCGCCTCGCGAGCGGGAAGCTGGACGAGCCGTTCCTCGTCATCTCCGGCGATGCCCTCTGCGACGTCGACCTGAGCGAGATCGTGCGGACGCACCAGGAGAAGGGAGCCGCGGTCACGATCGGACTCAAGTCGGTCGAGAACCCGCTCGAGTTCGGGATCGTCGTCACCGACGAGGAGGGCCGGATCGAGCGGTTCCTCGAGAAGCCGTCCTGGGGCCAGGTGTTCTCGGACACGATCAACACTGGGATCTACGTGCTCGACCCGGAGGTCCTCAACCACATTCCGTCCGACCGTCCGTACGACTTCTCGAAGGAGCTCTTCCCGTTCCTGCTGGAGATGGGGCGGCCCCTCTACGGCCATGTCTTCGAGGGCTACTGGCAGGACATCGGGAACCTCGACCAGTTCCGCCAGGCGAACTTCGACGCCCTGGACGAGCGCGTCCGCCTCAACATCCCCGGGATCCGGCTGCGCGGCAACGTCTGGCTGGGGGAGGGAGTGGAGGTGGACGACCTCGCGGCGATCGAGGGACCGGCCTTCGTCGGCAACTACTGCCGCATCGCGCCGGATGCGACCGTCGGCGCGTATTCGGTGCTCTCGGCCAGCGTGACGCTGCTCGAGCGGGCCCGGACCGAGCGTTCCGTGATCGACGCCTCCACGCACGTCGGCCGCAGTGCCCGCCTCGAAGGCGCCGTGGTCGGACGCAACTGCGACATCAGGGCCCACGCGCACGTTCAGGAGGGGGCGGCGATCGGCGACGAGGTCACGCTCGGCGCCCAGAGCGCCGTGTTTCCGGGCGTGCGGATCTACCCGTACAAGGAGGTCGAGACCGGCGCCCAGATCCACGAGAGCCTGATCTGGGAGTCGCGGGCCTCCTCGCACCTGTTCGGCGCTGACGGCGTCTCCGGCCTCGTCAACGTCGACCTCACGCCCGAGGCAGCCGTGCGCCTCGCCGCCGCCCTCGGCACCGCCCTGAAGCGCGGTGCGCGCGTGGTCGCGAGCCGGGAGTCGCCCGCCGCCTGCCGTCTGATCAAGCGCGCAATGATCTCCGGCCTCAACTCGACCGGAGTCGACGTCGCCGACCTGCGCGTGCTTCCGTCGGCGGTCAGCCGCCACCTGCTGAAGACCCACGGCTACGACGCGGGCTTCCACGTCGCCGTCAGCTACGCCGACCCGGAGATGCTGCAGATCCGCTTCTACGAGCAGCCCGGAATCCAGCTCACCTCCGGCCTCCAGAAGGAGATCGAGAAGCACTTCACGCGCCACGAGCTGCGGCGCGCCGCGTTCAACGCCGTCGGCCGGGTGACGTATCCGGCCCGGGTCAGCGAGAGCTACGCGCAGGACCTGCTCTCGGCGCTGGACCGGGAGGCCATCAAGGCGCGCCGTTTCCGGATCGTCGTGGACTACGGCTACTCCGCCACCTCGTTCGTCCTGCCGCTCGTCCTCGGCCCGCTCGGCGTCGAGGCGGTCAGCGCGCACGGGTTCTCGCAGGAGGGCACGCAGGGAACGCCGTCGCTGCGGGAGTCGGTCGGCCAGGCGAAACGCCTCGTCAACGCGATCGGCGCCGACCTCGGCGTCGCGTTCGACCGGGCGGGCGAGCGGCTCTTCCTCATTGACGAGCAGGCGCGCGAGATCCCCGTCGAGCAGGCGCTGCTGCTCTTCCTGCGCCTGATGGGCACCAACGGCCGGCGCGGCAAGCTCGCGTTCCCGGTCACGGTCACGAGCCGCGTCGAACAGATGGTCAAGGGGAGCAAGCTCGAGGTGATCCGCACCCCGGCCTCGCTCGCCGAGCTGACCAAGGCTGCGGCCGAGGACGGCGTCATCTTCGCCGGCGCGGTAGGCGGCGGCTACGTCTTTCCGGAGTTCTTGCCCGCCTACGACGCCGTCGCGAGCCTCTGCAAGCTGCTCGAGCTGCTAGCGCCGATGGACAAGCCGCTCTCGGAGCTCGTCTCGGAGCTCCCGGCGAGCACGCTCGTCCACCGGCAGCTCCCGTGCCCCTGGTCGCTGAAGGGGACCGTCATGCGCGTGCTCACCGAGCGGCTGCGCAACCGCAAGCTCGACCTGCTGGACGGGATCAAGGTCATCGACCGACGCGGCTGGGCGCAGGTGCTGCCCGACCCGGACGAGCCGGTCGTGCACATCTACGCAGAGGGCAAGACGCGCGAGCAGTCGGACGAGCTCGAGGCCGAGCTGCGCGGGCTCGTCGAGGAGATCATGCAGACGGAAGGGGCGGGGACGGAGGCAGGAGTCTCAAGCTGAGGTTGACCCTTCTGGCCGCCGCCGCATAAACTAGGAGCGCCCGCTCCTCCGACGAAAGGACCTCTGTGGAAGCGTTTCCCGATCTCGCCTCGGTCTCGGACGACGATCTCAAGCGGCTGATCGACGACCTGACCCAGGAGGAGCACGAGGTGTCGTACCGGCGGCGGATCCTGCACGGCAAGATCGACCTCCTGCGTGCAGAGCTCCAGGCCCGGCTGCGCGAGACGGGGGGCAAGAGCGTGCTCGAGCAGGTCGACGTCGACCGGCTCGCCGCCATCCTCGCCGGCAAGGCAGCCCCGCCCGCCGACAGCTAGCAGCTAACGCTTATGTCACACATCTACTGCCCCGAGTGCGGGTTTCAGAACCCGGAGGCCGCCAACTACTGCTCCAGATGCGGCGCGCTGCTCGTCAAGGACGAGCCGGGCTCGGAGACGACGATGAGCTACACGCCCGAAGAAGGCGGCGAAGCGGGGGAGGCCGCGGTTTCGCTCGAGGACCTCGGAGCGGAGGGGCCCGCGCTCGTCGTCCGCTCCGGAGGGGGCCGCGCGGGCGAGCACTTCGTTCCGCAGGGCGATCGCACGACGATCGGCCGCTCACCCGAGTGCGACATCTTCCTCGACGACGTCACGGTCTCCCGCAAGCACGCGGTGCTGCTCCAGCGCGACGGCGGCTACTACATCGAGGACCAGGGCAGCCTCAACGGGACCTTCCTGAACCGCAAGCGCATCGAGGCGGGCCAGCTCGAGAACGGCGACGAGCTCCAGATCGGCAAGTACAAGCTGACCTTCCTCGAGAAATGACCACAGCGGCGCAGGCAGAACGGCAGGAACGGAGGCGGCTGCTCACGATCGGCGCCGTCTGCCGGCGCCTGCAGCCCGAGTTCCCGGACATCTCGATCTCGAAGATCCGCTACCTCGAGGACCAGGGACTGCTTGCGCCACGTCGCACCCAGAGCGGTTACCGGCTCTTCGGCGAGGACGACGTCGAGCGCCTGGAGACGATCCTGCGCCTGCAGCGGGACGAGTTCCTGCCGCTCCGGGTCATCCGGCAGGAGCTCGCATCGCCCACTGGCCCGGGCAAGGAGCGCCGGCGCCGCCAGGCGTCGCGGAGCATCGCGGAGCCGGACGACGAGCTCGATCTGGGCGGGCTCTGCGAGCGCGCGGCGATCACGCCGGAGCTGGCGCGCGAGCTCGAGGACTTCGGGCTGCTTCAGCCGCGGCGGGAGGGCAGCGAGAAGCTCTATCCCACGGGCGACGTCGACATCGCGGTCGCGTGCGCGAAGCTCTCGCGCTATGGGATCTCCGCGCGGCACCTACGGGCGTTCCGGACGGCCGCCGACCGCGAGGCCGGACTGCTGCACCAGCTCGTGGCGCCGGCGCTGCGCTCGCGCAACCCGGACCGCCGCGAAGCCGGGCTCCAGGAGCTCCAACTCCTGGCCGAGGTGGGCCAGGAGCTCTCACAGCTGCTCTTCTGGCGCGACCTGCGACAGCACGCGGCCGGGTGAGCCTCGAAGCCAAGATCCGCGACGTCCCGGACTTCCCCGAGCCCGGAATCGTCTTCAAGGACATCATGCCGCTGCTGGCCGACCCGGCCACGCTGCACCAGACAGTCGAGCTGCTGGGGGAGTGGATCGAGCCGCGCAAGCCCGACCTGATCCTCGGTGCCGAGGCGCGGGGGTTCATCCTCGGCGCCGCGCTCGCCTACAAGCTCGGCTGCGGCTTCATCGCGGCGAGAAGGCCCGGGAAGCTCCCCTGGAAGACCGTGAGCGCCACGTACGCGCTCGAATACGGCGAAAACGCCCTGGAGCTCCATGCGGACGCGATCACGGCAGGAGCGCGCGTCCTGGTGCACGACGACCTCCTCGCGACCGGCGGCACAGCGGCGGCGATCTGCGACCTCGTCGAGCAGCTGGGCGGCGAGATCGTCGGCCTCGCGTTCGTGATCGAGCTCGAGTTCCTCGAGGGCCGCAAGCACCTCGAGAAGTACGACGTGCACTCGCTGATCACGTACTGACTGTTTAGGGCTCGTCCGGCTCGCCGATTACAAGGGAACCATGTACGACGTCTTCAGGACGCGCTACGAGTTCTCGTGCCCCGAGCGCGGGGAGGCCCAGGTCGCGCTGTCGTCGTTCCGCCGGATCGAGGAGCTTCCGGGAGCGGCGCACCCGGCGGTCTACGAGGTCTCGTTCGACTGCGGCTGCGGGGGGCGGCATCCCGGCCTCGTCACGCACGACGAGCTCGATTGGGCGCCGCTCGGGCTCGGCGACGGAGTCTTCCTGAACCTGATGACCGCGAAGCTCGAGCCGCTCGAGGACGAGCTCGCCGACCTCGCGGCGCGACGGATCCAGGCGGGGGAGTGGCCGTGGAGCTTCTTCTGCTACCCCGAGGAGCGGCCGCGGCCGATCTTCCCGTCCTCGTTCTTCCTGCTCGCGCCCGCCGACGACCGGAGCAGCGTCGGGATCGCGGTGCGCTGCCCCGTCTGCGGGAGCGTCTCCGTGAACCTCGTCTCGGCAGACCACGTCGACCTGCCGTTCCACAACGACGTGGAGATCGGAGTCGTCGAACACGTTTTTCCGGCAGACGCCGAGCGGGCGGTGGAGGAGTTTTCCGACGAGTTGTACTCCGCGCGCTTCGACGCGCGCCGGCTCAGTCTGTAGGCGCGGTTTCGATTCGCCGTCCGGGGTAGGAACCGCCCGGAGGTGGTGACATGTACGGCTTGACACGTGGAACCGTGACGCTCATCGGAGCCGCCGTCGCGGGTCTGCTCGTCTGGATTGCGACGCAGGTCTCGGACACTTCGACCGGCGGCTACTGGGCCGTCTACGGGTTGATCGCGGCCGCAGGCCTGGTCCTGGCGTTCTCCCAGCTGCTCGGCGGCTGGACGAAGTGGGGGCTGCCGCGGCTCTCGATCAACTTCTTCCTGATCGCCTTCATCCCGACGCTGATCGCCGCCGGCTGGGTGGTCGTCGCGCATCAGCCGAATCCCAACTGGTTCCGTAACCACGTCCTGAACTGGTCGAGCGACATCTCGATCCTCAGCCTCGTCCGTGATCTCACCGAGTACGTCTCCGTGCTCGCGTTCGGGGTCGGGCTCGTCTTCGGCTTCTCGTTCGACACGGCAGGCTCCGGCGACCATGGCCCGTTCGGCCGGCGCAGGCGCGCCGCCGCGGTTCCGGCCGGTGGAGCGGCCCGGACCTCAGATGACGACGCCACGGCTCCGACCGCCCGCGAGCAAGAGGCAGCCCGCGAGGACGCCAGGGCGAGCAGGACGCGCATCCGCCGCCGCGACCGCGAGCCCGCCGAGCGTCAATAACTCTCGTGCCGCTCCGTCCTTCCCTCCGGGGAGGGATGGAGCGGTCCACGAGGTAAGTCGATGCCAGCGGCATGAGCGACCGAGCCGTCGAGCACCTTCTCGCCAACTGCGCCGCCCTTAGCGCAGCGCGCGAGCAGGAGGCGCGCCGGCCCGTCTTCGATCGCCTGCGCGAGCTCCTGGGAGCGGATCTGACCCGCCTCTTGCTGTTCGGGCTAGCAGGCCGTCAGCGTGCGCGCCGCTCGTCCGCGCCGTAGACCCGCACGTACAGGAAGATCAGGAATCCCGCGACGGCGCCGAAGATGAACGACGTGCCGCCGGTCACGCCGACCGACAGCATCCCGCTCCAGATGAACGCGCCGAAGAAGAGCCCCCAGATGAACGAGACGACGCCGTGCGCGATCGACGGTGGGCGGAAGTGGGGCACGGCATTGACTCTAACGTTTGCGCCGGAGCGGTTATCCACAAGCTGCACGGTCTGCTGTGGAAATGTGGATAATTGAATTTCCGCAAATTGCGGTCAAGTCGACTTCGGACACCCTTGCAAGGGCCCAGTCGAGGCCCTAGATTCCTCCTTGCGCCGAGCACGGGACCCAAGTAGGTCGAAGCCGAGCTCGAGGACTGTAGCCGGAAGGCGAAAGTCAACGAGAGCGGTGGACGAAAGGGAAACCGACTCGGCGAACTTATGGTCCGGAACGGGGCCGAGCTCCCAACTTGCCGACTTGACATAACACCCGTTACCGTGCACAGGCCAAGATTCGCGCCCAGTGGAGGGTTTACTAGTTGCTCAGTGGTGAAAAGACCGCTGAAGTCGGGATGACGACGGTCGAAATCGACAACGTCCTGGCGACCCCCGAGTTGCAGGAGCTGGTGGAAGCGGCCGAGCAAACCGGGTCGCTGCGCTACGCCGAGCTCGCCGAGGCGATGGAAGTGCTGCGGTTGGACGCACTGGAGGTCGACGCCGTCTACCGAGCGCTCGACCAGCGGGGCATCGAGATCGCCGAGCAGCAGCCGGAGCCGCAGCCCGCCCCGCCGCCGCCACCGGTCGTCCAGGAGACGACGACCGATGCTTTGCAGCTCTTCTTGCGCGACGCAGGCCGACATCCGCTGCTGACGGCCGCACAGGAGGTCGAGCTCGCAAAGCGGATCGAGCGGGGCGAAGGCCAGGCGAAGCAGACGATGATCCAGTCGAACCTGCGTCTCGTCGTCTCGATCGCGAAGAACTACCGCAACCAGGGTCTGCCGTTTCTCGACCTGATCCAGGAAGGCACCCTCGGCCTGATCCGTGCCGTCGAGAAGTTCGACTGGCGCCGCGGCTACAAGTTCTCGACCTACGCCACGTGGTGGATCCGCCAGGCGGTCGCGCGGGCGCTCGCGGACAAGGCGCGGACGATCCGGATGCCGGTCCACATCGTCGAGCGGATGCAGAAGCTGAACCGCGCCGAGCGGACCCTCTGGACACAGCTCGGGCGCGAGCCCACGCTCGAGGAAATCGCGGAGGAAGCCAATCTCCCCATTGCCCAGGCACACGAGGTCAAGGCGGCGGCGCGGGCCTCGACCAGCCTCGACCAGCCCGTCGGCGACACCGAGGACGCCGTCTTCGGCGATTTCGTCGCCGGTGACGGGCCTTTGCCCGACGAGCAGGTCGAGGTCTCGCTCCGCTGTCAGGCTCTCGCAGAGGCTCTTGCGGCGCTCTCGGAGCGCGAGCGCAAGGTGCTGATCCTCCGCTACGGGCTCGACGACGCCGAGCCCAAGACCCTCGAGGAGATCGGCCGGCGGCTTGGCTTGACGCGCGAGCGCGTGCGTCAGATCGAGACCGAGGCGCTCAAGCGTCTCGCGCGCCTGCGCGAGATGGAAGCGGTCGCCGGTCTCTCGTTCTAAGGCCGGAGCCGTCGAAGAGCGGCAGCGCGGCCTCCTCCCCCACTCTGGCGCTGACGAGCTCGTAGGCGTCGTCCAGGCGCGCCGGCCGCGTGAGCCGGTGGCCGTCGGACGCAACGATCTTGGCGTGACCCTGCTCGATGAAGCGCCAGGCAAGCGCTTCCGCCTCGGGCCCGTGCCGGCCGGTAATGCTCGTCGAGTTGACCTGCAGCGGCCAGGCGCGCTCGGCCAGCTCCTCGGCGAGCTCCGGGAGCGCGCGGACAACCTCGGTCCGCTCCGGGTGCGCGACGAGCGGGACGAGGCCCGCGGTCTCGATGTGCTCGGCGAGCGCCCAGAGCTCGTCCGCCGGGCCGGCGAAGGGCACCTCGACGAGGACGAGCCGCGTTCCTTCGAGCACGTAGCGCGCCGGATCCTCTTCGAGCAGCGGTGGCGCGGGAGTCAACTCGAAGCCGAGCCGAAGCTCGAGCGGCGCGTCGCGTCGAAGCTCCTCGAACGCTTGGCGGATGACACGCTCACGCTGCTCCGTCAGCACGAGATGAGGCCACACGTGCGGAGTTGCATAAAGGATCTCCGTTCCGGCCCTCGCCGCCAGCTTGCAGAGGTCGATTCCGTCCGCGTGCGACTTAGCGCCGTCGTCACCTGAGGGAACGACGTGCGAATGACAGTCGACGAACCGGGGCCTCACCCCGAGAGGCTACTCGCCGCGGAGGTAGAGCTGGAGGCCCGGAGCGACCATCCGCAGCTCGCGGAGGGCGCGGGACTCGAGCTGGCGCACGCGCTCGCGGGTGATGCCGAGGTCGGCCCCGACCTCCTCGAGCGTTTGCGGGGCCTCGCCGTCGAGGCCGAACCGCCGCGAGAGCACGTGGCGCATCCTCGGCGCGAGGCGACGCAGTGCCTCGGAGAGCTCGGCGGACTGGAGCACCGCCGCAGTCGCGGCATCCGGGCGGGCGGAGTTCGTGTCCTCGATCAGGTCGCCGTAGAGGCTCTCGCCGTCGCCGACGGGCGTCTCCAGGCTGACGGGGTCCTCGATCAGCTCCAGCAGCGTGCGGACCCGCTCGGGCGGGAAGCCGCTCTCCTTTGCGATCTCCGGCAGCAGCGCCTCGCGGTTCAGCTTCTGGGCGAGCACGCGGCGGGCGCGCATGACCTTGCGCACCTGCTCGGCGACGTGCACGGGCAGCCGGATCGTCCGGCCCTGGTCGGCCAGCGCACGGGTGATCGCCTGGCGAATCCACCAGGTCGCGTAGGTCGAGAGCTTGAAGCCGAGCTTGTAGTCGAATTTCTCGACGGCCCGGATTAGGCCGAGGTTGCCCTCCTGGATCAGGTCGAGCAGCGGGACGCCGGCCTTCGTGTAGTTGCGGGTGATCGACATCACGAGGCGCAGGTTGGACTCGATCAGCTTCCGCTTGGCGGCCTCGTCGCCCTCGTCCTTGAGGCGCGCGAGCTCTCGCTCTTCCTGCGGGGTCAGCAGGCGTCCGTCGCCGATCTGGCGGACGTAGAGCTTGAGCGGGTCCGCGGTCTGCGGCTCGGTTTCCTCGACCTCCTCGACCTCGTCGGCCTCGACCTCGGCCTCGACCGGGTCGGGAACGACCTCGAGCCGAGCTTCGGGCTCGGGTTCGGGAAGTGCGTCAGGAAGCGGCCGCTGCGCCATGCAGGCTCTATCGGTAGGCCCCCTCCCTCGCTTGAGGC
>VAXM01000087.1 GCA_005883335.1 Actinomycetota bacterium
CTGCGCGTTGTTGAAGTAGGCCGGCACGGTGACCACCGCATCGGTGACCGCCTCGCCGAGATACGCCTCGGCGTCGGCCTTCAGCTTCTGCAGGATCATCGCGCTGATCTCCGGCGGCGCGTACTCCTTGCCGCCGGCCTTGACCCGTACGTCGCCGTTCGGGCCTTCGACGACCTCGTAGGGGACGATCTTCATCTCCTCCGAAACCTCGCCGAACTTGCGGCCCATGAAGCGCTTGATCGAGAAGATCGTGTTCTGCGAGTTCGTGACCTGCTGGCGCTTCGCGGGAGCGCCGACGAGCCGCTGGCCGTCGTTCGTGAACGCGACAACGGACGGGGTTGTGCGCCCGCCCTCCGCGTTCGGGATGACGGACGGCTCGCCGCCCTCGATCACGCCGACACAGGAATTCGTCGTGCCCAGGTCGATTCCGATTGTCTTCGCCATGCTCTAGTTCCTCCTCTGCTGAGAAAATCTCAGTCGGATGATAGCAAGTTCAGTCGGCGGAGCATGGCGGCCGCGGCGGGCTCGGCAAGCACGATTCCGGCCAGGATCGCGGCGCAGCCGCCCCACCCGAGCCAGCCGAGGCGGTCCCCGGAGAGCCAGTAGCCGAAGATCCCGGCCCAGACCGTCTCGAGCGCGAAGACGAGGGCGATCCGGGCGGCGCTCATTCGCCGCTGGGCCCAGACCTGGATCAGGACCGAGAGCGCGCTCGCGAAGATCCCGGTCACGAGCAGGGCGCCCCAGACGGTCCAGCCGCGGGGCAGCGGCAGATCGCCGCGCGCGAGCGCTATGACCAGGAAACAGGCACACGAGGTGGCCATCGCCGTGAGCGTGAGCGCGATCGCGTCGAACCGGCGCGCGTAGCGCTCGACCATCACGATCTGCATCGCCTGGGCGGTGGTGGAGACAAGCACGAGCAGGTTGCCCTCGGTCGAACCGGCCGGGACTCCGGAGAGCATTGCCAGCCCGCCGATCGAGAGGACGACCCCGGCCCACACCTCCACGCCGACGCGCGTGCGGAAGAGCAGAAGGCCGAAGACCGGAGTCAGGACAACGTAGAGCCCCGTGATGAAACCCGTGCTCGAGACGGTCGTCCGGTGAAGCCCGGCCGTCTGGAGCCCGATCCCGAGCGCGCCGAGCACGCCGAGCACCGCGCCGGCCGTGAACCCTGAGCGTCCGAGGGTCCGCACGCGCGGCGCACCGGCGAGACCGAGTGCTCCGGCCGCGATCGCGTAACGCAGGGCCAGGAACGCGAACAGCGGGTAGACCTCGACCGCGTCCTTGACCTGAACGAATGTGACGCCCCAGACTGCCGTCACCGCAATGAGCGCCACGAGCGCCACCGCGCGAGTCTAGGAGTGCTAGTGGCGCCTGCCGCGGCTGACGACCAGGTTGACCCTGGCGCCGTTCGCGAGCCGTCTGCCCGGGGCCGGTCGTTGGGCGACGACACGGCCCTTCCGCACCGTCGTCGAACGGGTACGGGTGACCCTGCCGGTGCGGCAATGGCTCCGCCTGATCGCCGCCTTGGCCGCCGCCAGCGTCTCGCCGACGACCGCCGGAACCACGCAGGGCTCCGCGACGACGACGCGCCGAGTGACCGTGGTCTTGTTCCCGACCGAGTCGGCCTGGCTGAGCCGGACGGTGTAGGAGCCGGCGCGGGCGTACGCATGTGTGACACGGCGGCCGGTTGCGGCGGTGCCGTCGCCGAATGCCCAGCGCGGCCGCCCGCGAAGGGCCGACCACACATCGAAGGGTGAAACGGAGAACGTCAAGCGGCTCCGCGGGATCCTCCGGCCCGAGATTCGAAGGCGAGTCAGCACCGGTCCCGCAGCGTCGAGCCCGGCCGCCTGCACGGTCCACGTCCCGCCGTTGCCGCTCTGCCAGATCGCGGCTCCGTTCCCGGCCGCGTCCAGGGCGATGTCCGGGAGGTCCGCATCCGCGCCGGCCGGCGAGATCAGCCGAGGTGCCGACCACGCGCCGCGCGTCGGGTGCCGCACGGCCTGGATGCGCTCGCGCGAGCTGCTCAGGCCCCGCCAGACGGCCACGGCGTCGCCCGCGGCGTCGAGCGCGAGCCGCGGCGAGCCGAGATCCGGGCTTCGGGGCGAGATGTTCTGGACAGCGCTCCAGGGGACGTGACGCGTACGGGTCGTGCTCTGGACGACGTAGGTCCTGCCGTCGAAGCTCAGCCACGCGGCGACGGCGTTTCCGCTCGGATTGAGCGCGACTTGCGGCTCGAGGGCGTCGGCTCCCGCGCCCGAAAGCGTCTCCGCTGGAGCCCAGCCGGCGCCGGCGCGGCGGACCGCCGCCTGCACTCTCCGGCCCGTGGCGTTGAGCGACCAGACGGCGACGGCGTCCCCGGCGGAGTCGACGCGAACCTGGGGCCGCTCGGAGTATCCGCCGGGCGAGAGAGCCTGGGGCGTGTTCCACGAGCCCGCGGCTGTGCGCGTCGCGGCGCGGATGACCGAGTTGTAGCCGTCGGAGCTCTGCCAGACCGCGACGCCGTTTCCGTGGGCGTCCAGGCCGACGTCCGGTCGATCGACGTCGAGACCTGGGCCCGAGACGTCTTCAGCCGACAGCCACGCTCCGCTCGGTCGCTGCAGCGCGGCCTGCACGATCACGTCCGTTCCGTTCGAGCGCGCCCAGACCGCCAGTGCATCTCCGGCTCGGTCGAGCGCCACCTGCGGAACGTGGGCGTCTTGGCCGGGAGCCGAGAGGTCGTGCGGCCCGCTCCAGCTCCGTCCGGCCGCGCGCGTGCTGGCCTGGACGCTCGTGTTCCCTCCCTTCGAGCATTCCCAGACGACGACCGCCCTTCCCGCCGCGTTCACGGCAAGCCGCACGGAGTGCGCGCCGAGGCAGTTGTCCGAGAGGGCGTGAGCGGCGCTCCAGGTTTCGCCGGCCGGCCGCTCGGCCGCCTGGACAGTGCCCGAGCGCGTCCAGGCGGCGAACGCGTCCCCGCCCGCGTCGACTGCGACGGTCAGGTCGCCGCCGTTTCCCGAGACGGAGAGATTCTTCGGCGGCAGCCAGGTCGGCGCGGCTGCCGCACTCTGCGGTAGCGCGAGGATCAGGAGCGCGAGGCCCGGCGCCAGGCGGCTTAGCACCATGCCTCCGTTTTCGGAAAACAGGCGGGCGGCCTGGACCCTCCTTAGACCGACTCCTGGCCCTGCTCGCCCTGGTGAGGCTCGTCGGCGGTCTCGTCCCAGCGCTTGCGCTCCTCGCCGCCCGGGTCGACTTCTTCGTCGATCTGCCGCTGGGTCGGATTGCGACCCTCCTCGTCGATCAGCTCTTCGCCGCTCGTCTCGTCCTCGTGGTCGCTCATGCGTCCTCCTTTCGAAACAACGAAGGCGCCGGCCGCCGGCGCCTCCGGTCTCTCAGAACCGCGTGGGCTAGGCGCCTTCGGAGCCGCCGCCGCCCATGCCGCCGCCGGACTCCTCCTCGGAGCCTCCGCCGGACTCCTCACCTTCGGAGCCGCCGCCCATGTCGCCGCCCTGCTCCTCTTCCTGGCCTTCCTGGCCGCCTTCCGGCTTCTCGGTCTCCCACTCCGACATGTCGTGCTCCTTCCGTGGTAGGTGGGCGCAGTTTTCCGCCCGGTTTCGCCTGTGAAACCTCGGTTACTCTCTCACGGATGGATCGGCTCATTGACGGGTGGGGGCGCGAGATCCGGAGCCTGCGGGTCTCGGTCACCGACAAGTGCAACTTCCGCTGCCGCTACTGCATGCCTGCGGAGGGACTGGAGTGGCTGGAGCGCGACGAGCTCCTGACCTTCGAGGAGATCGCGCGCCTCGTGCGCGTGCTCGCTGCGATGGGCGTCGACGAGATCCGGCTGACCGGCGGCGAGCCCCTCGTGCGCCGCGACCTGCCCGTGCTGGTGCGGCTGCTCGCCGAGACGCCGGGCGTGAACGACCTCTCGCTGACGACGAACGGCGTTTTGCTCGACCGGCTCGCGGAGCCTCTCGTCGAGGCAGGACTGCGCCGCCTGAACGTCTCGCTCGACTCGCTCTCGCACGTGCGCTTCGCCGAGATCACGCGTCGCGACGCCCTCGACCGGGTGCTCGCGGGGCTCGAGGAGGCAGAGCGCTATCCGGAGCTGCGGCCGATCAAGGTCAACTGCGTCGCGATGCGCGGCTTCACCGAGGTCGAGGTTCCCGCGCTGGCCGAGCTCGCGCGGCGCAAGCCGTACGTCGTCCGGTTCATCGAGTTCATGCCGCTCGACGCTGACGAATCGTGGCGCGGCGACGACGTCCTGTCCGGTGCCGAGATCCGCGCCCTGATCGAGGAGCGCTGGCCGCTCGAGGAGATCCCGGCCAAGGCCTCGTCGACCGCACGGCGGTTTCGCTTCGCCGACGGGGCCGGCGAGATCGGGTTCATCAATCCCGTCTCGGAGCCGTTCTGCTCGAGCTGCGACCGGATCCGGCTGACGGCCGACGGCCAGCTGCGGACCTGCCTGTTCTCCCGCAAGGAATGGGATCTGAAGACGCCCCTGCGAGAGGGCGCGTCAGAGGAGGAACTGGAGCGCTTGTTGCGCTTCGCGATCGCGCACAAGGAGCTGAAGCACAAGATCAACGAGCCCGGCTTCGTCAGGGCAAGCCGTTCGATGTCTCAAATAGGCGGCTGACCGACCTGGAAGATCCCGTCAGGGACGGGCGTTAACATCAGCAGGTTCCGTGAGTGTCCTCGTAGCTGCCGGCCATCGTTTCCTGCCCCGGGGTTGGGCGGACCTCGCGCGCCAGCTTGCCATCTGGTTCGGTTTCCTGGCCGTGTACCAGGCCGCGCGCGGGATCGCCGACCGCAATCCACCGAAAGCCTTCGACAACGGGCTCCACGTAATCGGGATCGAGCGCCACGCCCACGCGCTCTTCGAGCTGACGCTGCAGCGGATCGTGGACGGCTCGCAGCTTCTGGCCACGCTCGTGTCGTGGACCTACTGGAACTCCGAGTTCACGGTCGTCGGCCTGGCGCTGATGTTCGTCTACCTCCGCCGCAACGACGCTTTCGTGCGCTTCCGCAACGCGATCCTGCTGGCGAACGTGATCGGCCTGGTCGGATACGTCGCGCTCCCGACGGCGCCGCCGCGGATGTTCCCCGACCTCGGCTTCGCTGACACGCTGGCCGACTTCGGTGGCCTGAACCACGGCAGCGGCCTCGTCGAGGTGGTCTCGAACCCGTACGCAGCGATGCCGAGCCTGCACGCAGCCGACGCGCTGATCGTCGGGCTCGTCCTCTTCTCGGTCTGCCGGAACCGCTTCTTCAAGGCAGCGTGGCTGCTCTGGCCGGCATGGGTCTGGTTCGCCGTGATGGGCACGGGCAATCACTTCTGGCTCGACGTCCTCGCAGGCGTGCTCGTTGCGGTGATCGCGCTGGTGATCGTGTACCGGCCCGGGCTGCTCCGGCTCCGGCGCCGCCGCGCGAGCACGGCCACGGCCTAGTGCCCCGTCCGGTAATGCCGTCGAGTCTCTGGGTCGCGAGCACCAAGCCAGAGTTCGCACTTGACCGCGGCAAGGCTGGACTGCCTTGCCAAGGGCAAGGGCGGGCTCTGGCGCCGCGTGATCGCGGGCCAGAGGCCGACATGTATTGCCGGACGGGGCACTAGTTTGGCCCGCGCAGGTCTCGCGGCGGTCAAGCGGGGCTACACCGACGGGACACGCAGGCTCGCCTCGCGCTCGATCGGCGGCCTCGCGCGCACGCGCGTGACGCCGAACGCGCTGACGGCCGCAGGGATCACCCTCTGCGGCGCCGCCGCGGTGCTCGTCTGGTTCGGGGATCACAACCAGTGGCTGATCTACTGGAGCGCGGCGATCGTGTTCGTGGTCGGCTCCGTGCTGGACATCCTCGACGGCGCGCTCGCCCGCCTGAGCGACAAGGCGACGCCGTTCGGAGCCTTCGTCGACTCGATCTCCGACCGCGTCAGCGAGGGCTTCATCCTGACCGCGGTCGCGCTCGTCTTCTCACGCCACCGGAACGAGGTCGCGCTCGCTTTCGCAGTGGTCGCGATGGCCGGGTCCTTCCTCGTCTCCTACGCGCGCGCGAAGGCGGAGCTGCTTGGGCTCAAGGGCGACGTCGGCCTCGGCAGCCGCGCCGAGCGCGTGGTCGTGATCACCGGCGGGCTCACCTTCGCGCCCTGGGGCGGTCTCCAGTACGCGATCTATTTCCTGGCCGCTACCGCCTGGCTGACAGTGCTGCAACGAGTTCTCAGCGCCCGCAGCCAGCTCCGCAGCCGGACCTAGCTTCTATACTGCTAGCACTTCTGTGCTAGCACCGATGCGCAAAGATGTCCTCGTCCGGATGCCCGGCGAGCTGAAGCGGCTCCTCTCCGGTGAGGTTCGCCGCACGGGGCAGAGCCTCAACGACATCGCCGTCGGCATCCTCGCCTCCCGCTTCGCCGTCCCGTTCGAGCCGAGCGGGCGGCCCGGCAAAGAGCCCGGCAAGAGCGGCTCGGTGCTCCTGCGCATGCCCGCGGAGCTGAAGGAGACGCTCGCGGCACGCGCGGCACAGCGCAAGCGCAAGCTCAACGACCTCATCATCGAGACGCTCTCGGAGCGGCTCGGAAAGGAACCCATGGCTGCAACCAACGGCAAGGTGCGGCGCTCGGACGACAAGGTCCGCGTCGCGATCATCGGCGTCGGCAACTGCGCGAGCTCGCTCGTGCAGGGCGTCGAGTACTACAAGGACGCCGAGCCCGGCACCTTCGTCCCGGGCCTGATGCACGTCGACCTCGGCGGCTACCACATCAGCGACATCGAGTTCACGGCCGCCTTCGACGTCACCACCGACAAGGTCGGCAAGGATCTCGCCGACGCGATCTGGGCGCACCCGAACAACACGATCAAGTTCGCGGACGTGCCCAAGACCGGCATCACCGTCCACCGCGGGATGACGCACGACGGCCTCGGCAAGTACCTCTCCGAGATCGTCGAGAAGGCTCCAGGCGAGACCGACGACGTGACCGGGATCCTCAAGGAGACCGGTACCGACGTGGTCGTCAACTACCTCCCGGTCGGCTCCGAGGAGGCGACCAAGTGGTACACGGAGCAGATCCTCAACGCGGGCTGCGCGATGGTGAACTGCATGCCCATCTTCATCGCGCGCGAGAGTTACTGGCAGCGCCGCTTCGAGGAGCGCGGCCTGCCGATCATCGGCGACGACATCAAGTCTCAGGTCGGCGCCACGATCACGCACCGCGTCCTGACGAGCATCTTCCGCGACCGCGGCGTTCGCGTCGATCGCACCTTCCAGCTCAACTTCGGCGGCAACTCCGACTTCATGAACATGCTTGAGCGGGAGCGGCTCGAGTCGAAGAAGATCTCGAAGACGTACTCGATCAAGTCGATGCTCCCCTACGAGCTCGAGGACAAGAACATCCACGTGGGCCCGTCCGATTACGTGCCCTGGCTCGAGGACCGCAAGTGGGCCTACATCCGCCTCGAGGGCACGGCCTTCGGCGACGTGCCGCTGAACGCCGAGCTGAAGATCGAGGTCTGGGACTCGCCCAACTCGGCCGGCGTCGTCATCGACGGTGTCCGCCTCGCGAAGCTCGCGCTCGACAACGGCATCTCCGGGACGCTCGGCGGGCCCAGCGCCTACCTGATGAAGTCGCCGCCGAAGCAGTACAACGACTCCCAGGCCCACGAGCTCGTCGAGGAGTTCATCCGCAAGAACTCGCGGACGCGCGTGAAGGAGACGGCCAAGAACAAGGCCTGAATCGACTGTCGTGAGGCTAGACTCGGGCCGATGGGCCTGCGCGTTTGCCTGGTCACGCCCTTCGCCTGGTCGCGGCCCCACGACGTCAATGAGCACGTGGCGGGCATCGCCGCGGAGCTGCGCGCCCTCGGGCACTCCGTCACCGTGCTCGCCCCGTCGACGCGCGCTGCCGACCTGATCGCGGGCCGGCGCGCGCTGCTCGACGGGGCGGCCGACGAGGTGATCGCGCTCGGGCCGGCCGTGCCCGTCTCGCGGCGGAGCCGGATCGGCGTGCCCGTCGGCGTGCGAGCGAACCTCTCGCTTGCCCTGACGCGCGGCGGCTACGACGTCGTCCACGGCTTCGAGCCGGGCCTGCCGAGCCTCTCGTACCTCGCCGTACGCGACTCGCACGCCCTCACGGTGACGACCTTCCTCGCGGTCGAGCGGCTCGGCTATCCGCCCGGCAAGGCGCAGCGCGAGCGGCTGCTCGGGCGGATCGACGCGCTGATCGCGACCTCGGAGGCGACCGCGGAGGCAGCCGCCGAGCGCCTCCCCGGCGACTACCGGGTGCTCAGCCCCGGGGTCGACACGGAGCTGTTCAAGCCGGGTCGCAAGCGGAAGCTCGTCGTCTACGAGTGGCGCCCCGCCGAGCGCGCGCTGGCACGGTCGGTCACGCGGGCGCTACGCGAGCTTCCGGGTTGGGAGCTCGTCCTGCTGCGGACGAAGGCGCTCAGCGGCCGCCCGACGATCCCGCGCAGCCTCCGCGGCCGCGCGCGAATCCGCACGCTTCGCAGCGGCGCGGCTCGGGCGCCGCTGCTGAACGAGACGGCGATCTTCGTCCCCGCCTTCGACGGTGTTCAGCGCGTCTCGCTCGAGGCCGCAGCGGCCGCCGCGGCGATCGTTTCCCCGCCCGGCCTGCGCGAACAGCCCGAGCTCGCGGCGGCGGCAATTGCCCGGCTCGCCGAGGACGATGACTACAGGGCCGGTCTAAGCGAACAGGCCCGCGCCGAAGCCGAGAGCCAGAGCTTCGCCGAGGTCGCGCGCGAGCTGGACGGCATCTACACGAGCCTGGCGGCGCGAAAGCGGAAGGCGCCTGAAACACGCGCGCTCACGGACGGCCGCGACTGGATCGCCGCGGACCTCCACCTCCACACGTCGTGGTCGCACGACTGCCAGATCCCGGTCGAGGAGCTGCTCGAACACGCCGAGGCGCAAGGGCTCGGCGCGATCGCCGTCACCGACCACAACGTCTTCGGCGGCGCGCTCGAGGCAGTCGAGCTGGCCCGCGGCCGGAACCTGACCGTGATCCCCGGCGAGGAGGTCAAGACCGACGGCCAGGGGGAAGTGATCGGGCTGTTCCTGAGGGAGGAGATCCCGCGCGGGATGTCGTTCGGCGAGACGGTCGCCGCAATCCGGGCGCAGGGCGGAATCGTCTACCTCCCCCACCCCTTCGACCGCCTTCACGCGATCCCGAGCGCCAAGACGCTGAAGAGCCACCTGGACGAGGTCGACGTGGTCGAGGTCTACAACGCGCGGCTCCTCTTCGAGGCCTACAACGACGAGGCGCTGCGGTTCGCGCGCAAGTACGGCGTGACGATGGGCGCCGGCTCCGACGCGCACGTCCTTCAGGGCGTCGGCACCGGCGGCCTGCGGATGCAGGCCTTCGACGGGCCTGAGGAGTTCCTCGCCAGCCTGCGGACGGCGCAGGTGCTGAGGCGCCCGCGCTCACTGCTGTACCTGCAGTCGCTGAAGTGGGCGGCGCAGGCCAAGGAAAGAGTTCGCTAGCCGAGAACCTTGCCCGTGCCGCCCGTGTCCTCTGTGCCGAACGACGAGATCTTCGACAAGTACCTGCAGAAGGCGATCTCCGAGATCAACGAGCTCGGAGACGAGATCGCCCGCGCTGCCGGTGACGCCGCCGTGCCCGTGCTCGGCTCGGGGCATCCGCTCGCGGACGTGCTCCTGCTGAAGGCCGTGCCGCAGCCCGCCGAGATCCAGGAGGGCGTCGCGTTCTACGGCCGCTCCGGCCAGGCGATCCTCAAGTCCCTGCAGCGCCTGCGCGTCGACCCGATGGCGATCTACGGGACGAACTGCCTCAAGTTCGCGGGAGGCGACGAGGACGAGGCGAAGCCCTGGCTCGTGCGCGAGCTCCACATCGTCCAGCCGAAGCTCGTGGTCGTGATGGGCGAGCCGGCGCTGGAGTTCCTCAACTCGCTCGAGTTCCCGCTCTCCGTGCCGGTGCAGGCCGAGCTCGGCACGCTGCAGCGC
>VAXM01000178.1 GCA_005883335.1 Actinomycetota bacterium
CGCGCCCGCCGTCACACAGCTTTTGGAGCACCGGCCGCAGATCCGGATCGGCTACAACGTCTCTGTCGTCGCACTGGCCGCAACCGCGGCCGGCGCGCTCTCCGCCCCGCTTGGCCACGACGCCGGGGCGAGTGGCGTCCTCGCACGCGTGGGCGCTGCCGCCTCGGCGCAGTACACGGTCAACCTCGTCCTGATCACCGCGGTCGTTGCGGTCAGCTCCCGTCGCTCGCTGTTCTCGCTGGCCCGCTCGAACCTCCGCACGACGATCGTCCCCTTCTCACTGATGGCCTCGGCCGCGCTGATGCTCGTCGTGCTCTGGCAGCGCTCGCCGTTCCTGTCCGTTGTCCTCGTCGGGCCGCTCCTGGCGATCCAGCTCTACCAGCGCGCAATCGTCCGCGCCCTCCGGGCAATGCGCCTGGCCCTGACCGACCCGCTGACGGGCCTTGGGAACCACCGGCACTTCCACGAGCGGCTCGAGCGCGAGCTTCAGCACGCGAACGAGCGCAACCTCCCGCTGACGCTCTGCTTCGTCGACGTCGACGACTTCAAGCGGATCAACGACCGTTTCGGTCACCCCGCCGGCGATCGCGTTCTCTCGCAGCTCGCCGCGCGGCTCCGCCAGACCGGCGAGGCCTTCCGGCTCGGCGGCGACGAGTTCGCGCTCCTGCTCCCGGGCTACGGCGAATCGGCCGCGCTGACCGCGGCGTCGTCGGTCGTGGAGCGGATCTCGGCGCTCGATCTCGACCAGGTTGGGTCGGTGACCGTGAGCGCAGGTGTCGCGATCTCTCCACAGCACGCGTCGGAGCGCGACGAGCTGATCCGGCTCGCTGACAGCGCTCTCTACTGGGCGAAGGAGTACGGCAAGAACCGCGTGCGCGCCTACCGGCCGGACGTGATCGAGCTCGCGGAGCTGAAGCGCCTGGCGAGCGGCCCCGATCGCGCCGCGCGCTTCCGCGCCGCGGCGAGCCTCGCTCGCGCGGTCGATGCCCGGGACGTCTACACCGGAAGCCACTCGCAGCGCGTTGCCGAGCTGGCAGCCCGCACGGCGCGCCGGCTCGGTTTGCCCGACGAGGAGGTCGAGCTGGCGAGGCTCGCGGCGAGCCTGCACGACCTCGGCAAGCTCGCGATCCCCGAGGAGATCCTGCGCAAGCCCGGCCCGCTGACCGAGCCTGAGCGGATCGTCCTCGAGCGGCACCCGCAGATCGGATTCCGCATGCTCGAGAGCCTCGAGGTCGATCCGGTCGCCGACTGGGTGCTCCATCACCACGAGCGCTGGGACGGCAGCGGCTATCCGGACGGTTTGCCGGGCGAGCGGATCCCGCTCGGGGCGCGAATCATCTTCGTCGCCGACGCCTACGACGCGATGATCTCCGAAAGGGTTTACCGCCGGCGCGTCTTGCCGGAGGAAGCGATCGCCGAGCTCGATCGCTGCGCGGGCACGCAGTTCGACCCACAGGTCGTGGCTGCGCTGGCCGAAGAGCTTGCTCTGGACGCCGGGCCGGCACAGCCGGTTGTGGCAGCAGCGCTGGCGTCCTGACCGCCGTGGGGCGGGCCTATGCGGCAAGGCCTGCCCCGCGAATCACCGGGGAGTAGTCGTCACACTTTCGGCGCGGTCGCGTCACCCATCCGCGCGACTTTCGCCGATACGATCGCCTCGGGGAGGAGGATGGGCGCGCCTTAACTAGGGACCGTCAGGCCCGACTCGGGGAGTAGGTAGCCTCGCCGCTGGTGAGCGAGTTTTCGCGCGCCCTGATCGATCGCTCCGGTTACGAGCGCGAGGGGTTCGCAGGCGGCTACGACCGGTTCAGGCCTCGGCCTCCGCGGGCACTGCTCGACGTGCTCTGCCGCTATGCGCGCGTCGAGCGGCCGCGGCTCGTCGTCGACCTCGGCTGCGGCACGGGGCTCTCGACGCGGGCCTGGTCGGGCATCGCGGAGCGCGTCGCCGGCATCGAGCCCAACTCAGCAATGCTCGCCGTAGCCGAGCAGGCGCCCGGTGTCGAGTACCGCGAGGCCTTCGCGCAGGAGACGGGGTTCCCGAACGGCGTCGCGGACGTTGTCACCGCCTCGCAGTCGCTGCACTGGATGGAGCCGGCGCCCACGTTCGCCGAGGCGGCGCGGATCCTCCGGCCCGGCGGTGTCTTCGCTGCCTATGACTACGACTGGCGGCCCGCCGTCGATCCGGAGCTTGACCAGGCCCTCGAGGCGTATCAGGCACGCCGCACCGAGATGCGGGCCAGGCGCGGGATCCAGCAAGGCGCCGACCGCTGGCCCAAGCACGAGCATCTGGAGCGGATGCGTGCGAGCGGACGCTTCCGCTTCTGCCGGGAGGTCGTGCTCCACTCCGTCGAGGAGGGGAACGCC